>PLME01000026.1 GCA_003142375.1 Dehalococcoidia bacterium | reverse complement strand
CAAATCCAGTATCGCCCACCATTCAAAACAATCATGCTCCGGGCAAGCCGTGCCGGACGTCACGCAACGATACACCACAATCCACCACAGTCCGTACCATCCACGGGGAGTGGCATGGGGAGCGGCAAAGTCGAGACGGGAAGCCTCGCGCCTTCCCCCCACTGTCGATTTACTTTTACGGGGTAGTTACTGATTATTGAGGATATGTGACTTAGTCGTTCTGTAACTCTTGAATTTCGTTACTATATTCACTAATATTGTCATCGTATGGATTATGAAAATGCAAGATGAAGTTAAAAAAGAAATAAGGCGACATTCTTTGAGCCCGCTATCTCGGCGAGATAAACATAGCGCAAGCAGAAAAGCCGTCATCCGAGCACTCGAAAGACTTGATTTAGTTGCAATGTTCAATGATCTTGTTGAGCAGGCGAGGAGCATCTTGTCCATACAACGTGAAGAAAAAGCTGCCACATTCTATAAGCACCCGGATCTTGTAGTGAAGTCAATAGCTGCTACTCGAGCGCTCTATGAAGCTCGACGGATCAATACCCAGCAATATGTATGCTTTGCCATTTGGGAGGCGGAAATGCTGCACCAAGAACGTTGGATGAGCGGGCAATATGACAAAGAATTGGCACCGATCAGTAAGGCGATCGAAAAGATAGAAGAGGAGAATGGGCTAAAGGACGGTGAGTACTGGGTAGCAGGGGAAGGGCCGGAGGAATACGAACTCTTGAACAAGCAATACAGTGTTGTTCTTGATCAGAATTTCATTGAGCTCCTGAAGGAAGTGGGTTTGACTGATTTGGCGAGTATGAAGAAGGATGATCCAGGTGAACTAGATAGACTATATGAAAGAGGTCGACGATCAGCAGTTCATGCTAATGAGTACACTGCTGCACTACGTGATATCGTCATTCGCTACGAAAAGGATGCTCAGCATGCAGCGTCAGTCAAGGCATACACAGCGGCCGTTACATTACTGGGTGCTGGTGCCGAAGGCCTTCTTCTTCTCAGATGCATGCGCTCCAAACAGAAGGCATGCCAGCTAGCAGGAGGGCTACCCAATAAGAAGCGGCCTCAGTTTGCTGATAATCCTACAACATGGACATTTGATCAGCTAATTGAAGTTTGCTTGCGTGCAGGGTGGCTCGTTCCGATCGAAACTGAAATAGGCAAATACAGCACTGCGGGGTTGGCGCATATACTGAGGAACATGCGCAATCAGGTTCATCCGGGAAAGCTGGCACGTGAATCGCCATGGCTGGAGATTGAGGAACGAGACTATTTGGACGCTGAAGCTATATATCGCGTGTTACTATCGACCGTGATAAAGAAGACCATGGCAAATGATAAATAGCTCAGTCCTGATAGGCCCTCAGTCCCCAAGACCGATGCTGCGGTGAATGAACAGGTTTGTGACGCTGTGCTAACGCAGAAAATTACCGCACTAAAGACCTTACCCAATATTTAGCAGCATTTTTTCTGAGGGTCTAGTGGATATTTTAGAATATCCCGTGCACCTTGTCCGTATGGGGATCGATGTCGATGCGGCGGAAGGCCGGGTTGGAACCTGAGCCGGGCATGAGGTTGACCTCGCCCGCGATCTTATCATTTTCCCTGGAATCTTGGCTTGCGCTTCTGTGCGAAGGCGGTGAATGCTTCCCGGGCGTCTGCTGTCCGGGCCATATCCACAATAGATTGGCTTTCAAATTCCATCTGCGTTTCCAGCGATGAGGAAAGGCCGCCCTGTATGAGCTTGCGGGCCGCTCCGAAAGCCAGGGTTGCACCCGCTGCAAGTTGCCTGGTGATCGCTCGTGCACGGGTCATCAGCTCAGCATCCGGCACCACTTCGGTAACGATACCCAGATCAAGCGCCTCTTTGGCGGACAACCGTCGGTTGGTCAGCACGAGTTCCGAGGCCCGCCTCAGCCCGACCAGGCGCGGCAGGAAATATGTGAGGCCCCCATCCGGTGTGAGTCCAACCTGCGTATAGGCTACCGTGAAAGTGGCGGACTGGGCAGCCAGCGCTATATCGCCCACACAGGCAAGGCTCATACCGGCGCCCATGGCAATACCGTTGACTGCAATGACGACCGGCGGTGCCCCTCGTGTCAGACGCGATATGGCAAGATGGAGGTAGCTGGACATTTCCTTGAGAAGTTCAGGGGTCTTTTCGGCTTCACCGGCCATTGACTTAACATCACCGCCTGCACAGAATACGGGGCCGGTTGCGGTGATCAGAATTGCCCGGATGGCAGAGTTCTCACTGCAGTGCATGGCGGCATAACAGAGGTCTTTGGCCATTTGCAGGTCGATGGCGTGGTTGGCCTCCAGACGGTTCAAGGTGATAGTGGCGACATTATCGGCTATGTCAAAAAGCAGAGTTTGAAATTGCATGAAACTATCCTCCTACCTTGATATCAAGCCCGGGCAGGGTGCTATTCAACTGAATCGTGACGACCTGCGCGGATTTCTATTGAGAAACGGGCAAGCATGGACAGTGAAGATTATAGAGCCAGAACTTGTATTAATCAATCACCTTTCCATCCATTATTTGCATATTATTGCCGGTCATCTATTTTCAATAGCGGCTGAGTCCACCATACTCCCCCTTATTACATTGCGATCTCCCGTATTTTTGTCAGTTGCTTGTCAGACTGAAGTCAAGCATGGCAGTGCAGACAGGAGTAAATTTAATTAATGAATGATTATTAGAATCAGTTCGCCGAGACTAAATCTTTAGTTAACATTCTTGAACTACATTATTATTGGCAGGCAAATAAGAAATGAAAAAGGCACCGCTCTTCCTGGCAACGGCATTGTTAGTCGGCTCCTTGCTGCTGGTCCCGCTGCCGCCGGCATACGGCACGACGGATTTGATACCCGGCCAGGTGACCGCCGGTCAGGTTTCGGATAATCAGACCGAACAGACGACAGATGCAGTCACTCCTGCACCGACAGCGGCGACGACAGATACCGCTCAATCAACAGTAGTCGCAGACACGCCCACTCCAGCGCCGGCGACAATTATAGACACTACACCTACGCCGGATGCGCTACCAAGTCAAGTGGGCGCCGGTCAGCTTTCGGATAATCAGACCATACTTCCGACTGCGGATACTGAGCCGCCGGCTCCTCCTCCACCCTCCCCTGCCTCAACGATAACAATAGCTGCACCCGCTCTACCGGTGACAGCTACGCCTGCGGTCGATCTTACAACTGGTCTATCGACGGCTACTGCGCCCGCGGTTACCACTCCAACCGCACTGGCAGATTCCAACGTTTTACCGCCGATAACCCAGGCATCTGGAACCCCGCCATCGGGGCACCATTTCCCCCTACCTTCAGACAATGGCACAGTGCATTTTTCGCATTTTCCACCGTCCTGGGATAATAGCACTGCACATTTTCCTCCTTTCCAGACGCCCTCAGATAACGGCTCAGTGCATTTTCCGCATTTTCCACCGTCCTGGGATAATGGCACTACACATTTCCCGCCTTTCCCGGGGCCATCAGATAACGGCACAGGCCGTCATAGGCCATTTATACCCCATCCCTGGCCCCCACAGACTAATCCAACCTATCCCCCTTATCCTTATGGTCCCGGGTATACGCTTCCCATAGATACGCCGGTGATCGGTTCATTTACGGCCAGTCCCAATTACATTCAATCGGGACAAGCAGCCACATTATCATGGTATGTGAGCGGCGCAAGCGTCGTTACTATATCCCCGGCAGTAGGATCGGTCACCAGCAACGGCTCTTTAGCTGTAATGCCAACTTACACAACCACATATACACTATATGCCTACAACAGTCAGGGTTCGGTAAATGCCAGCACAATTGTAATGGTCACACCATACGTCAGCGCCTATGTAGGAACCTACGGGACGCCGGTAATCAGTTCCTTCACAGCTAACCCCATATACGTTGAGCCCGGTCAGCCGGCTACATTGTCCTGGATTGTAAATAATGCTGATACGGTCACTATATCCCCGGTGGTGGGACCGGTCGCCAATACCGGCTCATTTGACGTGACTCCTCCCTATACAACAACATATACTCTATCGGCCTATAACAGCAGCTCGGGGACAATTAATGCCAGCACTACTGTCACCGTTGCGCCTAACGTAAGTTCCTACGTTACTCCTGCATACCCCGTTGGCACTGACGTAAATACAGGCACGGACAGTTCCGGAACTGCATCGGGCAGCATGTTAAATGCCAGCCGGTGGGCTAACAGCATCGGCAAATTCTTGAACGGCAATGGAACCAGCAACACCAGCACTGCGGCCGTCAACCTGTGGCCGCTGTACCTGCTGCTAATTGGATTGGCCGCTGTTGCCTCTGTGGTTATAACCGCCCTAATCGTGAGAAAACCCATTGTGGCCCATGCGCCGGGCACCGACACAAAGACAGGCTACTTTACTTCAACAACCACCCTCACGGCTACCCAGCCGGCTACATTGACACCAATAACAACAATCGTTGAAATAGGGCTTCCGGCCAAATTTGTATCGTCGGAGGGGATTACTATGCCGGTTGCCGGCAGGCCGTTGGGCCGAAGAGATTTCCGCTCGCTGATATCCTCGGACAAGGCCGACACAATCTCCAGGCAGCACATCCTGGTCACCTATGAAAACGGCGTGTACTACATAGAGGACCTGGGCAGCACAAATGGCACCTTGTTAAACGGATCCGAGATTAAAGGTGGTGACAAACACACCATTGGAAATGGAGACACCATAGAGCTGGCCCATGCCCTGAACCTAACCTTTAAAGTCTGATAACATAAATTAAAGGTCGCACAATACAAAGCAGTCAGTTCTGGAGTACTGGTCACGCAGGTTGATTCTGGTGGGCAATATTAGAAAATCCCGTGCACCTTGCCGGTGTGAGGATCGATGTCGATGCGGCGGAAGGCGGGGTTGCTGCCCGTGCCGGGCATGAGGTTGACCTCGCCGGCGAAGAAGCATAAGAACCTGGCGCCTGAATAGACCATGATATCCCTGATGGGCAGTATCCACCCCTTGGGCACGCCTTTGCGTGCAGGGTCGTGGCTCAGGCTGAGTGGCGTCTTGACCATGATGGTGGCGTAATCATCATATTCGGGGTCGGCCTCCAATGCTTTGGCCCTGGTTTCCGCAGCCAGCGACCATGATGTCCCATCGGCGCCGTAGACTTCGCGGGCGATTTTGTCCACGCGGTCGCGCAGCTTCATCTCAGGCGGGTAGAGGAATTTGAACTCATTATCGTCGTTGCATGCTTCTTTAACCACGTCGGCCAACTCCAGCGCGCCTTCACCACCAAACTCCCAGTGCCTCGAGACGGCGCAGCGCGCCCCGGACTGCTCGGCAGCCTTCTTCACCATGGCTATTTCAGCCTTGGTATCCGAATGGAAAACGTTGATGCAGACCACAGGGCAAACGCCGGCCTCTTTAATAATTTTTATGTGGTGAAGCATATTGGGGATGCCTTTCTCCACCAGGCCTAAATCTTCCCGCATATATTCCTCGGGCATGGGCAGTCCGGGCACTATGACCGGGCCGCCGCCGTGCATCTTGAGGGCGCGTACAGTCGTTACCAGGACGGAGGCGTTGGGCCTGAGGTCGCTCAGCCTGCATTTTACGTTGCAGAATTTCTCGAAACCGATGTCGGCGGCGAATCCGCTCTCGGTTACGTGATAGTCGAACATCTTAAGGCCGATCCTGTCGGCGATGATGGATGATTGCCCCAGGGCGATATTAGCGAATGGGCCGGTGTGCACCATCAGCGGCTGGTATTCCGCCGTGCAGCACAGCGTGGGGTTGATGGTATTGCGCATGAGCGCCGTCATGGCGCCGCCCACCTGCAGGTCTCCCGTGGTGATGGGGTCGCCGTGCTTGCTGTAGGCCACTGTGATGCGGTCCATGCGGTGGCGCAGGTCGGCCAGGTCCTTGACGATGGCCAGCAGCGCCATCAGCTCGGAGCTCACCGCAATCTGGAACTTGGACTGCATGGTATAGCCGTCCATCTTGCCGCCGATGCCGATAATGATGTTGCGCAGGCTCTGCGCGCAGAAGTCCATCACCCACCCCATCTCGATGCGGGTGGGGTCGATATCGAGGCGTTTCATATGGGACAGCATCATTAATTTCTTGTCGTCGTAGTTCCGCTCGTGCTGCATGCGTGCCGTCACAGCCACCATGGCCAGGTTGTGTGCGTTGGTAATATCGTTGATATCGCCGGTCAGCCCCATGGAGAACTCGGTCATGGGTATGAGCAGGGCATTGCCGCCGCCGGCCGCCGTTCCCTTGATATTCATGGTAGGCCCGCCCGAAGGCTGCCTGATGCAGCCGCCGACGTTCAAGCCGCGCTTGCCCATGCCTTCCAGCAGGCCGCAGGTGGTGGTGCTTTTGCCCTCTCCCAGGGGTGTAGGCGTGATGCCCGTGACCGTTATATATTTGCCGTCCGGCTTGTTTTCCAGCCGCCGCATTATCCTGGCGTAGTCGAGCCGGGCCACTTTACCGTAGGGGATAATCTCGCCTTTTTCAAGGTTGAGCTTTTTCACCCAGTCGAGCGGCTCGGGCATGTTTTTCTCGGCCTCTTCGGCTATCTGCCAGTCGCTCATTTCCAACGGGTTATAAGGCATTCTCAATATCTCCGGATTATTTGATACCTGCTTTGATTTCGGCCGACTCGACAGTATTCTGCAGCAGCATAGTAACGGTCATGGGGCCCACTCCGCCGGGAACGGGTGTGATGGCGGCCGCCTTCTCCTTGACCGCCTCGAAATCGACGTCGCCTACCAGACGGTAGCCTTTCTCACGGGTCTTGTCTTCGACGCGGTTCACGCCGACGTCGATAACCACCGCGCCGTCTTTGACCATGTCAGCCTTAACGAATAGGGGGCTTCCCATGGCGGCCACCAGGATATCAGCCTGCCGGGTGAAGTTGGGGATGTGGCTGGTGCCGGTATGCACCACCGTGACCGTGGCGTTAGCACCCTTCTTCTTCTGAAAGAGTATGGCGGCCAGCGGCTTGCCCACCAGGTTGCTGCGTCCGCATATCACCACATGTTTGCCCGCCGGGTCGTATCCGCTCCTCACCAGTATTTGCTGTATGCCGTGGGGGGTGCAGGGCAGGAAGCAGGGCTGGCCTCGCAGGAGCTTGCCCAGGTTTACCGGGTGGAAGCCGTCCACATCTTTTTCGGGGGAGATATGATAAAGCACTTTTTCGGTATCGATATGTCCGGGCAGGGGGGTCTGGACCAGGATGCCGTCCACCTCTGCATCGTTGTTGAGGTCGTCGATGGACTGTATGACCCTGGACTCGGGCGTATCGGCCGGCAGCCTTATCGTAACCTCGTGCACACCGATCTCCTGCGCACCCTTTTCTTTGGATTTGACATAAGATATAGAGGCAGGATCGTCGCCTACCAATATCACGCCCAGGTAGGGCACTTTCCCATGCTCCTTCAGGCGGGCCACCCTGAGCTTAAGCTCGCTGCGTATGGCCGCTGCAATCTCGGTGCCGCTGATTATCCTGGCTGTCATCGTATCTTCCAGTACAAGAAATTAGTAGGATATTATACAAATTACATAAGGTACAAACAATGTTGGAAGGGCCGTAACGGCTAATCTGGCCGTTCTTTGAGGATATCTTTTATCATCTGGACCGCTTCGGGGACGGCTTTAGCCACAGGCGGCGTAAGCTCGGTGCTGAACTCAAAAGCGTCGGGGATTTCGATGGCGACGATGCTAATTTTGTCGGGGAGTTTAACGTTGAGCAGCTTGCCTATCTCCAGCGCGGTGGGCAGGTCGGTATCGTGTGGTGAGACCGCATGCTTGCTTACGCGGAAATCATCGACTTTCAGACGGTAAATGTCACCGGGTTTGCCGTTGACGGTCTGTATGGCATCGACGATCACCACCTCGTCGAAATCTATGACCAGGTCCAGTATGGCCAGTCCTGAAACGTCGCAGGCGGACAGAGTGACATCGCCGGGAGGGGGGTCTGCCTGTAAAGCCTCGATAACTTGGAAGCCCACGCCGTCATCGCCGATGATGGGATTGCCTATGCCCAGGACCAGCTTTTTCATCAGGCGGATGTTTCGACCCCGGCAGCCTGTGGTTTGGCAGATAAGTAGGGTTTAAGCAGCTTTTGGGGTGAAACCACATTGCCGTCGAGGGCCGATGCCTTAATATCGAGACCAAGGGCGATGGCTATCATCTGCGTTATAGCCAGCACAGGCAAATCGAACTTCTTTTTGAATTTGCTGTTGACCGTGGCCTGGTAGACGTCAAGGGCCGTGAAGCACAGGGGGCAGGTTGTGGATACCATGCACTGTGCGCCGTTTTCCTGCGCATTCTCCAGCAGCCTGTGGATCAGGTCCAGCGCCACGTCCGATTCGGATATGACCAGCGAACTGCCGCAGCAGCGGGCTTTCAGTGGGAAATTGACCGGCTTGGCGCCCAGG
Source organism: Dehalococcoidia bacterium (assembly GCA_003142375.1). Lineage (GTDB taxonomy): Bacteria > Chloroflexota > Dehalococcoidia > GIF9 > UBA5629 > UBA1162. The sequence continues at coordinate 7,325 of PLME01000026.1, read as the reverse complement.
CTTTTGGCCATCTGGTCCAGCCAGTCGGGGTACTCGGAATCGTCGAAACCGTAGGACGGGCGCACCTGCTGGCAGCCGGTATAGCAGGCGACCTTGAGGCCGGTCAGGGGACGGACTACCTTGGCGGCCAATCCGGCGGGGCTGACATCGTTGAAGAGTACCTCCGCTATGTGGCGTACTTTTACAGTGCCGTTATAAGAAAGTCCGATTGCGGACAGAGCTTCTCTCACCCTTTCGGCCAGTTTGTGGTCTTCTTTCAAGAGGTCGTTGGCCTCCTGCAGGATGGTATAGCACGAGCTGCAGGGCGTGACCAGGTCCAGCCCGGTTTTCTCCGCCTGGGCCAGGGTGCGAGCAGTTATGCCGATGGCCTTGGCCTTGTCGACGCCGGCAAAGGGCGACGATCCGCAGCAGGTCCAGTCTTCCAGCTCGATGAATTCCAGGTCCAGGGGTTTGGCTATGGCTTTTATCGATTTTTCAACCGGGAGGCCGGTGGCTTCCATGGAGCATCCGGGATAGTAAGCGTAATATCTCATTTGCCACCTCCTGCCGATAATTTGTTAATTATGATGCGCAAATCGGCTTTGCCCTTGACCTTCTTGGGGGTTAACGGCATACGCTTGTGGGCCAGCAAATTCAAGGCTGTCGGCAGCATTTTCAGTGCGGCCAGGGGGTTGGTCTGCAAATAATACTTGAACATGAAGCCGAATTCATATATGCGGCCGTTGTTGACGATCGATTCAGAGAACGTTTTGTACATGGTCGTAGTTTTGGTCGGCGGTTTGTAGCCTTCCTTTAAGGCTATCGACTCCAGCCCGTGTACGATGCTGGCCGGCTTAATATCGCGCGGACAGCGGGCGGTGCACAGGTAGCACGAAACGCAGAACCAGATGGAGTTGCTTTTCAGCAGCTCATCCTTGAGTCCCGACCTGACCATGGCGATCACTTTACGGGGTGGGTATTCCCAGTGAGTGGCCGTAGTACAGGAGCCGCTGCAGACCCCACACTGAATGCACTCGCTGATCTTGCCGCAGGCCGGTAAGGCGGCGACTTCATCGAGAAAAGTTGTTTGTGCGTTATCGCCCATTTTCACTAATCTCCTTATATAATTTCAGGGTTCGCAGCCCTGTGTCTAAACCAGTATGCCTTCGAGCTCCGCGTTTATCTGATCGTTGGTAAAATGCTTGTGGGTTATGGCGCCGCTGGGGCAGGCTGCCACACAGGTGCCGCATCCCTTGCACAGGGCTTCGTTTATGCGTGAGACCTTGTCCTTCTCTATATACGAGATGGCAGTGTACGGGCACATCAAGTTGCAGATCCTGCAGCCGGAGCACCTGGCTTCATCGATAAAGGCCGTGTCGGCCTCTATTTCCACCTTGCCCTTATTGATCAATGCCAGCACCCTGGCGGCGGCGGCGGAAGCCTGCGCCACGGTATCGGGTATATCCCTGGGTCCCTGGCAGCAGCCGGCAATAAATATGCCGTCGGTCATGGTGGCTACCGGGTCGAGCTTGGGATGCTTCTCGGTGAAGAAATTCTCCTTGCCGAGGGAGATATTGAATTTATGCGCAACATCGGCCGCATCGGTCTGAGCTTCTATGCCGCTGCAGAGGATGACCATATCGACGGGCTGCCGGCGCTGTTTGCCGACCAGCGTATCTTCGAATTGAACTATTAACTTGCCCTTCTCTTCGGGAGTCTGGGCCACATCGGTAACTTCGCCGGGCCTGCCTCTGAAGAAGACGGTGCCCTCTTTCTGCACCCGGTTGTAGAACTCCTCGTAGCCTTTGCCGAAGCTGCGGATATCGATATAGAACTCGTACACAGTACAGCCGTGCACGTGCTCGAGGAGCAGGTGTGCGAATTTCATAGCGTACATGCAGCACACCCGGGAGCAGTACTCGTGGTACTTCTCGTCGCGGCTGCCGACGCAGTGGATGATGGCGATGCTCTGGGGCTCCTGGCCGTTCTTCAATTGAATGTGGCCCATGGTGGGGCCTGCCGAGTTGACCATGCGCTCGAACTCGAGGCTGGTTAGAACGTTATCGTACCGCCCGTAGCCGTATTCCTTAATGGCGGAGGGATCGAATATCTTGAATCCGGTCGTCAGGATAATGTTGCCGACCTCGATGTCCATGACCTCGTCTTCCTGTTCGAAGTTGACGGCATTCCTTTCGCAGAATTTCTCGCAGGCGCGGCATTTGCCCTTGAGGAAATAAGTGCAGTGTTCCCTGTCGATGGTGGTTACATTGGGGACCGCCTGCGCAAAAGGCGTGTAGATGGCCTTGCGCTTGGCAAGCTTCTCGTCGAATTCGCTGTCGACCTTGACCGGGCACTTGGTCATACAGGTGCCGCAGCCGTTGCACTTGGTGGTGTCGACGTACCTGGCCTTTTTCCTGATCTTGACCCTGAAGTTGCCCACGTAGCCCGATACATTGTCGACCTCGCAATAGGCCAGCAGTTCGATCTGGGGGTGTGCGCCCACCATGCTCATCTTGGGTGTAAGTATGCAGGCTGAGCAGTCCAGGGTGGGGAAGGTCTTGTCGAGCTGCATCATATGTCCGCCGATGCTGGGCTCCCTCTCCACCAGGTAGACCTTGTGGCCCGAATTGGCGATTTCCAGGGCGGCCTGGATGCCGGCGATGCCGCCGCCGACGATAAGGGTGTCGGGATGAACCGGGACCTCTTTGTTTTCCAGCGGCTGGTGATAAAAGACCCTTCTGACTGCGGCGCTTACCAGTGCCTTCGCTTTATCGGTAGCCTCTTTGCGTGATTCCGTCACCCAGGAGCAGTGCTCGCGGATGTTGGCCATCTCGAAATAGTATGGGTTCAAACCGCCGTCCTGTACCGCCCTGCGGAAGGTGGGCTCGTGCATTTGCGGTGAACAGGAGGCGACCACGACGCGGTTGACGCCCAACTCTTTAATATCTTTTTTGATCAGGTCCTGCCCGGGGTCGGAGCACATGAATTTGTAGTCACGTGAAACTACGACTGAAGGCAGGCCTCTGGCGTATTCAGCGACCTTCTCAACATCAACGGTACCCGCAATGTTGCTGCCGCAGTGACAGATATAAACACCGATCTTGGGTTCCATCATGACCTCCTTGGAAGGACCGATTTAGTTACTAGCTATAATCGAAGCTGGCAAATAGAACAAATTCGGGTATTTAGATTTCCGCATGATTATATCACCATGCATTGAAGGCGACAAGCATTTGCGCCGGCCAATTTATAACGTATGCCCCTGTATGCTAAAATTATGCGGTTTCCCAGCGGAGTTTTCATTTGAAGATATTAGTCACCAATGACGACGGCATCAATGCCGATGGGCTATGGTCTCTGGTCTCAGTCTTGAAGGAAGTGGGCAAGGTCACTGTTGTCGCCCCGGACCGTGAGCAGAGCGGGGTAGGCACATCCATGAGCCTGCACCACCCGGTGCGCCTGGCCAAAATCCACGAAAGAATTGCCGGTATCGATACGTATTCGGTGGAAGGCACTCCCGCCGATTGCGTCCTGCTGGCCATGAAGGCCATTATGCCCGGCGGCATCGACCTGGTGGCCTCGGGCATAAACCAGGGGCCCAATTGCAGTTACGACGTGTTCCTGTCCGGCACCGTGGGCGCTGCGCTGCAGGGCTTTTTTTATGACATACCGTCCATGGCGATTTCCATGAATTCCTTCGAGGACCCCAAGTTCGAGACTGGGGCGCTGATCGCCGGGGAGATTGCCGAATACGTTAAGCGCAAGAAAATGAAGGGTAAGATGCTCTTAAACGTGAATGTGCCCAGCCTGCTCTTAAAGCAGATACGCGGCATAGACGTGACGCGGCTGGGAGAGAAAAAATATTCGGCCGGCGTGGAAAAGGGCTACGACGGCAGGCATACATACTACTGGATACTGCACCGCAGCACGGATACGGCGGTCTCCGGTACCGATCTATGGGCGCTGGAGCATAATCGGGTTTCGATTACCCCGCTCCGCTTCGTACGCAGTGAATATAATACTGAATTTGTGCATGAGATGGCGCCCGAAATCGCCGGGCGGCTGCTTGGTAAATGAAATATTTATTCCACTAAGGAGGGTTAAATGTCCGAAGTTGTCATAGTAGGCGGTGTCAGGACCGCAATCGGTACGTTCGGCGGCGGCCTCAAAGATGTTACTGCCGCTAAACTCGGTTCGATCGTTATTAAAGATGTGCTCAAAAGGGCAGGTTTAAAGCCCAAAACCGGAGCCAAACTGGCTGACTACGGCCCCAAAGCGCTGGCCGGCGGCGGCCTCTGCGAGCTGGAGCAGAAGTACTACGATTGGCCCGATAACCTTAAAGAGGTCCAGGTGGACGAGGTTATCATGGGCAACGTGCTGCAGGCTGCACAGGGTCAGAACCCCGGCAGGCAGGCCATGATCTATGCAGGGCTGCCCAAGGAAACTCCCGGCTTCACCGTCAATAAGATTTGCGGCTCAGGCATGAAGGCAGTGATTGCTGGCGCGCAGAGCATTTTGCTGGGTGACGCCGATGTCGTGGTCGCAGGCGGCATGGAGAGCATGAGCAATGCCCCCTACGCCATGACGCGTGCCAGGTGGGGCTACCGCATGGACCTGACGGGCAAAGGAGAGGTGCTCGACCTGATGGTCTATGACGGGCTGTGGGAACTGTATTACGGATATCACATGGGTGTGACGGCGGAAAATATCGCCGCCAAATACGGCATCACGCGGGAAGAGCAGGATAAGCTGGGATTGATGAGCCACCAGCGGGCCATGGCGGCCATCAAAGACGGCACCTTCAAGCAGGAGATCGTACCCGTGGTCTCGCCCCAAAAGAAGGGCGACCCGGTTATTTTCGATACGGATGAAAGGCCGATGGAGACCACCCTGGAGAAAATGGCCAAGCTGGCGCCCGCCTTCAAAAAGGACGGGACGGTAACGGCCGGAAACGCTTCCGGTATCAACGACGGCGCCGGCGCGGTATTGCTGATGTCGGCCAAAAAGGCCGGCGAAATGGGATTGAAGCCCATGGCTAAGGTCAAATCTTTTGCCTCCGGCGGCGTGGACCCCGCCTACATGGGACTGGGAGTCGTACCGGCTGTGAAAAAGGCACTGGACAAAGCCAACCTCTCGGTCAAAGATATGGACGTGGTCGAGCTCAACGAGGCCTTCGCTTCTCAGGCGCTGGGATGCGTAAGAGAGCTGGGCTTCGACCTGGACAAGACCAATGTCCACGGCAGCGGCATTTCGCTGGGGCATCCCATCGGCGCCACCGGCGCTCGCGTGCTGGTAACCCTGGTGCATGAAATGGAGCGCCGCAACCTCAAGCGCGGCCTGGCTACCATGTGCATCGGCGGCGGCATGGGCATCGCCATGGTAGTGGAAAGATAGAATCGCTGGCGGTAGCTGCAAAGTTGAGCAAAATACTTATCGTCAATACGGGGCCCACCGAATTCGAAAGACACGGGTTATATCCTTCTGCGGAAAGCAAGGATACTGAAGCCCCCATGAGCCGGTGGGCGCAGGCTGTGGCTGGAAGGCTGGCGGATTACCAGGTAATTGCCGTATATGCTTGCCCCATGCCGGAGGCGGTCGAGATGGCCGGCATTATAGCCGGCAGCCTGGGGCTTAAACCTGTAAAGATGCCCGGACTTGAGAGAGCCGGCCTGGAGCACTGGAAGGGGCTGAGGCCGGAGGAAATTTCAGCCATGGACGACTGTTCCGGTGCTGCCGGCCATGACGCTTTCAAGTTGCCCTTCCAAGGAATGGACGGGCTTGAGCAGAAAGTGGCGGCGTCCCTGGATAACCTGGCCGCAAGCCACAAAAAAGAGACCGTGGCCGTCATATCGCACAGGGCGCTTTCGGTGATCATGATACTTCACCTTTTGAACATGCAGGAAAAACATTACCGGCAGATTGCACAGGACCCCGGGGCGATCAATCTCTTCGAGGTCAGGGCGGGCATGCCCTCCGCTCTCATCATTAATGACACATGCCACCTTGATGGATTAATATAGAGTCTAAGATGGTTGGGAAAGGCTATGAATAAAATTAAAGCTGGCATTATCAATGTAACGGGATATGCAGGCGTGGAGCTGGCGCGTATACTCTGGCAGCATCCACAGGTGGATCTGGTGGCCGTCACAGGCCGTAGCGCCGCCGGCAAAAAACTGGGTGAGGTCTTTCCCCACCTGGAATGCACCGGGCTCACCATAACCGCCGAACTGGAAGGCAAGGTAGACGTGGCCTTCTCGGCTATGACGCATAAAGCCAGCGCTGAAGCGGTGATACCGTTGATGAAAAAAGGCATCCGTGTAGTGGATATGAGCGCGGATTTCCGGCTAAAGGACCCCGCCCGCTATCCTGAATGGTATGACTTCACTCATCCGGCACCCGAGCTTTTGAAGACGGCCGTATATGGGCTTCCCGAACTACACCGCAGCCAGATCGAGGCGGCTAATTTAGTGGCCAATCCCGGCTGTTATCCTTCGTCGGCCATACTGGCGCTGGCGCCCCTGGTCAAGCACGACCTGGTGGAAGCCGATTTGATCGTAGACAGCAAGTCCGGCATCTCCGGGGCTGGCAGGACGCTAACCCTGCCCACGCATTTCTCCGAGGCCAGCGATAACGTGCGCGCCTATAACCTGAGCGGCCACCGACACCAGCCCGAGATCTTGCAGGAGCTGGATAATCTTTGCCCTTCCGGCAGTGTATCGGTGACCTTCGTGCCGCACACTGTGCCCATGACACGCGGGATTTTGAGCACCTGCTATGCCAGGGCTAAGTCAGGCAAGCTTACCGGCGGCAAAGAGGAATTGGATAAGATCTTTAGCGATTATTACCGCAAAGAGCCCTTCACCCGCATGGTGCAGCAGCCTCCCGAGACCAAGCATACCTGGGGCAGCAACCTCTGCCTGCTCTATCCCACCATGCACGAAAAAACAGGCCGCGTGATAGTGATAAGCTGCATCGATAACCTGGTTAAGGGAGCGGCTGGACAAGCTATTCAAAATATGAATATAATGTTTGGTTTTCCTGAAACGGCAGGCCTTGAAGCGCTGCCCATCTATCCATAACTTTAATGCCCCCATCGTCTAGAGGCCTAGGACACCAGCCTTTCAAGCTGGACACAGGGATTCGAATTCCCTTGGGGGCACCACTTTTTTAAGCAACCTATTAGCTGAGTTACATCCGCCACAGAGAACGAAACCTGTACTTTGGGTAAAGTACGAGAACCAGGAGGAGATTGGGATGAAGCGATTAGTAGATAGATTTGGCAAGTTGATAACAGCTTCCTTTTTCATAATGGCAATTGGGTTAGTCCTTTTCCTTCTTACTCCTCT
>PLME01000001.1 GCA_003142375.1 Dehalococcoidia bacterium | reverse complement strand
TTTAGTGGCGCCGTGCCAGTAACTAGTCCGCGTTTGCGGCAGATTGGACCATGAGGTTCAAGGATTAGAATGGAGAAGGCTGTTAAGGCAGATAGGATTCCCTTAACAGCCTTCCCTTCACGCCATGAAACAATAGATTACCAGCTACCAAGATGGACCGGAAGGAAACCCGGCCGGCATTTTATTTGAGCAGAGGATAGGCTAATGAATAAAAACGATTATACCAAGCTGTTGCCGCATATTTTATCCTGCGTTATTTTGAGCTTGGCGTTGCTGCTATTGTCTTTCATCCCCGTCGGAGCGGACCCGCCAGTGCCGCCGCAGATTTTTTCCGGCACGGTCACCATTGCCGGTAACCTTTCAGGAGCGGGGGCATCGGTGGTTGCCAAGAAAGCCGACGGCACGGTAATCGGATCGGCCGTCACCAACTCATCGAGCAAATACTATATGGCAGTACCAGGCAGCATTACAGTAACCGTTTTGGCCGGCGATACTATCTATTTCTATGTGAATGGTGTACAAGCCAGCCAGACCGCCACGTTTGGCGGTACGGTAAGTACGGTCGATTTAACTGTAACCTCCGGCGGCACTGCTCCGAGTGCACTGACCATCGTCACCTCATCCCTGACTAACGGCACCATCGGGACCGGATATTCGCAGACACTGGCTGCATCCGGCGGCACGGGCACATATACTTTTGCCGTTCTTTCATCGTCGGGAGGTTTGCCGGCCGGCTTGACGCTAAGTTCCAGCGGGGCTATTTCGGGTTCGCCCACTACTTCAGGGACCTCCACCTTTACGGTGCAGGTAACCGACAGCGGAACAATTACCTACAGCAAGGCGTTCTCCATAACCGTTAACTCGGCCACAACTTCTACATCAACAACTATTACCAGTGTCAGCACCAGCGTCCTGAGCAATGCCAGCAGCCTGTCTTTGACCGGCGGTGTGCTGACTACTGCTGCCACACTGACCAGCGCCGACGGCCGGGTCAAGTTCAGCTTCAGCTCCGGCACATCCATGAATCTGCAGGGACAGACGGCGATCGGGGCGGCCACTGAGACCAACCCGCAGGCCGCTACGGATGGCTCGACACTATTGAGCTCCTACAGCTTCAGCCCCAGCGGCGCTATCTTCTCTCCCGCCGCTACAATGACATTGAAATATGATGCGAGCTCGGTGCCGACCGGGGTCAGCGAGACCAGCCTCTATATCGCTTTCTGGGATGGTTCAACCTGGCAGGCCCTGTCATCGACAGTCGACACCGCCAACAAACTGGTCTCAGCGCAGGTTTCACACTTTACTGTTTTTGCCCTGAGGTTCCCGGCTGTGAGCACCACTTCAAGCTCGACCTCTACTTCGACGTCCACGTCCGGCTCTACTTCAACCGGCTCAACATCTACATCGACTTCCACTTCGACGTCTACGCCTTTAACGTCGACCACAACGCCCACGACCACCCCGTCCACCACTCCCAGCCAGACCCCTGTCTCAGCCTCCACCTTTATTGCCATGGACCTGGCGGTTACACCGCAGGTAGCCAAGGCAGGCGAGCAGGTGACAGTCTCGTTGCGCCTGGTCAATGGAGGCACGGCGGATAACAGCAAGGCGGTAGTGCTTAAAGTCAATGATGTCAATGAGGCTCAGCAGGATATTACGCTCACGCCCGGTAAGTCCCAGGTCGTGAATTTCAAGGTGACCAAGGCTACGCCCGGCACCTATAACGTCAGCGTGGAAGGCTTGAGCTCGAGCTTCCAGGTGCAGGCAGGAACTGCCGCCGGCAGTGAAGCACAGGATAACACTGCTTCCCTGCCCATTATAGGCATTATCTTTGTGGGCGGCCTGTTGATCATCGTTTTCGTGATCATACTGATCGTAAGGCAGAGGTCCAGTAATTATTAGACATGAAACTCAATACAATAGCCGCGAGGCAAAAGGAGCCAGTAAATGAAGTATTCTATTGATTCGCAGATGAAATACACTGCCATCACGTTGACCTGTCTACTGATCGTTGTGTCTTTGCTGCTTGGAACTACACCCGCAGCATTAGCCTCAGGTCCAGCGTCAGTGAACCTTGGATCGGCCGGCAATTTTGCGGTTCTGGCTAGCTCCACGGTCACCAATGTCGTTTCCGCCGGTACGATAGTTACCGGGGATCTCGGGTTAAGTCCAGGCTCTGCGGTAACCGGATTCCCGCCTGGAGTACTGAATGGGACGCAACACGTGGCCGATAATATCTCAGCCTGGGCCCAAGACAACTTGACCGTTGCGTATAACGACGCCGCCGGACGATCAACAGGGGCTATCACTGTGGCCGGAAATATCGGCGGGCAAACCCTCACCCCCGGCCTTTATAAGTCCACCTCGTCGCTCGCGATATCATCAGGGGATCTCACTCTCGATGCCCAGGGCGACATACATGCTGTCTGGATTTTCCAGATAGCGTCCACACTCACCACGACATCCGGACGACAGGTTATCCTGGCCGGTGGTGCACAGGCCAAGAATGTATTCTGGCAGGTCGGGACTTCAGCGACTCTTGGTACCACCACTATCTTCAAGGGAACTATAATGGCTAATGAATCGATCTCTTTGCTGACTGGTGCGACACTGGAAGGTAGAGCGTTGGCACGTACAGGCGCGGTTACCCTGGACTCCAATGTCATCTCATTGCCCGTTGCGGCAGGGGCTGCCGGTATAACGGGTATTACTCCTTCCTCTGTCTCGCCCGCTTATGCAAGCGTTGGCGGAACTGTGACCGTCAACTTTACAGTCGCATTCGATGGCACAATTCCGGCAGAGGGATACATTTATCTGCAGAAAAGTGGTGTGAACAGGGGGTCAGGCGTCTATTTCTCTTTTGCATCGCCATCGCTCAGCCAGGCTGCTAGCTATCCG
>PLME01000006.1 GCA_003142375.1 Dehalococcoidia bacterium | reverse complement strand
TTCACCTGCACGGGCGAGGGCGGCTATATGGAGCGCATGCAGCCCTACGACGACCACACTATCACCCAGGTCGCTACCGGCCTGTTCGGCGTGCGCGAGGAGACCATCCAGCGCGTGCGCATCGTTGAATTTAAATATGCACAGGGCGCCAAGCCGGGCCTGGGCGGCCACCTGCTGGCCGACAAGGTAACCCCGGCTGTGGCCCGCATGAGGGAGACCGTGCTGGGCATCTCGCTCTTCTCCCCCTTCCCCTTCCACAGCGTGTACTCCATCGAAGACCATAAGAAGCACATGGACTGGATCAAGCATATAAATAGAAAGACGCTGGTATCGGCCAAGGTATCGACGCCCATCGACGTGGATATGGTGGCCGTGGGCAGCTACTCCGCCGGGGCGCACATAGTGCACCTGGACGGCGGCTACGGCGGAACGGGCGCGGCGCCGGATATCGCTAAGAAGAATATCGCTATGCCCATCGAGTACGCCATCATCAAAGTGCACGACTTCCTGGTCAGGGAAGGCGTGCGCGATAAGGTCACCCTGATCGCCAGCGGCGGCATACGCAACGCCCACGATATAGCTAAGGCCATTGCATTGGGGGCCGACGGCGTGGTGGTCGGCACCGGCGAGCTGGTGGCGCTGGGCTGCCTGCGCTGCAGTCGCTGCGAGAGCGGCCGGGGTTGCCCGCGCGGCATCGCTACCACCGACGAGGAGTTGGCCGAACAAATCAGTGTTGAGTGGGGCTCACAGAGGATCATCAACCTCTACAACGCTTGGCGTATTGAACTGGTCAATATTTTAAGAAAGCTGGGGCTGCGCAGCGTGGCCGAGCTGCGCGGGCGCACAGACCTGCTGATGCACCTGGATTACACCAACGAAGCGGAGCCAAAGAAATGAACGGCGACAGGATAGAACAGCTTCTACTTTCCCGCAAAAACCTCTCCCAAGCGCTCCAGCCGGCCACGCCGGACAGGAAGCTGGAGGAGGAGGGCGGATGCGGCGTCGTGGGCTTCTGCTGCACCGAGCCGGTGGCGGCCAGGCATATCTATGAGCCTTCCCGGCAGATGCACAACCGGGGCAACGGCAAGGGCGGCGGCATCGCTGCACTGGGCTTCAAACCGGAACAGCTCGGCGTGAGCCGGGATGTTCTGGAGAACTATTACATGCTGCATGTGGCCTTCCTGGACCCCTCCGTACTCCCGGCCCTGGAGAAGAAATATATCACACCGCATTTCGAGATCAGCGCTTCGCAAAAACTGGACTCGCTGGACGACTGGACCAAGGTGGAGGGACTGGAGGCCAAGCCGCCTGAGGTCCGGCGCTACTTCGTACGCGTTAAAAAAGCGGTGCTCGATTCGTTCATAGCCGCCAACAAGTTCACCGGCCTGAGCCTGGACGAGGCTGAAGCCGAGTTCATCAACCAGAACAGCATCAAGCTCAACCAGGAATACTATGCTTCGCTGGGCGAGCAGAAGGCCTTCGTCATGTCCGAGGGCAAGAATATCATGATACTCAAGGTGGTGGGCTACGCCGAGGCCATCGTAAAATATTATAAGATCGAGGAGCTCTGTGCCCACGTGTGGATCGCCCACCAGCGCTTCCCCACCAAGGGACGCGTCTGGCATCCGGGCGGGGCCCATCCCTTCGGCGGCATCAACGCCGCACTGGTGCATAACGGCGACTTCGCCAACTATTACTCGGTATGCGAATACCTGGCCGAGAGGCATATCTACCCGCAGTTCCTGACCGATACAGAGGTCTCCATTTTGATGTTCGACCTGCTGGAACGGGTCTACCACTACCCGCTGGAATACATTATCGAGGCGCTGGCGCCCACTTCGGAGCTGGACTTCGACCGCCTCCCTGAGGATAGGCAACGTATTTACAGGGCGGTTCAGGCGACGCACATCCACGCCTCGCCCGACGGCCCCTGGTTCTTCATCATTGCCCGCAGCATACCCGACAAGAAGAAATTCCAGCTTATGGGCATCACGGATACCGCCATGCTGCGTCCGCAGGTGTTCGCCTTCTGCGACGGCGAGGTGCAGGTCGGCCTGATCGCCTCGGAAAAACAGGCCATCGACGCCACGCTTTTGAGCCTGCACAAGGACGACCCGCGCATCTGTCCCATCGCCGACCGCTACTGGAACGCCAGGGGCGGGAGCCATACCGACGGCGGCGCCTTTATCTTCGACCTTGAGAAGAACGCCCAGGGCAAGCTGCGCATGACATGCACAGACAAGTTCGGCATGGCCGTCCCTATGCCATCCGGCACCAAAGCCTGCGATTTTACGGTCACCTCAAGCAAATCCAACGGCAATATCGGCGGCAGCATCCAGAAGTGCTTCGAAACCCGGAGCGCGGCCTCCGTTTTCGATTACGTATTGGGCAATATGAAAAGCTGGTCCTACGATGATATACGCACGGCCTGCGGCGCTATCGTGGAGATGACCAACGATGCCCGAAATACGGCCGCGGCCATAGAGGCATTGACTCTACTTAACGACCGCAGGTACGCCTGCGGTGCCAAGAAACGCAACCACATTTTGTATGTAGTACGAGAAGCTCTAAGGAGGCTGTTCGGCGGCCTGCCCAGGCTGGATTCGGCCGATGCCGAGAACCCTTACCGCCTGATAGACCACGCTACTCGCGACCTGCTGCGTCCACCCCACGGCGTCGAGACCACGCTGGTCATGAACGTCAATGGATTCGACCCGGAGGGCGACCATTGCGACGCCTCTCTGCTGATGGACGCCTACCTCAAGGGCTGGAAGCATTTTATCAGCTATAACTGCATCGGGCAGCGCTTCATCGGCTGCGGACTGGGGCCGGAGACCGATGGCGTGACCATCGACGTATATGACAGCTCGGGCGATTACCTGGCTTCCGGCATAGACGGCCTGACCATCACGGTGCACGGCAATGCCCAGGACCAGGTGGGACAGATCATCAAGACCGGCAAACTGGTGATACACGGGGATTTCGGGCAGACCTTCATGTACGGCGCCAAGGGCGGCAGCGTCTATGTTATGGGCAATGGGGCGGGACGCCCGCTCATCAACTCGGTGGGCAGGCCCAAGGTTGTCATCAACGGCACCTGCCTGGACTTCCTGGGAGAGTCATTCATGGCGGGCGATGTGCTCAATGGCGGCGGCTTCGTCATCCTTAACGGCGTCAAGTTCGATGACGACGGCAAAATGGTCCCTTTGCCGGAACCCTATCCCGGCAGCAACCTGTTCTCGCTGGCCTCGGGCGGCGCCATCTATATCCGCGACCCGGAGCAGCGCCTGGTCTGGCAGCAACTGAACGGCTGCGGGTTCTTCCGGCTGACGGACGCCGAGTGGGACCTGATATTGCCCTACCTCGAGGAAAACGAGCGCTTATTCGGCATCAAGGTAGAGGAGCTGCTGACGGTCAACGGCCAACGTATGGAGCCTTCGGCCGTCTACCGCAAGGTGGCGCCGGTCAAAGTCTCCGCACTGGGCAGGAAAATGGCTGAGCCCATCAGCGAGGTCGAGGAGCTTACTGTATCGGACGGCGAACAAGCCTAAAGAAGAGAAGATATATGACGATAAAGATTAAAAAACAGTCGGGGAAAAGCCTCAGACAGACGGTGGAAGAAATGTCCGGCGTCGATATGAGCTTATGCTACCAGTGCAAGAAATGCGCCAGCGGCTGTCCGGTCACCAAATACACCCAGTCGCCGCCTTCGGAGATCATCCGCCGCCTGCACCTGGGCGCCGGGGATGAGCTCCTGGAGAGCGACCTGGTCTGGATGTGCCTGTCCTGCGAGACCTGCTACGGGCGCTGCCCCATGGATATCAATATACCAGCGGTCATCGACGCCCTGCGCAGCCTGGCGCTGGAGAAAGGGTCCAAATCGCCCAGGGGCGATATGCCGCTCTTCAACCGCAAGTTCCTTGAGGCGGTTAAAGCCTACGGGCGTTCCTACGACCTCTCCATGATCATGGGCTACAAGCTGGGCTCCGGCTCGCTGATGCAGGACGTGGAGAAGTTCCCGTCCATGCTGGCCAAGGGCAAGATGGCCGTGCTCCCGCCTTCGGGCGCCGAGAAAAAGGTCGTCAAGAGAATCTTCGACCGCTCCAAACAGGCCAAAGGAAAGAAAAAATGAGATACGCATATTATCCGGGCTGCTCGGCCCATTCCACGGCACGTGATATGCACGAATCGGCTGATGCCGTGGCACGCCTGCTGGGCATCGACCTGGTAGAGATGAAAGGCTGGTCATGCTGCGGAGCTACTTCAGCCCACCAGACCGACCGCGTCATGGCCGCTTCACTGCCGGCCGCCAACCTGCTGCTGGCCAAAGAAATGGGGCTGGATACGGTCGTCACCTGCGCCGCCTGCTACAGCCGCATGAAGACCGCCAACCATGAGATTACGTCTTCGGCAGACATGCGCGCTGCGGTGGCCGACGCCGTCGGACAGCCCTACGACGGCTCGGTAAAAGTTCGCCATTTCGTGGAGATTTTATTGGAAGATTTCGGCATCGATAAGCTGCGCAAGCGTTTCAAAAAGTCCCTCAACGGGCTCAAGGTCGCAAGCTATTACGGATGCCTGCTGGTGCGTCCCGGCAACGTTACGCATTTCGACGACCCGGAGAACCCCACCTCGCTGGACCGGCTGGTGACAGCCATGGGCGGGGAAAGCATCGACTGGCCTCACAAGGTCGAGTGCTGCGGCGGCGGGCTCAACCTGACCCGCACCGATGTGGCGGTCAAGCTCTCATCCTCCATCGTGGAGATGGCGGCCGCCTCGGGAGCGGACTGCATCGCTGTAGCCTGCCCCATGTGCCAGGCCAGCCTGGACCTCAGGCAAAAAGATATTGACGCGGCTACGGGCAAAAAACACCATATGCCCGTGCTGTATATTACCCAGTTACTGGGCCTTTGCCTGGGCATCCCCGAAAAAGAGCTGGGACTGAGCCGGCTGATGGTATCACCGGCGGGAGTATTGAAGGCGCTGCAGCCTGCATCCTCACATCAAGTTTAAGAAGGTTACCAATATGGATAAAACCACTGATAAAAAGACCGGAGCGGTGCTGGTACAGGGCGGAGGCATAGCCGGCATTCAGGCTGCCCTCGACCTGGCCAACTCAGGCTTCAAAGTCTATTTGATAGAGCGTTCACCGGCCATCGGCGGCATGATGTCTCACCTGGATAAGACTTTCCCCACCGGGGACTGTGCCACCTGCATCGTCTCACCCAAGCTGGTGGAATGCGCACGCAACATTAATGTGGAGATACTGACGCTTTCCGAGCTGGTGGATTTGGAAGGACGGCCGGGCAACTTCAAGGCTACCATCAAACGCCACCCGCGCTACGTAGACGAGGTGAAATGCACCGCCTGCGAACAGTGCACCGACGCCTGCCCGGTCAACGTGCCCAACCGCTTCGACCGCAACATGGGCACGCGCAAGGCCATCGCCAAGTACTACGCACAGGCCACCCCCAATATCTTCGGCATACTAAAGAACGGACACGCCCCCTGTAAGGTGACCTGCCCGGCCAATATAAACGTGCAGGGCTATATCCAGCTCATCAAAAAGAAGGAATACGTCAAGGCCGTGAATTTGATCAGGGAGAGGAATCCGCTCTCGGCCATCTGCGGACGTGCCTGCAACCATCCATGCGAGGCCGCCTGCACGCGCAACTCGGTCGACTCGTCAGTCGCCATCAGGCTGCTCAAGAGGTTCGCCTCCGATAAAGAGATGGAGATGATGGAGGCAGGCCTTATCACATTGCCCGAAGAGAAAATGCCGGCCACAGGCGCAAAGAAGGTCGGGATAATCGGCGCGGGGCCCGCCGGCCTCACCGCTGCGGCAGATCTGGCGGACCGCGGCTTTGCCGTTACCGTTTATGAAGCGACTCCGGCGGCGGGCGGCATGCTGCGCTGGGGCATTCCCGAATACAGGCTGCCCAAGAATATACTGGATTACGAGGTGGAGCTGATCAGGCGCAAGGGCGTCACATTTAAATATAACTGTAATGTCGGCAGGGATATCACGCTGGAACAGATACGCCGTGACAACGAGGCGGTATTCGCCGGGGTGGGAGTTCAGACCAGCCGCAAGCTGGGCGTGGAAGGCGAGGACAAGGCCGGCATCAATTACGGCGTGGAGTTCCTGAGACAGGCCGGGGACAAAGACAATCTGCCCGAAGTGAAGGACAGGGTCATTGTGATCGGCGGCGGCAACGTGGCCGTGGACGTGGCCCGCACTGCCCTGCGCCTGGGCGCAGGACATGTCGATATGGTCTCATTGGAGCAGAGGCAGGAGATGCCCGCACTGCCCGAGGAGATAGAGGCCACACTTGAAGAGGGGATAACCGTACACAACGGCTGGGGACCGCAGCGCATACTGGGCAACGGAAAAGTGGAAGGCATCGAATTCAAACTTTGTACCAGCGTCTTCGACAAAGAAGGGCGCTTCAGCCCCGCTTACGATACGTGCACCCTTACCATCCTCAAGGCCGACCAGGTGATCATCGCCATCGGCCAGTCGCTGGACAAAGGGTTCCTGGATAACAAAGACGTAGCCCTCGAGCGGGGCGTGCTGAAGGCCGATCCCGTTACCCTGGAGACATCGGTCAAAGGGCTTTTCGCCGGGGGCGACGGCGTGTCGGGCCCGGCCTCCATCATACAGGCCGTAGCTGCCGGCAAACGCGCCGCCGAATCCATCGAACGCTACCTGAAAGGCGAGGATATGAGGACCGCCCGTTTCAGCGACAGCGTAAAGCCGATTCCAGAGGAACTGCTCCCCACAACAAACGATAAAGAGAAGAAATCCAGGGAGATGCCCGGCGAAATAGCCGTTGAGGAGAGGAAGCATAATTTCGTGGAAGTCGAGGGCGGCTTTAGTGAAGAACAGGCGCTGGCGGAATGCGAGCGCTGCCTTAACTGTGCCATGTGCTCGGAATGCCAGGAGTGCGTGGCCGCCTGTGAGCAGAATGCCATAGACCACTTCATGCTGGAAAAGACGGTCCGGCTGGATGTGGGCTCGGTTATCCTTGCCCCCGGCTTCGAAGAGTTCGCCGCTGAGAGGAAGGGCGAGTTCGGCTTCGGCCGCTATCCCAACGTGCTGACCAGCGTCCAGTTCGAGAGGATGCTCTCCGCCTCGGGTCCATCCGAGGGACATGTCATCAGGAGGTCAGACGGGCAGGAAGCAAAGCGCATCGCCTGGATACAGTGCGTCGGCTCACGCGACTCCAAGTGCGGCAACGATTACTGCTCATCGGTCTGCTGCATGGTATCGACCAAGCAGGCCCTGATAGCTTCGGACCATTCACCCGACCTACAGGCCTCGGTTTTTTATATGGATATACGCGCACACGGCAAGGACTTCGACCAGTATTACGAGCGCGCCAGGAATCAGGGAAATATCAATTATATTAAGAGCATGCCATCAAGAGTGCTGCAGGTGCCGGGGTCGAAAGACCTGCGACTGCATTATTATGATGAATCAGGCAAGCTGGCGGAAGCTGATTTCGACCTGGTGGTGCTCTCGGTCGGCATGGAGCCCGGATCGGCGGCCAGGGCCACTGCAGGGCGCATCGGCATCGACCTGAATGAATACGGTTTCTGCGCCACCGACCGCTTCAGCCCGCTTTCGACCTCCAAACCGGGCGTATTCGTGGCCGGGGCCTTCCAGGAGCCCAAAGATATACCCGAGACGGTTACGCAGGCCAGCGCCGCCGCATCCATGTCGATGGAGCTGCTGGCATCGGCCCGCAACACGCTGGTTACCAAGCGCGTCTATCCCAGCGAGCACGATGTGACCGATGAGGAGCCGCGCATTGGCGTCTTCATTTGCCACTGCGGCAAGAACATCGCCTCGGTAGTCGACGTGGAACGTGTGGCCGAGGTGGCTGCGCAGCAGCCCAACGTGGTCTTCGCCACTCACACCATGTATACCTGCGCCGACTCTAATTTGAATAACATCCGGGATATGATCCATGAGCACCGGCTCAACAGAATCGTGGTCGCCTCCTGCACGCCCAGGACCCACGAGCCCATCTTCCGCGATACACTGCGCGAGGCAGGGCTCAATCCCTATCTCTTCGAGCTGGCCAATATCAGGGACCAATGCTCCTGGGTGCACTCGGCGGAGCCGGAAAAGGCCACGGAAAAGTCCATCGAATTGATGAAGATGTCCGTGGCACGCTCACGCCTGCTATCCCCCCTCATCGGCACATCCTTCGCCGTCAACCAGACCGGGCTTGTCATCGGTGGCGGCATCAGCGGCATGACCGCCGCTCTGGCGCTGGCCAACCAGGGTTTCAAGGTCCACGTGGTAGAGAGATCGGAGAGTCTGGGCGGAAATGCCCTGAATCTGAACTATACCCTGGAACATGACGACGTTGAAGGATTCGTCTCAGAGCTGGCCGGGCAAGTTGAAAACCATGAAAACATCACCCTGCACATGGAGACCGAGGTTTCGGGAGTGGCAGGCTTCATCGGCTCTTTTGAAGTTACCCTTTCCAGGGAAGGCCTGGATAAAGATGTGAAATGCGGCACCATCATAGTCGCCACAGGCGCCGGACCTGCGACCACCCGGGAATTCCTATACGGCAAGTCCGACAGGGTCCTCACACAGGTGGAGCTGGAGAAAAAGCTGGCTAGAAAGGCTATGCCGCTGAAGGGACGCAATATAGTTATGATACAGTGCGTGGGCTCCCGCAACGACGAGAGGCCTTACTGCAGCCGCATCTGCTGCTCTATGGCAGTCAAAAACGCCTTAAAGATCAAGCAACAGGACCCCACCGCCAATGTTTATGTCCTCTACAGGGATATCCGCACCTACGGTTTCAGGGAGAAATATTATAAGCAGGCGCGTGAGGCGGGCGTGCTGTTCATTCGTTACGAGCACAACACGCCGCCGGTAGTATCAGACGGCGGATTGCTCACCGTCACGGTCAACAGCCCCGACTTCCCGGAGCCTATCGAGATAGAGGCCGACAACCTGGTGCTCAGCACAGCCGTAGATGCTCCCAAGGACAGCCGCAAGCTGGCTGATTTGCTCAAAGTGCCGCTCAACGCCGACGGCTTCTATGTGGAAGCGCATTTGAAGCTGCGCCCGGTGGATTTTACCACTGAGGGCATTTTCCTGTGCGGCCTGGCCCATTCTCCCAAGATGATGGATGAGAATATCTCGCAGGCACGCGCCGCGGCAGCCAGGGCTGCCACGGTGCTATCCAAGACCATGCTCGAGGTCGGCGCCCAGGTCTCGCAGGTCGACCAGCAGAAATGCATCTCCTGCATGACCTGCACCAAGGTCTGCCCCTACGGCGCTCCAACTGTGAATGCCGATGGGAAGGCCGAGATAATCGCGGCCAAGTGCATGGGCTGCGGCATCTGTGCTGCCGAGTGCCCGGCCTGCGCCATACAGCTGAACCATTTCGAATCGAGGCAGTTCAAGACCATGCTGGACGAGCTTTTCAATGTCCATGAGGAAGAAACTACTAAGCCGGTGGGAGCGCCGCAGTAAAGAAGTGTAAATATGAACTCGAATAATAAGGAAATCACCGTCGTTGCCTTTTGCTGCCTGTATTGTGCATATGCAGCCGCCGACCTGGCCGGCTCCATGCGCCTTCAATACCCGGCTAATGTCAGGATCGTACGTACACCCTGCACGGGCAGGCTGGAAGTCGAGTTTTTCCTCAAGGCCTTCGAGAACGGCGCCGATGGAGTGCTGGTGGCCGGCTGTGAAGAGGGCAGTTGCCACTTCAAGGAAGGCAATCTGGTGGCCAAGCGCCGCGTGAACTATGCGCGCAAGTATTTACAGGAGAGCGGCCTTGAGCCGGAGCGCCTGCGTATGGTCAACGTCAGCTCGGCCATGGCGCGCCAGCTCACCGACCACATTAAGGATATGGTTGAGACGGTGCGCAAGCTGGGCCCCAGCCCCCTCAACAAAGCCAAAAGACAACAGCAACAGGAGATAAAGTCATGATAGTCGCAGAGAGAAAAACCATCCCCGAAATAGTCGACATAATCAAGGGGCATAAAAACATTCTGGTGCTGGGATGCGGCACCTGCGTTACCGTCTGCCTGGCCGGCGGCGAGCGCGAGGTCAGCATCATGGCCTCGGCTCTGCGCATCGCTTCCCGAGCACAGAACCTGGGTTTCAAGGTCAGCGAGCTGACTATCGAACGTCAATGCGACAACATCTTTATCGAGCAAGCCGCCGAAGCCATTGAGAAGGCCGACGCCGTGTTATCGCTGGGCTGCGGGGCAGGCGTACAGGCCATAGCCGAACGTTTCGCCAAGAAGCCGGTCTACGCCGGGCTCAATACCAAGTTCCTGGGCATCC
This sequence comes from Dehalococcoidia bacterium, assembly GCA_003142375.1. Taxonomy (GTDB): domain Bacteria; phylum Chloroflexota; class Dehalococcoidia; order GIF9; family UBA5629; genus UBA1162. The sequence goes on along the minus strand of PLME01000006.1, from coordinate 28,403 downwards.
TGGAGGAGAGGGGCACCTGGACCGAGAAATGCGCACAATGCGGCGATTGTGTGCTGGCTGATTACGGGGGCATCTGCCCCGTCACGCGCTGCGCCAAGCATCTGCTGAACGGCCCCTGCGGGGGTTCAAGGGAGGACCGCTGCGAAGTGAATCCCAATCGTGCCTGCGCATGGCAACTGATTTATAAGAGGCTCAAGGATATCGGACAGCTCGACAGGCTGGAGAAGATATCCATGCCCAAGCAATGGGGCACAAGCCTGAGCGGTGGACCGCGCGTTATCATCCGTGAAGACCACCGGATTTGATTTCGAACGCCGTAAAAAGAGCTATTTGATAGCTACATAGACCGCGGCGGCCCCGAAGAACAGCCTTTTGTACGCAGCCTGTTTGAATCCAGCCTTTATGAGGAATTCCTGTGCCTCTTCCGCCGAGAAGAAGTGCTCGGCCGACTCCACCAGGTATTTATAGGCTGCCTTATTTCCAGATATCAGCAGGCCTGAGGGGAAGACCCACAGCCTCAAATACAGGTGGTCCAGCATGCGCATCAAGGCTGACTTGGGCTGGCTGCTCTCCACTATGACGTATTTGCCGCCCGGTCTGAGCACGCGTAATACCTCGTCCAGGTGTTCCTGAACGAGCGGGTTTTTATAGGTCAGGTTGCGGAATGCGAACGAGATGCCCACGCAATCAAACCAGCCGTCCGGGAAGGGAAGCTGCGCAATCTCGGAGTTGACGAACTTGATATTCTTACCCTCGGCTAACTTACCGGCTTTTTCGGCGGCCTTATCCAGCATGGGCTGGCTGTAATCGACGCCGGTGATCTCCGGATTGTAGTCCGCCAGCCGGGCGATGGCGATGGCCAGGTCGCCCGTGCCGCAGCAGATATCCAGGATGCGCTGAGGCCGTGAAGTAAGGCATGCCAGGGCGGCCTGCTTCCTCCAACCCGTATCCATACCCAGGGTGATGACATGGTTGATCAGGTCGTAGCGCTCGGGGATGGCGGTGAATATGCGATGCAGCGGTTTGGGTTTCTGAAGGGGCTGATTTTCCGCCATGTTTTTCTAGACCTTGAAAACGCCCGATAGGATGTAGCCGGCGCCAATCAGAAGCTGGGTCAGCAGCACCACCATCACGTTGTTGGCCATGGCCGATATCAGCTTGCCCATATCTTCAGATTTGAACGAGCCCTGGATGGCCTTTATAGCCAGGGGCAGGGTAAATACTGCAATCAGGCAGAATACCGGCATGGCTTTAAATATGACTGCGCCGACGATCCACACATAGGCGAGCAGCGTGCAAACCGTATAAAAAATAGCCGCATTGCGCCTGCCGATGGTTATGGGCAGCGTTTTCCTGTGCCCTATCTTGTCGGCCTCGATATCCGGGAACTCGTTGAGCAACAGCAGGTTGTGCACCAGGAAACCGGAGGGTATGGCCGCGACCACGGCCGGCCAGGTATATATGCCGGTTTGAGCGAAATAGATGCCAAGCACCGGCAGCACGCCCAGTCCCAGGAAGGGCGACCATTCGGGCCAGTATCCCCGCAGTATCAACGGGCTGTACAGGATGATGCATATAGCCGCGACTACGATGAGGGGCAGCAGCAGCCAGCCTTTAATCCAGATGAAATAAGCGCCGATGAAGACGTCGATGATCAAGCAGATAATACCGATCCAGAGCGCTTCGCCAGGCTTGATCAGTCCGGCTTTGAGCATGCCGCTGCCACCGCTGAAGGGTGTCACGTTGGTAGCCTTGTCCACGCCGCTTTTATAGTCGAAGTAATCGTTGAGGGTGTTGCAGGCGGCGTGTGCCAGGACCAGCCCGACGCCGGCCACTATGGCGTTGCCCAGGTTGAAGAAACCGTCATACCAGGCCATGCAAATGCCCAGTATCGCCAGCACAACCACCAGGGTTAAAAATTGCGGCCTCGTCTCCAGAAAATACAGCTTTAATTTCATCGTCTCCTCCGATTTAGGAACGTACGATTATAGCATAAATAAACGGCCGCCCCGAGACCGATCCTTGCTTGACCATAAAATGCAGGAATGTTAGGCTTAATTTGTAGTTAGAGGGGTGCCACGATGATCGACCAAAAAGCCATTGAAAACATCAGGCAATACGGTTGTGCAGCGGGTACGGGCGAAAAGAAAAGGCAATTACTGGTAGACGACATTGGCTTTCCCATCAACAAAAAAGCGGAATACGCCATTATTGCGGGGTGCTTTCAACCGGAGGGTATGCCGCACGTGTTGAGTGCCTTCAAGAAGGTGCTGGACCATTTAAAGGTCGACTATACACTGCTTGATAAAGAATTCTGCTGTGGCTGGCTGGCATTCGGCCAGATGGCGGTGATAACCAAAAATGAAGAGGACATTGCCAGGTTTAAAGAGCTCTCCCCGGATTTCATAGCGGAGAACTTCAGGCAGGCCAAAGAATTGGGCGCCCGCTCCATTGTGCTCTTTTGCAGCGCCTGCGAGCCCAATTATACCAACTGCAAGGGTTTAACCGATCTTGAGGTTATTACCTACCCCCAGCTTATTGACCGCTATTTCCGGGGCGGCAGGCTGCAAAAAAAGGTCGACTATTATGCGGGTTGCTATCGTTTCCGCCGCCGCATAACCGATATCCCCGTGGACAATAGTGCCGCTATGCGCATAATGGACAAGATCGAAGGGCTGGAGGTAAATCCCCTGGACGGCAAACTATGCTGCAACATACCACCGCACATGGAACAGCTGGCCGGTTCAATCAAAACCGATACGGTAGTCAATATCTGCACCGGCTGTTATTACGCTCTTAAAGCCAAGCTGGGCGGCAATCCAAACATTGATGTGAAAATGCTGCCCGAAATAGTGTGGGAAGCGCTAGAGGGGCAATAAATGGTACGCGGTTTAATACCCGGCAATGGCAAATCTAAAACGGCAGCTTCTCTACTTTTACCTGCGGAAGCAGACTCTCTACATCTTCCTTATGACATAGCTCGGTACCCGGGGCTAGTGTAGCGGCCGTGCCGCAGGCAGCGGCAAGGCGTGAGGCTTCCTCCAGGCTGCCGCCCTGACTGAGCTTGAGCACCAGCCCCGCCACGGCGGAATCCCCGGCTCCTACCGTACTTAAAATCTGCACGTCGGGAGGTATCACTTTATAGACAGCATCTTTGTCGGCGATGATCATGCCATCCCGGCCCCTTGAAATGCAGACTATTTTGATACCGCTGCCGACCAGCGTTTTTACAGCCTGAATTATATCTTCTTCGGTCTTAAGCTCCCTGCCGAGCAGTCCCTGTGCTTCCCTGACGTTGGGCTTAATAATATCAGGTGTGGCCTTCACACCCTCTTTAAGCCACTGGTCGGCCGAATCCAGCACCGTGATGATACCCTGACTTTTCATCTTATCGATCAGCACATGATAGATATCATCAGGCACCCCGGGCGGTACGCTGCCAGCAAAAACCATATAGCGGGGCCGGCGCTTGAGGCGGGTTATCTTGTCTATTAACTTTTTAAGTTCACCGGGAGATATCTCTGGTCCAGGCGCAGATATCCTTGTCTGTGCGCGAGTCTTAAGGTCGGTGATAATGAAATTGCTCCTGATCTCCAGCTTGATCGGTGTGAAATCAAAGGGCACGTCCTTTTGCTTCAAAATGGTTTTCAATACGCCCCCGTCCAGGCCCCCCATAAACCCGTAAGCCATAGTATCGCCGCCCATCTGGCAAACAACCCGCGACACATTTATCCCCTTGCCGCCGGGCATATACGAGAAGCTCACCCAGCGGTTGGTATCATCCAGCACCAGGTTTTCTACAGCGACATGCCTGTCCAGCGATGGGTTCATAGTCACGGTGGATATCACTTAGATCTTCTCCACTTTAAGCATATTGGTCGTCCCCGCTTTGCCAACGGGAATACCCGCCGTCACCACGACCAGATCCCCTTTCTGTACACAACCCAATTTTTTAGCCGCCCGAGCAGCCTGTGTAAACATATTCAATATGGACCTCGGCTCGGGCACCTTAAGGGCGATCACACCCCATGTCAGTGATAGCTTCCTCTGAGTAGATTCGTCAGGCGTGATGGCCAGTATCTGCGTGCGCGGCCTGTATTTCGAGACCCGCCTGGCTGTGCTGCCCGATGCCGTATAGGCAATAACGGCTTTAGCGCCGAGCTGGCGTGCGGTATGGCAGGCGGCATAGCTTATGGCGTCATCTGTAAGCGGTTGAAGGTCTTTGCCTTTGTTGGCAAAGTTCTCGTCGTAAGGCAGGGCGCCCTCCGCCTCCACAGCTATGAGGGACATCATTTTGACCGCCTCCACAACGTAATGCCCAATCGCTGTCTCCTCCGAAAGCATAGTCGCATCCGCCCCGTCGAAAATGGCGTTAGCCACGTCCGTAGCCTCAGCACGTGTGGGCATGGGAGAATCAACCATGGATTCCAGCATTTGAGTGGCCACGATAACCGGCTTGCCGGCATGGTTGCACTTGCAGATCAGGTCTTTCTGGACGACAGGGACCCTCTGTATGGGTATCTGCACGCCCAGATCGCCGCGCGCTACCATGATGCCGTCGGCCGCCGCCAGAATCTCATCGAAGTTATTTAATCCTTCCACCCTCTCGATCTTGGCGATGATCTGGGCCAGTGACCCCTTATCCCGCAAAAACTGTCTGACCTTCACCACATCGTCAGCCTTACTGACAAAGGAAAGCCCCACGAAATCGATTTCGTGCTTGATGGCAAAATATAGATGCTGCCAGTCTTCCTCGGTCACGGCATCCACATCCCAGGTCACGCCCGGAACCGTTACGCCCTTACTATCGAAAAGCCTGCCCCCCGTAATGACTTTGCACTTAACATCGCGATGGCTGATGGATACCACTTCCAGCTTGATGAGGCCGTCGTCCAGGAAAATATCCTGTCCCAGCTTAACATGCTTGGGGAGCTCGGGAAGATCCACGGAGACCTGCGTCTCATCGCCCAGTACGTCCCTGGTAGTCAATATAAATTCAGCGCCGTCTGTGAGCTTTATCCCGCCCTTCTTGACCTTGCCGGTGCGGTCCTTGGGTCCGGGCAGGTCGAGCAGGAAGGCCAGCGGTGATTTGAGCCTCTCCGCTTCCTGCCGCAGAGTTTCGACATAACGCAGATGCTCTTCAGGGGTACCGTGCGAGGCGTTAATACGCGCCACGTTCATGCCCGCCTGGAGCAACTGCCTTACAACCGGGGCAGAGTTGCTGGCCGGGCCAATAGTGCAGACTATTTTCGTTTTGCGTGCCGGTACGAATTCCGGCGCCGGTTTTTTACGTCTTGGCAATTTGAAATCCTTAATATTTTCGATACCAGTCCTGATCGACATCGACCAGATGGGAAGGCTGTAAGCCCAGCTTCTCATACCAGGGACGGGCATATTTTTCCGTTATATGGGCCAGCTCCTCGAGCCTTTTGCCCGCCACATTCTTGAAATATTCCAATCTTTTCTGCCTGTCGGCAATCTGCATGGCCTCCTGCCAGATAGCCCTGCCGCCCAGGAATCCGGATGCGCCTGCCTTGCAGGCGATGGTCACTTCATCTTTGAAAGTCTCATAATCTACGCCGGCGCTGAGTATGACCCAGGGAGTCCGGGAGGCGGCGTCGAGCTGTTTGCAATATTGACCCAGCTCAGAGACATCCTTGTCATATTTCATATCGGCCGGGAATTCGGCCTTCAGCACGTCGATGGGCAGAGCGGTGATCTGCCTGGCAGTCTCAACGACCATCTCCGGCAGCTTGGAGGCAAACTCCTTGGAGTCCATTTTTTCGCCCTCCACACGGTAGGTCTTGGGCTCGACCAGGAAGGGGATATCATATTTAATGCACTCATCGGCGACCCTGGCAATAGTCTTGAGCTGTTTATCGGCCAGTTTCTTGATATCGGGACGGTAATAGACCAGCATCTTCACGGCCGAGGCCCCCATGCGCTTGATCTTCTCCACGCCCCAGTCCTTGAGCAGCTCGGTCAGGCGTCCCATCGGGTCTTTCTCATAGCCCGTAGCCTCGACGCTGACCAGCAGGCCAACCCTGCCACCCAGCACATTGCCTGCTATGCACTGTGCAGCTCCGTATTCAGGATCGAGCAGAACGCCGCTGGCATGGCGGCCGAAGGCCGCGCACATATCCAGCTTCATATTAACCAGCTCCGCATAATCCGGCACACCGTGCTGCGCACTCTCGATCATGGAGATCAGTCCGGCCCTATGGTCCATAGCGCACATGACAAAGATGCCCGGCCTCCTGGATATCTGCTGCAATCCCCGTATCTTACCGATAGTCAAGCTCTTCATTATCCCTCCCCCGTATAGTCATAACTCATACAAATATAACCGTTTACAGGTGCCCTGACAAGTCTACGCCAATACATTTGGCGAAACTCCAAATGCTAAATCCTTGGGGCTGTGCGAAACTCACGGAAAGACGAAATTTGACTTATTCCACGATATATTAATGCAGCTGAAAAGATTTTTCACCCCTAGCTGAAGTCTATTAGTTGAATAAGTTCGATTCCCTACCGGTAAGTTAACCCGTACTAATCCCATGAGTCCATTTGAGCAGTTTAAACGGATGTGATATGCCTTTGGTCTCATATAACCATCTATTAATGTCCCACTGCACTGAACCACCGACAGTTATGAAATCAAGCGGTCAACTGTATTGTTATCACTGGGATTATCGTATCTATAAGTCAGCAAAAGGTTCTATCGTACACCCTGGCTCACCAACGGGTTAGGGCCCACAGGTTGTGTAATTTGTGGAATTCGATACTACATCATTGGGAGTCAAAACGTGGACTCGATACGGACCGGAAGGCAATGCACTCATTTCCACCGGTAATGTTATTTTTTGCGTACCGGCCGTGGGAAATGTGATACTCCAGGTATAACTATACCCGCCGCCATTGGTTGATTCCCAGGCGTAAGTAACTGTGCCGGGGCCATTGGCAGTGATATTAGCATAAAGGGTGAAACAACCGGTGGAGTTTGATGGCTCAGTATTGGCTATAATACCGGTCACCGCGAATGGCGTTCCTGCCTGTGGGGTAGTCGCTGATGGCGGGGCTTGAACTGTAACACAACTTGGGATGAGAATGAGTAATAGTAGTAGTGATAGAGAAAGAAAAACGAACCTTTTCAATGTAGTTACCTCCTAAAATATGTTGCCTGCGACATCGACACGTCCCTAACCTTGCATTGTTAACAGTTGCCTACAACTTCTTTAACATTACGTTAAATACTTTCATGTCCTCTTCTTACCCCCTTTTGTTATTGATTGCTGCCTGTTATAGATATATGTCAGTCACTAATACCAGTTATGATAATCTTCCCATATGAGATATGGATTAGTAATATACTAAGAAGACAGAAAGTTAAATAGTTATGATATTTGGGTCAGGTATAGACATACGTCTACATCATAGTGTCCACAATTTCCAGGTTATTAGCTCTAATTTGGAGTAAAACAAGCAGATAAATAGATTCGGTGATTAGGAAATGAAAGCTTGGCTTACATGGATCATATTGGCTATCTGCGCTGCGCTGGGGTAATCTTCTCCACGCGGTAAAAATCTAGCAGAAGGTATTCTGAATAAAGGCAACATACCGGGTTATTTTTACTCGTCTGATGATTTGGTCTTACTGGGGAGCTTACGTTGCCGTCTAAATAATTAGGTAATTATCCCTTGACAATATAAGCTCCTTATGATACTATTAGATTGTAAGGAGATACGATCATGACAGCAGTAAATAGAGCTAACCCGATCAATGCAAAGTCGTCTGATTCTCAGTACACTCTTATGGAGTTCACTGAGAAGTTTTCGACCGATGCTGCATGCCTCGAATTTCTTTGGAAGCGACGGTTTTCCGAAGATGGCGAACATGCTCATTGCCCGAAGTGCAATCAGATTCGCTCGTTCAAGAGATATGAATCGAAACAACTTGCACCTTCCTACACTTGTGTTGCTTGTGGCTATCACCTTCACCCGTTGGCCGGAACCATATTTGAGAAGTCCTCTACTTCCCTTAAATTGTGGTTCTATGCCATGTATCTGATGGTAAGCACTAAATGCGGTATTTCCGCCAAACAGATTGAACGGGAGCTTGGAGTCACCTATAAAACGGCTTGGCGTATGGCTCACTTGATAAGAACCAATCTCATGGAGCAAACGGATGAGCCGTTGTCGGGCGTTGTCGAAGCGGACGAAACCTACATTGGCGGACGAAGACGTGGTGACAAGCGTGGTCGTCCGGCTCCTGGCTCTCATAAAGTGCCAGTCTTCGGGATGGTACAACGACAAGGACAGGTTCGAGCAATGACCGTTCCCAATGTCAGGAGAGCGACCATATTCCCGCACCTGCAAAAGCATGTTATCCCTGCTACGGTCGTTTGCACCGATGAATTGAAGTCCTACAACAAAATGGAGCGCATCGGACTTGACCATCAGGCTTGTAACCATGCCGAGCATGTTTATGTAAGCGGGACAGTCCACACGAACACGATTGAGGGCTTCTGGTCTCTCGTTAAAAGAGGGATTGGCGGCGTTTATCACGCTGTATCCGCTAAACATCTTCAAGGTTACCTGAATGAGTATGCTTGGCGGTATAACCACCGTGATGATGATAAGGCACAGTTCGAGACTTTACTTCTTCGGGCGGCGGCGGGGAACTAGAGGCTTGGTCGGTTTCGCCGCCTTTTNNGAACACGTCCTTTTGCTTGGGTACGGGTATCTCGTACCCTTGTGGAGTTTTTTGTTTGTCCATTTTCTTCTCTCCCACTTTGTGAGTATAACATATGCGGCCCACTGACTACATGCCAGAGATTCGCAGTAGACTCGATGCTGCAAGGGAGCACATCGAGGATTTCCACATTAAAGCCGACAGGTTTTTCCAAGGCCATCCGAACACTATAATCCGCGAGGAACAGATTAATGGAGAAACCAAGGTAGTTTGTTATCGATTCGTTGTGCTGCAAAATATCCCGCCTAACTTGGGAACACCTATCAGAGCCTGTGTCGCTGAACTTCGTCCTATTTTGGATAACCTGGTATGGGGTCTTTCCCAGATAGTCGGGGAACGCCCTTCTTGCGGGATTAAATTTCCCGTTTACAGTACAGAATTCCCCGTCACGCCAAAGGCCAAGGCTTTCAATACCTGGGTTAGCGATCATAACTCCATCTTGTCGAAGTTCCCAGCAGGGGCAGTTGATTTGATTCGACAGTTGCAACCATTCAATACTTACAATAGAGGACAATGGTTCTCCTCTCACCCGATTTATAGCTTGAACAAAATCGCGAATCAAGACAAACATAAGATGCCCCTCAAAGTTTCCGGGGTTAATAATAATTTTGAGTGACGTTTCGAGGCTTTTGTTATCGAGCCCTCGCCCACGCAAACTCCCCTCCAAGTGCTCGAACATAACTCGATAATTATGACTGTGACCATGCCTGCAAGTCAGCCGAGTGAGAACGTTGAATTTAAAATTGCGAGTCACATAACTTTCGACAAGAACAGCCCTGCCAGTGGCGCTCCTGTTTACGAGTTCCTTATCAATATGCACGACTTCATTCGAGATGAAGTCATCGCAAAGTTTGAGCCATTTTTCCCCAAGTGATTTAGGCATTAATCCCACCCCTTATATCGAGATGGGATAGGCACCATGATTAAACTGCAGCATTGAACCAGCAAATATAATCCGAAGTATGATCCTCAACTCAACTTTATCTTCTTGATAAGTTTGGAGACAGCCTTATTGTAGCGCGGCTCAAAGAAGAGGAAGGGCTGGATAGGATACCTGGTACCCTTTTCATCGGTTTCCATGAGCCCTGCCAACAGATCCTGCAATTTTGCGGTGGGCAAAGCGAAGGCCATCTCATCGTCAGCGGCCATACCTATCTGCCTCTCGCCGCGGCCCGGCACTACATAAACAGCTTTGCCGGAAACAACCGGCTCGATCATCTCGCCGATACATGAAACTCCTGCATGCGCCCTGGATTCTATCACACCGCCTTCGGAATAGATCATGGATTGCGCCAGCCTGGCAATCTGGGCAGGATTGCCATAGATCAAAATTACGTCGGGGTCGGCTATTATGCCTGCGTCTATGGGAGCGACAATAAGCCCCCTGGAGGACAATTTTTTCTCTCCGTTAAAATACGGCTGCGTGGCCAGCGACGATTTCGCTTTCTCCGTGTCTTTGATGTAGCCGGCTGAGACCATGAAATTGACAAGTTCTTCCTGCCGATCCAGGTCTCCCAGGTCTCCCCACCCGAAGGCTAAAAGGGCAGCGGCGCAATTGACCTCTTCGGGCGTCACGGCCATTGCCATGTTCCACTTCCTGGCAATTGTATTCACCTGGCAGAGCGCCATCTTTGTGCCGGCGGTGCCCGGCCTCAGGACGCCCTCAGGAATCTCGGAACTGTTCTGAATGAACTTGATCGACAGCGGGCGGGTCTTGACCTTCAGATAACGCAACAATATATCGGATGCTTCCTTAAAATCTATCGCCATATGAACCTCCCTTTTTAGACATAACTATGCTTTTTTCCGGCCTTCAAGTATAAGTTCGCCCGCTATGCGCGCCGCTTTCTGTGCCGGTGCACGGCATTTCCTGATGGCGTCTGCCTTGACGAATTCAGCCTGGTCGTTTGGATCGACCAGATTAAAGCTCCTGCCGAAGATGTTATGCTGCACCTCGCGGCAGGTGCAACCGCCGAACTCCTCCTCGAAACGTTTGCACAGCTTCCGGGCTGCGCTGGTGGTACGCTGGACAGCCTTGAAGTCATCGGGCTTCTCCCTGCCGAAGACCATGCCCAGCGCCATAATGGCCGCTATGACGGCGCCACAGGCCTCTCCCCTGAGGGCGATGCCGGGCATGGCGGTCGCAGCCTTGAGCGTCTGCGCATCCCCCAGACCGAACTCCTCCTGCAATGCCAGCAGCGTGCCCTGGGCGCAACTGCCATACAACTCCTCATAATCACCCGCCTTCTGTTCAACGTGTTCCAGTATCTCCTGGAATGTTTTTTCCGGCATAATATGATCCTCCGTTTTTAATTCAAACAAACGGGCCTTTCGTTGCCATCGTGCCAGCCTGCGCTATACGCCGCGGGAAGCATTCTCTGCAAAAATATGTTTAGCCAGCATGGCCGTGAGGCCGGGATCGTATGGACCGGCTTCAACATTCAGCCTGCATTCCTCCATGATCTTATCGGCATCGCCACAGTTGTAAAACTTCTTGAGCTTATCTTCAAAGTGGATGCCCATGGTTTCACCAATAAGCGAAAGCAAGTTTTCAATTTGGAATGGGTATTCAGACTGCGAAGCGCAAAACTGGAAATGGCATCCCTGGCAGGCATCCACCATCACATCGGCACCGGTCTTCAGCGCTTCTTCCAGAANNCCAGAACCTGCCTGGCCAGTGCGCGGCCAACCTTGGGCTGCCTGCGGCTGGCTACCGCACCGCAGCAAATGGATTCTTTCTTATTTTTGCCCATCTCTATCAGCGTCAGGCCGGGGATGGCCTTTAATAACGCGCGGAGGGAACTGTTATCGCCAAGCACCCTGCTTAAAGAGCAGGGGTCGTGTAAGGTGACCTTCCTGTTAACCGGCCGCGTAAACTCCATTTGGTCAATGTGCAGGCTCAGGAAATGAAACATCTCATCATATGTGAACGGCACGCTGCTGATTTCCTGGTCGAAGGCGGCAATACGACCGGCGCATTCTGCGCAGCAGAAGATGACCTGCTGTGGACCAAAAGCAGCCAGGGTATACAACAGCTTCCTGGTTAAAGACTCGGATTCAGCCAGGTCCACGCCGGCATAGCGCGCACCGCAGCAGAGCTCTCCGCCCGACACTATCACGAAATCGAGGCCTAGCTTTTTCAGGATTTCATTTACTAGAAAAATCTTATCGGGCATCATCACCATGGCGCAGCCTGTGAAGACCACGATATCTTTATGACCGGGGTTATCAGGAACCCGGCTCAGCCAGAGCTTCTGCTCCGGCTTGACCTGCATGCTGGCCAGGATGTCCGGTATAAAGAGATTGCTGTCGCCTAGCTTTAGCTCCATCAGGGGACGGCGCTTCCCTGTCAGTTTTACCAGCTCGAGGAGAAGCAATTCCTGCAGAATTACAGGGTTGATGTCCAGCGGACAAATGTCCCGGCATGAATTACAGTGTGCGCAGCTGGCCGCCCTTACGGATGCCTCCTCGGACATATTGCCGGTCGTGAGCAGTTCGATAACCTTGGCCTGGATATCGCATGAAGACACGGAACTAATGGAAGTCAGCGGCATTGCCGGGCAGGCGTCCACGCATATGCCGCAAAGGTTACAGTCCTGGGTATATTGCTGCTTCCTGCGGCCATACAGTTCGCTGAGAGAGAGGCCTTCCATATTATTCCCAGTTAATTCTTGCAGATCAAACGGTGCAATACAAGCAACATTAATATTACAATAATGTGGAAATTTTACCCACCAAATCCAGTGCAATGAATCTATTTGCGCAGGTGCCTGATTAGTGCAACCTGTTAATCAGGTTGGGCAATTTGCCATCCACGTACAACCTGACCGCCTCGTCAATATTCGTGACATCGGTTACTACCGGCTCTATCTTATAACTCTTCATGCTTTCGTAGGCGCCCATGCCCATTCCACCCGCTATCAGCACCTGGCTATCTTTAATTGCCTCAGCCATGCTTGCGTGTTTTTGCTGGGAAGCGGCGTCAAAACCATGCTTGGCGTCATGGGCTGAATGTGGACCCTCAGCAGATGCGAAATGGCTGTGACCCATCTTTGGCCGCTTCTCTTTGCCTGCTATTTTGCCATTCTCCACCGTGTAAACGACGTACCATGACGCCCGTCCGAAATGTTGGCTTATAGTTACCTCATCATCTGTAACAACTGCAATTTTCATACCAGTTTTTCTCCTTATCTCAATTTCGTTATATTGCTCAAGGCTATGCCGATCTTCACTTGCCAGACCTCCACTCATTGCCACAGGCACCGGCGCGTCATTGCATTGCTTGTGGCAAATAGAGCAGGATTCAGTCGACCACCTGGCCAACATATCTTCAGACAAATCCTGGTTGCAACCAATCCTGCAGCAACATTGTGGTGCATCCAATTCAAAGAAGCCACCGTCTATTTTTATAGCTTTGCCACCCAGTAGACCCACAGCTATCTTTTTCCTAGCCGACTCAAGTATTCGCTGAAAAGTCGCTCGCGAAACATTCATGTATTTGGCACATTGTTCCTGGTCCAAATTCTCAATATCTCGTAGCCGAAGGGATTCCATTTCCTCAATAGTAACGCAGACTTCGTCCAGCGTTCGCAGGGGCACCCCAGCCGGCTTAAAGTAAGTAGTATCCGGCAGGAAAGCTACCCTACATCTCTTCTTGGGTCGAGGCATGTAAAAAGCATCCTTGTATTTTGTGCATATGCTCATAATCATTATATTTTACCCATTATATACTGTCAAGCTGATATAACTTGATGAGGGGCAAAAACTATTGTATACTTGCAATAGTTCGCAACTATGATATTGCAACTGAATGAATTACCGACTACGTCTCGCCATTTGCTTGCGAGGTTCCCTTACTGCAAACGAAAGACCGGGACTAACTAAATAATAAAAACAAAAAGGAGTGAGCAAATATGGCTGACCTGGCGGTTGTTACTGAAAAGAAACCTCGTGAAGATGAGAGGAAAATAGAAGGTCTATCAATGGTCGTCTTCTCCAGTGACCTGGATAAAGCACTTGCAGCTTTTATTATCGCCAATGGCGCCGCCGCCATGGATATCCCGGTGACTATGTTCTTTACGTTTTGGGGAACTAATATTATGCGGCGCGAAGGCCCGATCCAACTTCTGGAAAAAAAGACTTTCATGGAGAAAATGTTCGGTTGGATGATGCCCAAGGGACCAAATAAACTGGTGCTGTCCAAAATGAACATGGGGGGAATGGGGACAATGATGATGAAGAATGAAATGGCAAAGAAGAACGTCTATAATTTGCCTAAATTGATTCAGGAGGCTCGTGATCAGGGCGTGAGGATGATAATCTGCACTATGTCCATGGATATTATGGGCTTCAAAAAGGAAGAGCTTCTGCCGGGGGTCGAATTTGGCGGCGTAGGTAAATTCATGGCAAGTGCCGACGATAGCAGGACAACGTTATTTATTTAGATTGATATGGTTCGATGGTAATAATTGCTATTGTTACGGAGCACAGAATATGGAATTAAATCCCAACTATATTTTTGAATTGCAGGCAGAGATGCTGGGCGCGCTTTCCAACCCCAAACGCCTCATGATTTTGAAGGCATTGGGCAAAAGAGAGAAAACGGTCGGAGAGCTAGCTGTGCAAGTAGGCATAGAATTACAGAACGTGTCTCAACATTTGCGTATTATGAAGGCTCACGGCATAGTCGTTTCCCGCAGAGAGGGGCAGGCAGTCTACTACAAGATCGTAACACCCATATTTGCAGAGTGTTGTGAGCTCGTCCGACAGGCCATCATGGAAAACCTGGAGGAAAGAAGGGCTCTCATACAGAATATTAAATAGAATTGGATTATCACAGGAGGTTCAGGGATGACCGAAATAGATTTGAAAAACGTAAAGGCAGACAAGACAGTAGATGCCCGCGGCACGGCTTGCCCGGGTCCCCTGCTGGAAGCTAAACGTGGCATGGCGGCAGTGCCTATGGCCGGTATACTTGAAGTGCTGTCTTCCGACATTGGTACAACTGAGGACCTTCCTCTGTGGGCCAACAAGGTTGGACATCAGTATCTGGGAACCATCGAGGACGCGGGTTATTGGAGGGTCTTCGTTAAAAGAGGGAAGTAGTGACTATACCCAGTTCGTCCAAAGGCAGTGGTCCGAAGATATTGGTCTTCTCCACTAACAATATATCCGATCCCGGTATCGATCTGGCGGGCAGTTCACATATGGATTATCCAACTTCCGTCCAGGTCATAGCGCTGCCATGTTCCAGCGGTATCAACCCCAGATGGGTATTACATGCTCTTGAAGCCGGGTTCGATGGAGTCTTCATCGCCGCCGATGGGACTGACTGCGCTTATCTGCCGGACTGCACTGACCGTACGGCATCTATAGTTCAGAAGGCGCAAGACCTGCTCAAAGAACATGGCCTCGATCCCAGAAGGCTGAAAATGGCTGCCATTTGCTCGGTCTGCTCCGAATCCTTCGTATCACATATGGAGAAATTTCACAAGGCACTCAGCGAGCTTAAAACATAACATGCGCTAAGCAGAACAGTCATGGAAAAAAACTCTAACGTAGATTATGATGCCCTGATTGTAGGGGCTGGCATAGCAGGGATGGAATCCGCCCTGACGCTGGGCGACATGGGATTCAGGGTTTTGCTGGTGGAAAAGGAAGCCAGCATAGGCGGGAAAATGATCCTGCTGAGCAAAGTATTTCCGACACTTGACTGCTCGAGTTGCATCTCCACACCTAAAATGGCAGCCACAGCCAATCATCCTAACATCAAGGTACTCACATATTCAGAGATCGATGGTATATCACGAAAGGAAGACGGCAGCTTCGCCGTCGCTCTCAGGCGCAAACCCAAATTTGTCGATCCGCTGAAATGCACAGGCTGTGCACAGTGTGAGACCGCCTGTACCGTAGCAATTGCTGATGAATTCAATTCTGATCTGATAGCACGAAGGGCAGCCCACATTGCCTTTCCCCAGGCTGTCCCCAAGAAGGCGATTATCGACCGGAAGGGAACGTCGCCGTGCTCATTTACCTGCCCCGCGGGAGTAGAACCCCACGGATACGTCTCACTGGTAAGAGCAGGAAAATACGATGAAGCATTCTGCCTGCACCTGGCGGATGCCCCACTTCCCGGATGCCTGAGCAGGGCATGCTATGCTCCGTGCGAGGAAGAGTGCACCAGGGGACAACTGGAGGGGTCTGTTTCCATAAGGGCAATCAAGCGCTTTATGGTTGACCATTACTATGCCAGCCATCCGGAACCGGAATACGGCATCCCTGACAAATTGAACGGCAAACGGGTAGCAATCGTCGGATCCGGTCCTGCCGGTCTATCAGCAGCCTATTTCCTGGCCCGTTCAGGATACTCTGTCACCATCTTTGAGTCGGAACCGGAAGCGGGTGGCATTATGCGTTGGGGCATACCATCCTACCGTTTACCCAAGGACATATTAACCCGCGACATCAAGAATATAACAGCTCTCGGCGTAAAGATTGCCCCCAATACAAAGGTCGGCAGCACTCAAAATCTGAAGGAGGACGGCTTTGACGCGGTATTCCTGGCCGTCGGCAATACAGGGGGACGCCGCATATCTATTCCGGGAGAGGACCTGAATGGAGTTGTCGATTGCATGGATTTCCTGAAGGCTTGTAATTCCGAGAGTCGGCCGGACATAAAAGGGAAGAAGGTGGTGGTGATAGGCGGGGGCAACGTTGCAATGGACTGCGGACGCAGTGCTCTCCGGCTGGGCGCACGTGAAGTACAGCTAGTCTGCCTTGAGTCCGGTGAAGAAATGCCTTCTCATAAATGGGAGATTGAACAAGCAATTGATGAGGGTATCACAATAAACTGTTCATGGGGACCAAGATCTATCAGTGACATTGGAGGAAAGGCCAAGGGAGTTGAGTTCGTTTGCTGTACATCTGTTTTCGACGCCACCGGTAAATTCAACCCGTCATTTGACGTGACTAAAAAGAAGTCCCTTGATGCGGATATGGTTATCATGGCTGTCGGCCTGCTTCCAAATACTGCTCCATTCGCAACTGAGCTTGAACTGAACCGCAACAAGACCATTTACGCTGATAAGGAAACCCAGCAGACTTCGAAACCCTGGGTTTTCGCTGGCGGAGACGCCGTAACAGGACCGGCCATGATAATACAGGCCGTCGGTCAGGGCAAAAGAGCCGCTTATTACATAGACCGTTACCTGCAGGGTATGCCTATGAATTCAGGCCATTTCGATGAACGGTTGCCCATGGTAGACAAAGAGTCCGTCCTCAGCCGGATATCAGGTGGCATCTCTGATAGAAAACCTGTATCCCCCAAGCTTAAACCCATTGACGAGTGGGCACGCTCGTTTGATGAATATGAAATAACCATGACCGAGGATGAGGCCCGTTACAGCGCCAACCGTTGTCTTGATTGCGGTGGTTGTTCGCAGTGCCACCAATGCGTAGCCATCTGCCCGGCCGATGCCATATCCTTTGACATGCGGACGGAGCTGGAGGATGTAACTGCTGGTTCTGTAATGCTGTCAACGGGGTTCGATATCTTCAACGCCGCCAATAAACCGGCCTTGGGATACGGGAGGTTCCCTAATGTTATCAATGCCATGCAGATGGACCGTATTTTGGCCCCTACACGGCCATACAATGCGGTAATCCGCCCCTCTGATGGAAAAGCGCCCAGCAATATAGCCTTTGTTCTATGTACAGGCTCCAGGGATCAAAAGGTCAATAACCGCCTATGCTCGCGTGTTTGCTGCATGTATTCTCTTAAGCAGGCGCAGCTCCTTATGGGCGCCTTACCTCTGGCTGATATCACAATCTACTACATCGATATACGCGCTTTCGGCAAAGGTTACGACGAGTTTTATGAGCAAGCCAAGGGTATGGGGGTCTATTTCGTTAAAGGCAAGGTCGCCAGAATCGAAGAAACGACTGAGCAGAACCTGAAAGTATTTTACGAGGACATCGAAGGTGATGGAGGTACCAAGCAGGCCGAGCATGATCTTGTCGTGCTGTCAGTCGGAGTGCTTCCCACACAGGGAGCTCTATGCCTGTTCAAAGACGGCTCGCTTGAAGCAGACCTATATTCCTATATCCATGAAGTGGACGAAGACCTTGAACCGGGCAAGACAAGTATTGACGGCGTTTTCGTTGCAGGAACAGCGGCTGCTGCGCGTGACATACCTGATTCTATTCTGCATTCGGGTGCCGCGGCAGCACAAGTGGCTGCCTATCTAAAGAGACCAAGGAACAGCCCATGACTGACATGACAGAACGAAAACTGGGCGTCTATATTTGCCACTGCGGCGGCAATATTTCCGACTACGTGAACGTGGAAAAGGTGGTGGACGCAGTTAAGGGAGAGCCTGATGTGGTCACGGTCAAGACCAACATATTTACTTGCTCGGATGCGGCACAGCAGGACATGATTTCCGAAATTCAGGAAAAGAAATTGGACGGGATTGTGATCGCTTCCTGTTCGCCCAAGCTTCACCTGAATACATTCAGAGCGATGGCAGAGCGCGCCGGTCTCAATCCCTATCAGTACACCCAGGTGAATATCCGTGAACAATGTTCATGGGCCCACACTCATTCAAAGGATGCAGCAACGGACAAAGCCATCAAATTGGTCCGGGCGGGAATCGCCCGCACGGGGTTATCAATTCCCCTCAGCCGGCTGCGCGTCGATACTACGCCTGCCGCACTGGTCATAGGCGCCGGGGTCGCGGGATTGCGCGCTGCCCTTGCACTATCTGATATGGGCATATCTGTACATATAGTTGAACTGGCAGAGCAGCCAGGTGGAATGGTGGGCAAATGGGGAGAGATGTTCCCCAACGGAAAGAAGGGCTCAGAGATTATTGATTCACTGGTGAAGAAAGTCCGCCAACGTGAAAACATCAACTTGTTTGCCAATGCTAAAATAATCGAGAAATCCGGCAATGTTGGCAAATTTTCAGTAAAGCTATTAGTCAATGGTACGGATACGATTTCCCTCATAGTAGGCGGCATAATTGTGGCTACCGGTTTTGACCCATACGCTCCGCTTAGCGGTGAATTCGGCTTTGGGCTATACGGCGTGATAACGCTGCCTGAATATGAAGAGCTGCTCGCCCAATCGGCCGGATCTTTGAAATATAACGGCAGAGATATCGACACCGTCACTTACATGTACTGTGTTGGATCAAGGGAGCATTTCAAGGAGGATAACCCTCACGCTTATTGCTCCCGCTATTGTTGCACTGCCGGCGTGCACGCAGCTCTGCGCACCGCTGAATTGAGACCCGAGGCACACCAGTTTCACCTTTTCCGCGATATGCGCACCTACGGCAAATATGAGGTGCTTTACGACGAGGCTTTAGAAAAGGGCTCTGTTTTCCTGCGATATGAAGAAAGCGAGCCTCCCGAGGTAACCCTCGAGGACGGCAGCCTGAAAGTCAGAGTTAAAGATCGTCTTACGGGCGGAGAAGAAATTGAAATTGCCACTGACCTTGTAGTACTGGTCACAGGTATGGTTCCCAGGGCCAATCCCGAACTGGTTAACGTGCTCAAACTCCCGGTAGGTAAAGACGGTTTCTTCAATGAAATCCATCCCAAATTGAAGCCGGTTGAGACCGTGATAGACGGGCTTTTCATCTCTGGAGCGGCGCAGGGTCCCAAAACACTTGCCGAAAGCGTGGCCAGTTCCATGGCTGCATCATCCAAGGTGGGTGCTCTTCTCCTCAAAGGATATATTGATCTGGAGCCGCTTGTAGCCAAAGTCGATCCGGACCTGTGCGTGTGGTGCGGAGCCTGTGAGCAGGCCTGCCCATATGGAGCGGTACAGCGCATCAATTGCGACGGCAAGGAAATCGCAGGTATAAACCCCGTGTTGTGCAAGGGGGAAGGGGCATGCGTCCCGGTTTGTCCCAAACAGGCCATAGATGTTGAAGGGTACACAAATAAGCAGATTGAGTCTATGATTGAAGCTCTTGCGAGGGAGGCTGCCTGATGGAAAGGAAACCGGCGCGCAATGAGGCCGAGGTGCTGCGAGACGAAATGTATATGCGCGACCGGATAATTAGAATCCTGGGAGAGAGCCCCAAAACCATATTGGAGATTGCAGGTGAACTTGGTTACCCGCCCGATGAAGTACTCAAATGGGTCATGGCTATGAGACGATATGGTGTTATCACGGAGATGCCCAAGGCCAGGGCCGATGACTATTATCATTACAAACTGCGTGACCAGGAAGAAAAATGTTAAAAACAGACGCACAATTTGTTAAATGTGTGAAGGCGGACACTGAATTCAATGCCTTCGCCTGCATTAACTGCGGTTCCTGCACGGCGCTTTGCCCCCTGGGTATCGACCTGCACCCCAGGACCCTATTCCGCTACGTGCTGATTGGAGCACGGGACAAAGTATTGCAAAATACGGGCAACATCTACTCATGCCTTTTGTGCAAAATGTGCGAAGACAACTGTCCGGCCGATGTTCCCATCGCGGAAAATATCAGGTCATTACGCAGCTACATAAACCGGGATGTTTTTCGACTCTCAAGAGGTTAATTCATGCCGTTACCGATACATAATGTTTTAGGAATACTCTCAGATAATCTGAAGAATAGAAAGGGCGTAATCCCTCTTTCCCCAGGGAAAGTTGACGCCTGGACCCGCGGACTGGATATACCTTTTGGCGGGGATACCATCATCTACACCGGCCAGATGTATCAATTGATACCGTCGATAAATTCGATGTCCTCCATGATGGCCAAATTCGAAGATTCATGGATTACTCGATTTTTCGGCATGGGCCGCATCATGAATAGAATTATAAATATCTCATGGTTTATGGCGCTCGGTTCCGGCAAAGAGCAAAAGGTGTATGACAACATTTTGCGTAACATTGCTATCCTTCTTAAAACGGCGGGAGTGGAATTCGGTTATCTATATGGAAAGGAGCTGTACTCAGGAGCGCTGGTCTACGACGAGGGAATTGACGATGTATTTAGAGAGCATGCCCATAAGGTATTCCGCACATTTAAGGAAAACGGCGTAAAACAGGTAATCACGGTGGACCCTCATACTACTAATATGTTGAAGAGCGTATATCCGAAATTTATCGACGGGTATGACCTGATTACAAAGAGCTATCTGGAAATACTCGCAGAAAAAGACCTGAAATGCGTAAGGCAGCTTCCTTTGGAACTCGTTGTCCACGATTCTTGTGTCTATGCAAGGCACGAAAGTATAGTGGATGAACCGCGCCGTTTGCTGAAAACTGCCGGGGCAACAATTCATGTGCCTGAGTTATCCGGAAGGTTAACGCAATGCTGCGGCGGACCGCTGGAATCATTATTCCCCGGCAAGGCCCATCAAGTCGCTCAGAAACGCCTGGCCCAGTTAGCCGACTGCGGCAATAGCATTGTGACCATGTGTCCAATCTGCATGGCCAATTTGAAGCGTGCGGCAAATAATACACTGGAAATCAAAGACATATCTGAACATCTTGTTAACGGTTACTGTATGCTAGACTTATGAAAAGGGGCAGATGCGGAATGGCGGGGGATACATCAAACAGCTTCACAATTTTGATTAGGCAATTAAATATTAAGGAGGTTGAAACAAGAAGACTATGGCAGAGAAAATGGTAATTTTTGCGACTCATGGAGGCGAAGACCCGGAGAAGGCCACGTTGCCCTTTGTCGTTGGCAACGCCGCATTGGCAATGGACGTTCAGGTGACTATAGTGCTTCAATCAATGGGCGTTATGCTTGCTAAAAAGGGATGCTACGATCACATCTACGCATCCGGTTTTGATTCAGTCAAGAAAATGGTTGACAGCTTCATCGAGTTCGGCGGCCAGATTTTCGTATGCATTCCATGCATTGAATCCAGGAAGATAACCCCTGATTTACTGATTGATAAGGCACAGTTGGTTAAGGCAGGGAAAGTGGTCCAGGAAGTGCTGGAAGCTAAAGCGGTATTGAACTACTAATACCAGTGTCCGGTGGTATTTTGCCCGGTGGAAAGGCGGCCTGTATAAACGCATTGAAGGACGCCGTATCTACGCCTAATCCCGGTTGATATATTGGCCTTTAAAAGGAGGCAACCGGTTAGTGCCTTTTAGCCGGCCTGCTTTGTTACCATAAGATCGGTGGTTTGAACTTTTCTGTGTAGTTGCCACTGTCATCTCCACGAAGCGGCTACACGTTAGTTATCCTTTTGCATAAACATCAATCCTAAACAAATAACGCCTTAAGTCATGACATTTGGTATAATTCCCCCAAAACTAAAGGGAGGATCCTTTTGCCAGACAAAGAGGAGATGTTCCCGCACGATAATTCGCTCGAGAAGCTGCCTGCCCCGGAAAGGGAGAGGAAGCTGAATGAGAAGCTGAAGCAGCTTATTGAATACTCTTATGAAAAAGCTCCCGGCTTCAAAGCGCGCATGGAAGCGGCGGGCATCGGACCGACCGAAATTAAATCCATGGCCGACCTGCCGAAGATACCAGTTCTGCGCAAAGACGATTTGATCCAGTTGCAGAAGGAAAATCCGCCCTTCGGAGGCTACCTGGCCGTACCCCTGAGCGAGGTCGAGCGTATCTACCAGTCCCCCGGCCCACTGTTCGACCCGCAGAGGAAGATCAGGACCAACCTGGATACCGCTGGAACCGGCAAGGGGCAGATCGTCATGAACACCTGGTCGTACCACATCACGCCGGCCGGAATGATCATGGACCGTGTGCTGAGGGGCATGGGTTTCACCGTTTTCCCCGCCGGCACGGGGAATACCGAGCTTCAGGTGCAGATTATGCACGACCTTAAAGTGAGCGGTTTTGTGGGCACGCCCTCCTTCCTGGCAGCCATCATTAAGAAGGCCGAGGAGTTGGGCTACGATTTTAAGAGGGACTTCAGCCTGAAATTCGCCATGGTCTTCGGCGAGATGGGGGGCGATGCGTTGCGTAAAATGTTCACGGAGAAATACGGCATAGCCTGCCCGGGAGGAGATACCTACGTTACCGCCGATATCGGAGTCATAGCAACCTCCTGCAGTCAAAATGCCGGTATGCATGTCAATACGGACCTTATAGTCGAGATCGTCGACCCGGCCACTGGCAAGGCCGTCCCCGCCGGAGAGGTGGGGGAAATAGTCGTTACCCCCTTCGATGAGGTCTATCCTCTCATCCGCTTCGGGACGGGTGACCTTTCATCACTGGTGGTGGAGCCCTGCCAGTGCGGCCGCACTACACCCCGCCTGCCCAAGATCATGGGCAGAACCGGCAACGCCGTCAGGGTAAGGGCCATGTTCGTCCACCCGCGTCAGACCGACGAGGTTATGGCAAAATATCCCGAGATATCCGCATACCAGCTCATCGTGACCCGCAGCGAAAATCGCGATGAGATGCTGCTGCAGGTTGAACTTACAGGTGAACCGAAGGATAGGGAAGCCTGGCTGGAATCGCTTAAGAAAGACTTTCAGGGCATCTGCAAGGTCAGGTTCGACAACATCGAATACATGAAAGCCGGCGCCATCGCCAACGATGCCAGGAAGATAGTCGATAAACGCGTTTACTAAGGACTAAATGAATTACTCGTATAGATTCGTTGCCGTAGCGGCATTATTTGTAACCTGCCTGCTGGCAGCCAATATCCTGATCGTCAAGCAAATATACGTCCTGGGACTGACCCTGCCGGCGGCCATCATAATTTTTCCATTGAGCTATGTTTTCGGCGACGTACTGACCGAGGTTTACGGCTACGCACAGGCCAGGCGGGTCATATGGCTGGGTTTTTTCTGCAACCTGCTGCTGGTCATTGCCATATGGCTGGTGGGCATCCTGCCGGCGGCTCCCGTCTTCGATGCGCAGGCAGCCTACGACCGTATACTGGGCAGCGCGCCACGCTTTCTGATAGCTTCCTTCCTGGCTTACCTGGCGGGCGAGTTCCTCAACTCATATGTGCTGGCCAAAATGAAAATCTTGACCAGGGGCAAATGGCTGTGGACCAGGACCATCGGCTCCACGGTGGCCGGCCAGGGTGTTGATACCGTCATCGTCCTTTCCATCGGCTTTTACGGTGCCCTGCCCAACGAGGTTATCCTGACCATGATGTTCTGGCACTGGATTTTCAAGTCGGCCTACGAGGCCCTGGCCACACCTTTCACCTATTGGCTGGTGGCACACCTCAAGAGGACCGAGAAAATCGACAAATACGACTACGACACCAACTTCAATCCCTTGCGGGCCGACTGACCAGGGCATAGAATTTAGGGGAGCGTGGAACCGAAGTTTATCACCGATGTGAACGTCGGCAAGCTTGGCAAATGGCTGCGGCTGATGGGATATGATACTTTGTTCTTTGATGAACAGGACGATGGGCTGATGGTCAAGGCCGCTATAGCACAGGGACGCATTATCCTCACCAAAGATTCCGAGTTTATGAAACGCCGGGCCATCTCCACGGGCAGGGTGAAGGCTGTCCTGGTCGGCAGCGACCGGCCGGACCAGCAATTATCGACCGTAATCAATACCCTTGAACTTACTAAAGAATACAGGCCATTTACGCGTTGCCTGAAATGTAACTCGATGCTGATTAGCAGGAGCAAGCACGAGGTCGAGGGATCGGTGCCGGAGAGGGTCTATGAGAAGCAAGAGCAGTATATGCAGTGCCCCTCCTGCAGACGAATATACTGGAAAGGGACACACTGGCAAGCCATGTCCGGGAAGCTGAGCCGGTTGGCTTCTGCACAGCAGGAAAAGAAAGGAGAAGACTTATGAAGATAGTTACCTCCCAGCAGATGATGGAGATCGATCAAAAGGCTGCGGAAGCGGGCATCGCCGCGGAATTCCTGATGGAGAATGCCGGCAGGGAAGTGGCCAGGGAGACCCGTAAGTTCGTAGACTACATTGCCGCAAAAAACATACTGATATTTGCCGGACCCGGCAATAATGGGGGCGACGCACTGGTAGCAGCGCGCTACCTTGATGAGTGGGGCGCCGAGGTCAGCGTCTACCTCCTGAGCGACCGCACCAGGCAGGATAAAAACCTGGCGCTGGCCAAACAGCAGAAAATATCTCTTTATTTCGCCTCCAAAGACCAGAAATGCACGAAGCTGAAAAACCTGCTTTCTTCGGCAGAGATCGTCATCGACGGCATACTGGGTACCGGCAGGTCCAGGCCGATCGAGGGCGCTTTCAAGGACGCCCTGGGCAGGATCAACCAGGAAAAGTTGAAGCGGCCGGGAATGATGATCGTGGCGGTCGACATCCCCACCGGCCTTAATTCGGACACAGGAGAAGTCGACCATAGCTGTCCACACACCGATCTCACCGTGACACTGGGACTTCCCAAGGCCGGCCTCTACAATTTTCCGGGAGCTGAGCGGGCGGGCAGGGTTGTTATAGCCGATATCGGCATTCCTCATGAGCTTAGCCGTGATATCCAGACCGAGCTAATAACCGATCAGTGGGCCCGGACTGCCCTGCCGGCGCGTCCGGAAGGCGCCAATAAGGGGAGCTTCGGCAGGGTGCTGGCGGTTGTGGGCTCGGAAAACTATATCGGAGCGGCCTACCTGGCCTGCATGGGAGCGGCCAGGGTGGGAGTGGGAGTGGTAACCCTTTCTACGGCCAGGAGCCTTCAGCCCATCCTGGCTTCCAAACTGACAGAGGTTACGTATGCTCCCTTGCCCGATTCTGATAAGGGGCTGCTGCCGGACAAGGCGTCAGCTGCCATACTGGCGATACTTCCCTTCTACAGGGTCGTTTTGATGGGGTGCGGACTTGGGCAGCATCCTCATACTAAAGATTTTGTAAAGAACATATTATCCGGCCTTCCCGAAAAAGCGCCGGCTATGGTGCTGGATGCCGACGCCCTGAACATATTGTCCGAGATACCCAGGTGGTGGAAAAAAGTGCCGCCGGCAACGGTTGTGACGCCCCACGCAGGGGAGATGGCCAGGCTGCTGGGGATCTCTATCGAAGAGGTGCAGCGCAACCGCTTGGAGATATGCAGGAAGGCTGCTGTACAGTGGCAGAAAACCGTAGTCCTAAAAGGGGCCTTCACCGTTATTGCCGAACCCCGGGGCAGGGTCAGGATAAGCAGCGCAGCCAACGCCGGGCTGGCTTCGGCGGGGACGGGCGACGTGCTGGCCGGGGCCATCTCAGGCCTGGCGGCGCAGGGCATACCGCTCTTCGATGCAGCCGCACTGGGCGTTTACCTGCACGCCGCCGCCGGTGAAATGGTAAAGCACGAGATGGGCGATGCCGGCATGCTCGCTACCGACCTTCTGCCCGTTTTGCCGAAGGTGATCAAGAAGCTCAAGGAAAATCCCAAGCTTTGAATGAAAGAATTTAGATTTTAATGGTTTGGAGCTTGGAATTTTCCCGTGTATTTATGTAATAATGAAATACCATGCTGTTAGCTATTGATATCGGCAACACCAATGTGACCTTCGGCGTATTCGAAGGTGAACATATCAAGGCCACCTGGCGGGTTTCGACGGCCATACATCGCATGCCCGACGAGTACGCCAATCTGATGCTTTCGCTCATGGAAAGACAGGGTATCAAGGCAGGGCAAATAGATGACGTTGTAATATGCAGCGTGGTTCCTCCCCTGTTGCTGATCTTCGAAGAGGTATGCAAGCGATACCTGAAGAAAACCCCGCTGGTGGTGGAAGCCGGGGTCAAGACGGGCGTACGCATCGACATGGATAATCCCCGCGAGGTGGGACCCGACCGCATAGTCAATGCGGTAGCTGCGCACCACCTGTACGGCGGCCCGGTTATCGTAATCGACATGGGCACGGCCACCACCATGGACGTTGTAGCCAAGGGAGGCAAGTATATCGGCGGCGCCATAGCGCCCGGCATCGCCATCGCCACTGAGGCGCTATTCACCCGCACAGCAGTGCTGCCCAGGATCGAGCTATCGCTGCCCAAAAAAGCCATCGGCAGAAATACGGTGGCAGCTATGCAGTCCGGCATAGTCTTCGGCTATATAGGCCTGATCGAAGGACTGATAACGCGCATACAGGCCGAGCTGGATGAAAAGGCCAAAGTGGTGGTGGTGGGCGGATTCGCCACTCTGATGGCGGGGGCAACCGACCTCATAGACGAGGTCAACCCCGATTTAACCTTGATCGGCCTGCGACTGATATATAATATGAACAGGGATTAAGGAGCCTGCAAAATATGGCTACGAAGGGTAAAACGATCGTCCTGGGCATAACCGGCAGCATATCCGCCTACAAGGCGGCTGACCTGGCTGCCCGTTTTACCAAGGAAGGTTTCCGGGTGGACGCCGTATTCACGGAATCGGCCATGAAATTTGCCTCCCCCATGACCCTGCGCAACCTGACGGGACGCCCGGTGGTGACCACCATGTGGGAGCTGTCCACCGAGTTCAGCGTAGAGCACGTGGCCCTTTCCGAGGCGGCCGACGTGGTCCTGGTTGCACCTGCCAGTGCCAATATTATTGCAAGGTTGGCCAACGGGATAGCCGACGACATGCTCACCTGTACCGTGCTGGCAACCAAAGCGCCGGTCATAATCGCGCCTGCCATGAACGATAACATGTGGGCCAACCAGGTTACACAGGATAACGTAGCCAAACTTAAAAAGCGCGGCTTCCTTTTCGTGGGGCCTGCATATGGCAGGCTGGCTTCAGGCAAGATGGGGTTGGGCCGCTTGACCGAGCTCGACGAGATATACGGCGTGACCCTGCAGGTGCTGGGGAAGAAAGGGGACCTGGCCGGCAAGCATATCGTTGTCACGGCTGGCGGTACACAGGAACCGGTCGACCCGGTGCGCTGCCTGACCAACCGCTCATCCGGCAAGATGGGCTACGCCATAGCCGAGGCCGCCCGCAACAGGGGGGCGGCAGTGACCCTGGTCAGCGGGCCGACAACAGTCACTAAACCGGCAGGCGTTAAGGTCATCGATGTAAAGACGGCTGAAGAGATGTTGAAAGCCGTGCTGGAAGCTACGAGCAAGGCCGATGCCCTCATCATGGCGGCCGCAGTGGCGGATTTCCGCCCCGCCCGGGCATCCGGCAGCAAGATTAAAAGGCGGGAACTCGGTGATCTTACACTCAAGCTGGAGAAAACGCCGGATATACTGGAACAGGCCAGGGGAAATTTCATTCGCGTGGGCTTCGCAGCCGAGAGCGATAACGTTATCGCCAATGCCGTGGACAAGGTTAAGCGCAAGGGCCTGGACCTGATCGTGGCTAACAATATCACGGAGAAGGGAAGCGGATTCGGGACCGATACCAACCGCGTCGCCATCATCGACAGCAAGGGCAAAGTCGAAGAGCTGCCCCTCATGTCCAAATATGAAGTAGCTGATAGGTTACTCGACAGGGTAGCGGCCCTGATAAAAAAGAAATCCCGCTGACATAATTTTCCGTCCTGTTGATTCTTTTTAGACGTGTTAACCGTAAAAACGGTATTATATCCTGTTAATTGAACGGGTAATCAAACTAGGTGACAACAACGAAAATATTTAACCCGGGGTAAGACATGAGTGAAATACCTAAAGCCTATGAGCCAGGGCCCGTCGAAAAGGAGCGCTATAAGTATTGGATGGACGGCGGCTATTTCAAGCCTAAAATCGATCCGAAGAAGAAGCCGTTCACCATTATCATGCCTCCGCCCAACGT
>PLME01000021.1 GCA_003142375.1 Dehalococcoidia bacterium | reverse complement strand
ATTCGCGGGCTTCATCTTCGGATTGTTTAATTACTTCCAGTTCTTTACTGTTTTTTTTTCGGACCATTTTCTGTCTCCCTGCGCTCGGTGATGCTTTAGCTACCTGCTGACCGAGTTCATCACTTATGGGACTGTGCTTTCTCGATGGTGTCTTGGTTTTGTCAGCTTTTCTCATTTTCATTCTTCATATGACCTGCCCGCGACGAGGATGCCGGCGGCCAGTATCACGAAAATCAATATGAGTACACGTGAAGACTGATTACCTTTGGTGCCCTTAATTTTCACAGTCATAAGCCCCTTCAATCACAATCACGTCACAGCAAGTACAAGGACAATCATCGCTACCATTGCCATAGCCTCCAATGCCCTCATTTGGCCATTTGCCTCCCCTCCAGGCTTAATAATACTTCAAGTTAAGAGTTAGATTACGTATATGTCTTTACATGTAACTGTACTACCTCCCACACACATAGTCAAAGCATTTTAGGGCAATAATAGGGAAAGTCGTAACATGAATGCCTGCATTACTCACGCTGCCAATGAACAATTTAATGCTATTTTCTTCAGGCCTCGCATCCGATGGTTCACTTAGGAACATGAACTAAATATCACTACAAGCATAGGTATTGCATTATTCCCGGAGGACGGCAATGACCTTGAAGGCCTGCTGATCAGCTCCGACAGGGCCATGTACCGGTTCAAGGAAAACGGGGGCAACGACTATCGATTCTCGCCGTGAAACAGCTTGACCATCAGCCTTGATATAATATAGGTTGATGAAAAACTCGGATATAGCGACGGTATTCGAGAATATCGCCGACCTGCTCGATCTCAAAGGAGATAACAAGTTCAAAATCCGTGCCTATGCACGCGCCGCGCAGGTGATACATCATCTTCCTGAAGAGATGGAGCTGATGCACGAGGAGGGCAAAGACTTTCAGGATATAACCGGCATTGGAGACGCCATCGCTAAAAAATCCATGGAGATGATAACCACCGGTAAACTCAAATTTTACGAGGACCTTAAAGCTGAGTTCCCCAAGGGTATCATCAACCTGCTGGACATCCCGGGCATCGGACCCAAGACCGCCTACCGCCTGGCCACTGAATTGAATGTAGGCTCGGTGGACCAGTTGGAAAAGGCCATAAAGGACGGCCGGGTGGCATCGCTGGAACGTATGGGTGAGAAGACCGCCGCCAATATACTTCACTCTATCGAAGTCTTCAGGCGCAAGGACAGGCGCATTCCCCTGGGCGAAGCCCTGCCCATCGTCGAGGAGATGCTGAACTCCCTGCGACATATTGCTGGGGTACAAAACCTGATGCCGGCGGGCAGCCTCAGGCGCTTCAAGGAGACGGTGGGAGATATCGACCTGATGGGCACGGCCGATGATCCCGAATCCGTCATCCAGGCCTTCGTAAAACTGCCGCAGGTCAGGGAAGTGCTTTCACAGGGGCCGACCAAGGCCTCCGTGATATTGCCTAAAGGTTTGCAGGCCGACCTTAGGATGGTGGAACATGAGGACTTTGGCTCCCTGCTGCAGCACTTCACGGGAAGCAAGGAGCACAACGTTGCGCTGCGTACCAGGTCGCAGAAGCAGGGGCTCAGCCTGAGCGAATACGGCATTACCGATATCAAGACCGGGAAGGTTGAAAAATTCGCTGATGAAGAATCGTTCTATCGCTTCCTGGGACTGCAATATATCCCTCCCGAGATCAGGGAAGATATGGGGGAGATAGCGCTGGCCGAGAAAAATGCCATTCCTCGCCTGATAGAGATCGGGGATATAAAGGGCGATTTGCATATTCATACGGTCAGCAGCGACGGAAATGACACACTGGAGGACATGGCCCGGGCGGCTAAAGCTCTGGGGTACCAGTATTTGGCCATAACCGACCATTCCAGCGGACGCAACATTACAGCAGACAAGAAAATCGAGCGCCTTACCGGACAGATTGCCGAGATCAAACGCTTAAATCAGTCAATACCGGGGATTTACCTGTTAAACGGTGTGGAAGTAGATATACGCGCCGACGGCAGCCTTGACCTTCCCGATGAAGTGCTGACGGAACTCGATATCGTAGTAGCATCGGTGCATTCTTCCTTTCTGCAAGACAGGGCCACTATGACCAACCGAATTATCGGAGCCATTAAGAATCCCCATGTGGATATCATCGCCCATCCTACCACGCGTAAAATAGGCGAGCGCGAGCCGGCAGACGTCGATTTGGAAGCCGTTTTTCGCGCTGCAGCGGCCAACGGCAAGGCGCTGGAGATCAATGCCATGCCGGACAGGCTGGACCTCAAGGACCTGCACGCCTACCGGGCACGCGAGCTGGGGGTGATGCTGGCCATCTGCACCGATTCACATGCGACATGGCACCTTAACATGATGCGCTTCGGTGTGGGAGTGGCGCGGCGTGCCTGGTGCCAACACAAGGATATTTTGAATACGCTTCCGCTGAAAGATATGCTTGAATTTCTTAAGAGGAGACCGGCCGGATGATTGAATCAAAGGCTTACGGAGAAGTCCTTCAAATCAGGATGAGCCGCTTCCCGGATTTTCCCAGCGGTATGTGGGTATGTGCCTACCTGGTTGACGGCCTGCTGGTTGATAGCGGACCTGCTTATACGGCGCAGGAGCTTACGGATTTTCTCAAAGACAAGGGCGTCAAGAAGGTAGTCAATACGCACTATCACGAGGATCACATATCTGCCAATAAGTTCCTGCAGGATGCGTGTGGCGTGGAGATATTCGCGCATCCTCTGGCTGTCGAAAAAATAAACGGGCCGGCCAGCCTGTACCCTTACCAGGAAGAGGTATGGGGTTATCCCGTCCCGAGCTTGGTGAAACCTCTTGGTGATTTCATTGAGACGAAGAAATATCGCTTCGAAGTGATTCCCACGCCGGGTCACGATCTGGATCACGTCTGCCTTTTCGAGCGCTCTCAGGGCTGGCTGTTCACCGGGGATCTGTATGTCACCACGCGGCCTATGTCCTCCCGTTCCATTTTCGATATGCCGCAGATCCTTGTTGACCTGAAAAAAGTCCGGGCGCTGAACCCGCGAATTATGTTTCCGGCTCCAACCTATGTGGTAATGGAGCCGGCCGAAAAGCTGGAAAAGACTATCGACTACCTGGAAGGAGTGGGCGCCAGGGTGGAGGAGCTTCACAGCAGGGGAATGGATACCGAGCAGGTCAGGCAGGAGATTTTCGGCGTTGAGGGCATAATAGCGGAGATGACGCAGCAACAGTTCTCGTCCCTGAATATAGTCAAGTCGTTTCTTAAGAAAAATGAACGATGATATGAATACTACCGACCAAAGCGAGGAGAGGGCGGCGGCTCTGGCCGGTGATGCGCGTGCCATACAACACCTTAAAAATGCAGTAAACGAGGGTCGCAACTGGTACCTGGCCCTGCTGGAAGCCATCCGATTGTGGCGCAGTCCGGAGGAGCTTTACGATGGCTCAAACTACAAGTATCTGCTGAGTGGCGAGGCCTTCGACTGGCTGCGCCTGGCCGAGAGGTTGTGCAGTGAGATAAGGGATAAAATACCGGAGGAAGAGCTTGCAGGCCTCTTATTTTACGATAGGCCGCCCGTCAAGATGAGCGAAGCGGAATTTAAGGCTGCGCTGGGCCCCGCCAAATACCGGGCCTACCTGAATTACCTCTACGGTGTGCTGACCGAGCAGGCATTGATAATGGCCAATATATATGAGGTGCGCAAAAGGAGCATGGTGGCCTTGAAACCTGATGACGAGTCCGAGCAAGCCTACCGCCGTGTCTACAGGATGGGTCCGGCCGAGCTGCTGCAGGAATTTCAAAAAGAGAAGAAATACCCCCAGCGTAAATCCCTGACTCTGACTGAACTGAAAGAATTCACCTACTGGCTGTTCAAGTATCGTGTCAAGACCAGCGAAAAACCTAAAATTGCCAGCGATACCAAGAAGGCACTGGCACTCATGTACCGTAAAATGTCCAGCATGGCCTCCTAGCCAAGCTGGAGAAGCTCAGTCCTCATCCTGGCAATCTTATTCTCGTATTCCTGCAGCCTGTTTTTTTCCTTCTGGATGACAGGTGCAGGGGCCTTGGAAGTGAACTGGTTGTCTCCCAGTCGCTGCGTGAGCCGCACTATCTCGCGCTCCAGAATGTCCATCTCTTTGGCCAGGCGGGCTTTTTCGGCGTCGATGTCTACCATGCCTTTGAGCGGCACTACCACCTCGGCGTCTTTTAAGACCGACACTACCGCCTTGTCGTCATTTGTGGGCCGCTTTTCCCTGGGCAGGATGCTAAGAGTGGTCTTGGCCAGCCTCCCGATGATATCCGTTCTGGCCTTTATCTCGGATAGAAGGCTGTCGGTGTAAACTGTTGCCTCGATCGACTTACCTATATCGACCTTGTATTCGGCACGGGTATTGCGCAGGGAGCGCACAATGTCCATGACGGCTTCCATAACACGTTCGGAATCAGGGTCAATGAGCTTCTCATTGGCTTTGGGGTAGGGGGCAACTATCAATGCCGGGGAAGTTAGCGTGCCTTGAGGCAGCCTTTCCTTCAGATTCTGCCACAGCTCCTCGGTGATGAAGGGCATGAAGGGATGCAGCAGCCTTAGGGACGTTTCCAATATGTAGGCCAGTACCGGCATGGGAGAATTCTCCTTGCCCAACCTCTGTTTGCAGATCTCGATATACCAGTCGCAGAACTCGCCCCACAGAAAATCGTGTATATTGCTCTCGGCCTCGCCGAACTGGAAGTCCAGCATCAGCTTGTCGACTTCAATGATCAGGCCGTTGAGCCTGGAGACGATCCAGCGGTCTTCGGTCTCCTTCAATTTACTTTTAGCCACTTTTTCCAGGGCCTGTTTACTCACGGGCTCTTTCTCCAGCGACGTCAATACAAATCGTCCGGCGTTCCATATCTTGTTGGCGAAGTTCCTGCCGGCTTCCAGCCTATGCTGTCCCATATTAAGGTCGTTGCCCGGCGCCGTTCCCGTTGTGAGAGCGAAACGCAGCGCGTCGCATCCATACTGGTCTATAGCAGTCAGCGGATTGAGCACATTGCCCTTCATCTTGCTCATTTTCTCGCCCTTTTCATCGCGTATCAGACCGTGCAAGTAGACCACGCGGAAGGGCACATCACCTTTATCTTCGATGCCCATCATGATCATACGGGCCACCCAGAAGAAAAGTATATCGTAGCCGGTCTCCATGACCGAGGTCGGGTAGAAATATTTAAGGTCCTGGGTCTGGTCAGGCCAGCCCAGCGTCGAGTGCGGCCACAGGCCTGAACTGAACCAGGTGTCCAGCACGTCGGGGTCCTGCACCAGGTCGCTGCTCCCGCATTTGGTGCATTTTGAGGGAGTATCGATTGATACGATCATTTCGCCGCAGGCCTGGCAATACCAGACAGGTATGCGGTGCCCCCACCAGAGCTGGCGGCTNNATATTCTCCATCCAGTTCAGGTATATCTTGGTGAACCGCTCGGGTATTATTTTTATTCTGCCGTCTTTGACCGCCTCGATGGCAGGAGCGGCCAGCGGAGCGATCTTAACGAACCACTGTTTGCTGACTTCAGGCTCTATCACGGTCGAGCACCTGAAGCAGTGCGGGATAGCGTGGGAATAGGGTTCGATTTTCTCCATCAGCCCGGCTTTTTCGAAGTCCTCCACCACTTTTTTACGGGCTTCGAACCGATCGAGGCCCGCATAGGGGCCGGCATTGTCGTTCATGGTGGCATCAGGGTTTAGTATATGTATGACGGGCAACTGGTGTCTTTCGGAAATCTCGAAGTCGACCGGGTCGTGGGCCGGCGTAACCTTGACCATGCCGGTGCCAAATTCCTTATCGATAGCTTCATCCGTAATTATAGGTATGGCCCGGTTGATAAAGGGTAACACCACCTTTTTGCCGATCAGCTTCGTATAGCGTCCGTCCTCAGGATTGACTGCTACTGCGGCGTCGCCCAGGTAGGTCTCGGGACGCGTAGTGGCTACGGTGATATAGCCGCTGCCGTCCGCGTAGGGATATTTCATATGCCACATGTTGCTGGTGAGGTCCTTGCTCTGCACCTCAAGGTCGGAAAGCGCCGTGCGGCACCTGGGACACCAGTTGATAATGCGTTCGCCGCGATAGATTAGGCCCTTGTTATAAAGGCGTACGAAGGCAGTCTTGACCGCTTTGACCGGGCCTTCATCCAGCGTGAAGCGTTCACGGGACCAGTCGCACGAAGCGCCCAGTCTCTCATGTTGGATGGTTATGGCCGAGCGGGACTTATTGGCCCATTGCCAGACGCGCTCTTCGAACTTCTCCCTGCCTATTTGATGCCGGTCCAGCCCCTCTTTGGCCAATTCCTTCTCCACCACCACCTGCGTAGCGATGCCGGCATGATCTACTCCGGGGAGCCAGAGGGAGGGATCGCCCAGCATGCGGTGCCAGCGGGTCATGATATCTTCCAGGGCGGCCGTCAGAGCATGGCCGACGTGCAGCTCACCCGTAACGTTGGGCGGAGGCATGATAAT
>PLME01000013.1 GCA_003142375.1 Dehalococcoidia bacterium | reverse complement strand
GTTACTGGCACGGCGCCACTAAATTGCCGGCCGTATTCACCTGCATAAAGTAGCCGGTGCCGGGCGTCAAATTTTCAGTAGACGCGACCAGCGCCCATCCGCCGGCCCAGCGGTAGAGAGGGTAACTGAACTTGCTCGCTACGCCGGAGAAGTACCCCGCGTGCGTGGCATCTCCTGCCAGCAAGGGTTGAGTAGATTTGAACCCGATCATGTTCCAGCCATCCGGATAATTGGTGCTGGTGTACAGCGGGTATAGCGGCAGTGAGGGCGCCGCAGTGGACGTTCCCATGCCAGCACAAGGTGTGCCGGTGCCGGTTAGTGTGCAGGATTGAGAGACCAGCACCCAGTACGCCTTGCCGGCTTCAATTGTGGTCAGTGCCCCCGCCCCTGGTAGCCACCATATATAGTTTGGAGTTGTCGTCGAATAGCTGAAGTAGGCGATCTCCTGCAAGTATGGCAGGATAGGTGCCATGACCGTTGTAAGCGTGGTGCTGGTAGGCACCAGCGGCAGTGATATCAGGTTCCATCCGGCGCTCAGCGGGATAGTATAAGTATTACCGCTTAGCCCCATGCTAAAGGACGTCGAGGTACTCCAGGAGCTGTGACGGCCAGCGCAGTTGAAGGCCATCACACGCCAGTAATAAGTAGTGTTAGCCAGGAATAATGTGTTGCTGGTGTAGGAGGTTGCTCCGACCGTAGCGTTATCCACAAGATAGGTTGGGGTCATGCCGGAATTATTGTATGTCTCGACAATGTATTGAAGTGTGCCGCAGCTTGAGCTGTCGCCGGTGCTCGCCGACCAGGTATAGGTCGGGTTGTAGGAAGCTGACTGTAAGGCACCATTACTGGGAGTGGCGTTAACGGGTGTAGATAAGGAAGCAGCGGTATCAACGCAGAGGGTCCATGCGCTGGACCATAAGCTGACATTGCCATATTGGTCCTGGGTCCGTACACGCCAGTAGTAAAGCCCATCCGAAAGTGTACCGGTGGTATAACTGCTAGCATTTGCTGCAGTTGTAAATGTGGAATAGGTGGTGAAGGTTGGGTCTATAGTCCATTGAATGGTATATAGATTAGTGCTTGGTGGAACGGTGTTCCAAATGAATGTGGGAGTATTATCATTGGTGCATACCCCGCTGGCCGGCGAAGAAAGAGTAGGCGCAACAACAAAATTGCCCGTGCTCACTATAACGCTGCTTGAAGAAAGGGCGGTCGCCCATGTGCCACTGCCCTGCGGTTGCCGTGCTTCTATGAATAAATCAAAGGTGCCGTTTTCCGTTCCGGCAGGGATCGTGATCGGATAGCTAGCAGCCTGGCTGACCGATGGCGATGCAAAAGAAAAATAGACGCCTGACCCCCTGTTCACACCGCTTTTCTGCAGATAAATGTATCCCTCTGCCGGGGTTGTATCATTGAATGCGACTGTAAAGCCCACGGTCACAGTTCCGCCAACGCTTGCATAAGCGGGCGAGACAGAGGAAGGCGTAATACTTGTTATACCGGTGGCCACCGCTGTCACGCGAGAAGCGGGTGCGACAGTGATGCCCACGGGTATCAAGATAGCTAGTATGAGTAATAAAGTGACTAAAGGACTGATTCTTGCTATTGCGATTTTCATTTTGATTTGATTTTACCTCCATTTAGATTAAAAAAATGATTAAGCAGTTTTGGGCCGCTCTTCATGACATTTTCATACCTCCTCTGCGGGGCTTTTGTTCTTGAAATCATATATGGCGACTGTTAAGCAACTATTAAGGTAATATACCTCCCTGCTCAATGAATTATTAAGATTATAGTTCGACATCTTAGTAAAACGAAATTTCATGGCATAAGGTTTAGCCGCCCCTTCTGGCGGCCCTGCCTTTTACACCTCCTGCGCCGTTCTTGATATGTGCCACCAGCACCTCGGCGACCAGCTCTTTCAGGTGCTTACCGCTGCGCGCCGCCTCTTCCTTGAGTTTACGATGCACCTCTACCGTAACCGCGGCTCTGATTTCAGGCATGTATTTTTACCTCCATTTTCCGCAGAAATCTGCGTATTGTGGTACCTTCCATCCCATCCACTATATCCAGTCTTTCCGGTGTTTCCAACATGTCACTTTCATCCGGCACAGCATGGACATCCAACACGTGCGTCCTGTGCTTTATGTGCATATTATATCATTTATGTCAAGGGGGCAATTAGGATAAGTTTGACTTATATCCCTCTCCCCTGACCCCTCTCCAGTGGAGAGTGGTTTTCTTTTTTCTAAGAGGGAACGGGTTCCCTCTTCAACGCCTTTTCTCCTTATATTTATCCCTCTCCCATGGAGAGGGGTTTATGTTTATAAGAGGGGCTAAAGCCCCTCTTCAACGCCCCTTACCCGGATGGTCTCTCCGTGAGAGTACACGTCCCGCGTCGGTGGATAGCAGAGGATTTGTATCGCCTCTTCGACGGCCCCTTTCCTTTCCCGTCACTGCGAGGCACAAAGTGCCGTGGCAATCCCTGTAATCGGAGGCTGAAGCCCCGTTTTGGTCCCGATGGCATCGGGATATAGCTTGGAATTTGTTGTTTTCCGCAGTGTATTGGAATTTATTGCGACAGCTTCGGACCGATCCACAGTCCATAGCATTTGTCGGGGCCGGTCGGCGCCTCTACACGTAAGATGGCCATAACCTGCTTGTCGGCATAGGCCGACAGGTCGATATCTATGGACTTGAGCTTGCCGTCATAGGCAACTTCCAGGCCCGGCCACCAGTTCACGGCCCCGCCGGCATCCTGCAGGCCGAAAATGAAGGTGACGCCGCTGCCACCCTGGGCCGCAGAAGAAAGGCCGACCCATGAGGTGAAATGCGTGCCAGGCGGCAGTTGAATGGGGA
Source organism: Dehalococcoidia bacterium (assembly GCA_003142375.1). Taxonomy (GTDB): domain Bacteria; phylum Chloroflexota; class Dehalococcoidia; order GIF9; family UBA5629; genus UBA1162. Next base: position 80,895 of record PLME01000013.1, on the reverse strand, counting down.
CCATGGACCCGCCCACGTTCCACTGCTCCTGCCAGTCGCCGAAATGCCCCTCTATCCACTGGTGGGATGAGCCGGGCGGGACCATCTCGATTACGTTATTATAGGTCTGATTATCTTCGGCAACCGCCTGGTTAATTTTTGTTGCCATCCCGCTGTTGCTGTCACCCACCTCGCCGAAATTCACGCCTCCAAAGGTATTCCTCCAGATCGCCCGCGTAGCATACTGCGCAAAATCGTAGTTATATTTGAAACCGAAGACGGGTACGTAGCAATTATTATCCTCATCCGCTTCAACCACGTCATGGCCGCCGTCGGCACACACGGTAATCTGTCTGCCATCATAGTTAAAGTTGGTGAAAGGCAGGGTCCTCTCCTGGCCCGGAGCCAGGCCCTCTACCCAGCTCATGTCCCGCTGCATATGGCTCAGGTCATAGAGGTAGGTGTAGCTCTGTCCGGCCGCTACAGCGCCGGCGTTCTTGATCGTATAGTAAAGCAATCCGCTGTTATAGGTCACGCCGGTTATCAGCAGGTCGGGCATGATGGTGCTTTTAGATGCAACCTGCACCGTCACCCAACCCGTAGCCTCTCCCATGGCGGTTGCGGCCGTTAGGGTATACCTGGTCGTCACTTGGGGCGCCACCTCCAGCGAACCCGAAGCTCCGATTTTCCCTATACCCGGATCTATGGATACCAAATAGGCATCAGACGTATCCCAGCGCAGGGTAACGTTTTCGCCGGGCGTGATATTGTCGTTGCTGGCCGAGAAAGAGTTAATATGCGGCCAGGGGCTTTTCTGCTCCACTGGCGAGGTCGTATTTTCGCTCTGCGTTTGGGCGGGGACAGGTTGAGAAGCTATGCATGAGCCCAAGAGTAGCAAACCGCCTGCCAGCACCGCCGTGACCAATCCCAACGCCTTCAACATATTTTAAGTATATAATTTTTAAATTCTAAATACCAAAGTATTTTATCCCTCTCCCCCGCCCCTCTCCAAAAGAGAGGGGATTATGTTTATAAGAGGGGCTAAAGCCCCTCTTCAACGCCCTGTGCCCGGTACGATCCTATCGTTAGAACACATTTCCCGCGTCGCTGGATACGAAGAGGAGCCTGTTTGCTCTTCAACGCCTTCCTCCCCTTCTTTCATTTTTATCATTTAGGTTTTTTGTATTTATTTAGTATTTAATATTGGTGAGTATCCCTTGACACCACGTGTTTTATATGGTATACTACGTTCAAGAGGATAGAAAAATGAAGACGAAACAAGCCAAATACACAGCCAAACATTTCGAGAAGGAATTTGCCAGCGACGATGCCTGCCTTGAATGGCTCAAGAATTACCGCTTCCCCGATGGCATAGAATGTTCGACCTGTAAAAAGGTCACGAAGCATTACAAAATAGCCAAAAGGCCATGCTACAAGTGCGATCTCTGCGGCCATGAGGTCTACCCGACTGCCGGAACAATCTTCCACAAGTCCAGCACTCCGCTCAAGGTTTGGTTCGAGGCTATGTTTTGGATGGCAACTACCCGAAGTGGTCATTCCGCTAAAGAATTGCAACGCAGAACGGGAGTAACCTATAAGACGGCTTGGCGAATGTTCAAACAAATCCGCACACTTCTTGATGAGAATGAGGGTATGTTCAAGAATGAAGTGGAAATTGATGAAACTTACATCGGCGGCAAAAGGCGTGGCGACAACCAGGGCAGGCCAGCCGAAGGTTCCCACAAGATTCCCGTGATCGGAATTGCAGAGCGTGAGGGTAAGGTCAGTGTCAAAGCGGTCGCTAACGTCAAACGCTCTACTGTTATGCCTCTTATTGCTAAGAATGTTGAGCGCAAAACGATCATCTATACGGATGAATACTCGGTTTACAACACGCTTGACGATATGGGATTCGATCATATTAAGTGCAATCATGCCAATGGGCAGTATGTCATTGGGAATGCCCACACTAACACCATCGAGGGCTTCTGGAGCCTTGTAAAGCGTGGAATAGGTGGCGTTTATCATGCTGTCAGTCCGAAGTATCTTCAGTCATATCTGAATGAATATCAATTCCGCTACAACCATCGTCTTGATTCTGCTCCAATGTTCCAGACTGTTCTAAATCAGATTCGCTAGGCTCGATAGGTTGAGCCGCTTTCTTAATTAAGGCGTGGAATTGGTCTCTAGTTATGTCTCGCTTAGTTATGTGTCGTTCTGGCATAATGAGACCTTATAATTTTTCAAAAATTGCTTTGAGCCTAGTCATTCTATTACACATTACCCGTTGCAATGTATCTGGTACTTCTAATCCAAAGTTACTTAGAAAATAACTCGCATATTCTTCTTTTTCTTTATTAAGAAGTTCAATGGTTTCTCCTATCCAATCATTTACTAAACTAGTTAACCTATTGCTATCATCTTTTGTTGTTCCTTTTCTATCAGTAGTTGATATTTTTTCTAATATAATTTCACCATTAAGCAATAAATTACCTAGCTGTATTTTTATGGTTTGTGCCTTTTCTTTGTCATTGGTTTTAGTTGTGTTATCTGTTGTTATTCCATCAATTTGGCGATCCCCTTGTTTATTAAGCTCCCTAGTTAATTTCACTTGAATTTGACTTAGGAATTTATTTCTTACTTCGTTGGATACCTGCGTACCCCATCCCTGATAGCGTTGAAATAAGTTATCGTATATCCTTGCTTTTACAAATAGCACATATTCGTCGATAAGTTCGTTTATCGCATTGTTCGCCAACGCTCTCTTGATCTTGTCTAGCCTTTTTATTGATACTTGCCAATCAGAACCATCAAAAAGTTCAGCAATTCCTAATTGCAAATCGTCCATTCTTATTATTAGGACTACATAGAAATTATATTTACTTACGAGATTATTCCCATATTGTTGATATAGCTGGTTTATACTCAATAGTTCTTTAGTATCTAGTTTTCTGATTGTTATAGTTTTTTCTATGGCTTCTGCTTGAGATGCTAACTTATCAAGAATTTCAAACGTTATTGCTGACAATCTATTGGAGTGCTTCTTTTCACCATCATTTGGCTGCGTTGTAAGAATTCCTTGATGTGATTTCTTGTTTTGCTGTTCAACTTCAATATTGAGAAGCTTTTTATGCAAGCCTGTTTTAATGAGAATCGCAAAAACAATAGCACTCACAATAGCTGCTCCAATCAGATAGCCGTAATGTATCCATTTGTTTGTAAATGCTATAGACGCAATATTACATATGAAATAAAGGAAGCCCGCTATAAGAATTGAAATTATGACAGCATGTATCCAGGGAGGTACATTTTTCACTAGATGCCCCCCGTAGTATTGGAGGCCAAGCAGAATGATGGGGAGAACAGCCAGCGAAATGCCAATCCACAACCCAGGGACTTGGTCAGAAGCCATACTACAATTCTACCATAGCTTGTAACACGTGGTATAAGGGGATACTTACCTTAATATTTAGAGCTTAGGGTTTTCCCAAAGGGGTTGGTGTGTTTTATTATTAATGGGTATATGTATTGAGGAGTTGCAGGATGGAAAGTAAAGTTGTAGTAATCACCGGCGCCAGCGGCGGGATCGGCACCGCCCTGGCCGTCAAACTCGGCGCCGGGGGACACAGCCTGGTCCTGGCCGCCCGCCGTGAGAAAGAGCTCAAAGCAGTGGCCAAACAGGCCGGCCCCAAGGCTATTGCCGTGGTGACCGACGTTACACGCCGCAAGGACGTTGAACGCCTGCGTGATGCGGCCATAAAAGAATTCGGCCATGTGGATGTCTGGATAAATAATGCCGGACGCGGCATCGGCAAAAAAGTGATGGAGCTGACCGACGAAGACCTGGACGAAATATTCAAAGTCAATATGAAATCCGTCCTCTACGGCATGCAGGCCATCGTGCCGCATTTCCAGCAGAGGGGAATGGGGCACCTGATCAACGTCTCATCCTTCCTGGGCAGGGTGCCTCTAGTTTCCTTCAGATCGGCCTATAATGCGGCCAAGAGCGCGGTCAATGCGCTGACTGCCAACCTGCGCATGGATTTAAGGGAAAGTTACCCCGGCATCCATGTCTCGCTGGTCATGCCGAGCATAGTAGCCACCGATTTCCACCGCAACATCCTGGGGCAGGCCATGCCGCCACCCGGAAATGTCCCTCTGCGTACTTCGGAAACCGTCCAATCGCCTGAAGAGGTGGCCAATTTGATGGCCGGCCTGATAGAAAATCCTGCGCCCGAGCTGTATACCAACCCGGCCTCTTACGAGATCGTGCAGCATTATTACCGGGATGTGGGCGCCTTCGAAGCAGAACGACGCTAATCTACTTGGAAGAAATAGTGCAGACGGCCAGCACGTTGGGGCCGCAGTGCACCCCGATAACCGGGCTGACCTTGGTAGCGTGCATTTTCTCCCTGGGGAAGAAAGAGGCTATGCGGCCCTCCAATTCCTCACGCTCATCGGCTGTGGTGGCATCCTCGATGAACATCTCTTCGACATCGGGGATATCTTTGACCAGCTCAACCAGCATGTCTTTGGCCTTGGAGCGGTTGCGGGCCCGGGCCACGGGCATGATCAGGCCGTCTTTGAGCGTGATAATGGGGTTGACCTTCAGCAGCCCGCCCAGCATAGCCTGGGCCTTGCCGATGCGCCCGCCTTTCAAAAGGTATTCCAGGGTATCGAAGATCATATAGGCGCGGATGCGCGGCACTGCATCGTTGAGCATGGCTACGATATCTTTCAGGCTGTCACCCTTCTTGGCAGCCCTGGCCGCCTTCAGCGCAGGCAACCCCAGCCCGCCGCAGGTCATCTTGGAATCGACAATTTCAACCTTGCACAGGTTGCCGATCAGCTCTTTGGCCTGCAGGGCGCTCTCATAAGTTGCGCTCAGCCCAGCCGATATGGTCAGGACCACGATCTCGTCCGTCTCCTTGGCCAGCTTCTTATAAAGCTCAACGAACTGGCCGGGCGCGGGCGCCGAAGTGGTCGGATGCCGGCTGTCCGTCACCAGCTTCTTATAAAATTCCTCGGGAGTAATAGTTGCGCCGTCTCCGTAGCTGTCCTGTCCGAAAAGCACATTCAGCGGTATCAGGCTGATGTCGTATTCTTTAGCTAGATCGCGTATGTCGCCGGTGCTGTCGCATATTACTTTTACCATTATGTTATCCTCTTGCCTCCAAAGTTATTCATTGTTGCTTTTTTGCTAGTTCTTCGTCAAGGAGTATCCTGGCCAGCGGTTTGCCGATGGCCGATTTGGGCAGGCTCTCCCTGAATTCAATCTGCCGCGGCACCTTATAGGCCGTCAGCCTCTCTTTGCAATAGGCCCTCAACTCCTCCACCGTGCAGGGAAGGCCGTCGAGCACTACCCAGGCTTTGACCGATTCTCCCTGATAGGGGTCGGGCACGCCTGCCACGATCACGTCAACCACCGCCTTATGCGAGCCGAGCACCTCTTCCACCTGCCTGGGCCACACCTGGAAACCTCCGCATTTGATCATGAGCTTTTTACGGCTCTGTATATAAAGGTAGCCGTCCTCATCCAGATAGCCAATATCGCCCGTAAACAACCAGCCGTCCCGGATCATACCGGCCGTTTCAGCGGGCCTCTGCCAGTAACACTGCATTATCTCCGGGGCCTTCATGATTATCTCGCCCGGTTCGTTGGCAGGCATCTCCCTGGCGCCGGTCTCCGCATCGACAATCTTTAGAATCACGTCCGGCAACGGCAGGCCCACAGCGCCTTCCTTGAAGCGCCCCATTATAGGTGTCGCTACGCAGGCCAGCATGGACTCGGTGAGGGCATAGCCTTCCACCATACGCCCGCCGGTGAGCGACTCGAAGCGGTGCTTCAGTTCGGCCAGTAGAGGAGCGCCTCCCGAAACGCATAGCTTGGCGCATTTGAAGCTGACCTTGCCGGACTTGACCGCCGGATGGTTGAGCAAAGCCACGAAAAGCGTGGGGACGCCCGGTATGAAGGCGGGCTTCAATTTCTTGATGGTGGCCACCAGGTCGTTGATGTCCCTGGGATTGGGTATCAACGCCAGCGGGTTGTGGTTAACGATGGCCGTGCCCATCAGCGCCACGTTGCCGAACACGTGAAAAGTTGGAATGGTAGCCAGTATGATATCGTCCCACTCGCACAGCAGGGAACTGAACCAGGTCCGCAGTTGATGTCCCGCCATGTAGAGAGCATGGTGCGTGCCCACAGCAGCTTCGGTAGTGCCGGTAGTGCCCCCGCTGAACAGCAGCAGCGCTATGTCTTCGGGCTTTATTTTATACTCGGGCCTGGCCGCGCCGCGGTGTTTATACAGCATGTCCTGAAGGCATAGGTCTCCTTTCTGCACCCTTACCCTGTGCCCGCCCTTCTTCTCCAGGAAAAGCGTGAAGGCAACCTTAGCCAGCGTCGGCAGGAACTCTTGAATGCCGGTTACGATCACCAGCCGTACCCCGGTCTGCGGCTGTATTTTCTTCACCGTTTTGTAAAATGTACTCAGGCAGATCACCACATCCGCTCCGCATTCATTGAGGGAGCGCTCCAGCTCTTGGCCGGTGTAAAGTGGGTTGATGGGGGCGGCAATGGCCCCTGCCTTCCAGATGCCGAAATGGCAGAATACAACCTGCGGGCAATTGGGCACCACCAGTGCGATGCGGTCGCCTCTCTTAACCCCGGCATCAGTCAGCGCTGCTGCCAGGGCATTGCTCAACGACTCTATCTGTCGATACGAGACCTTCGTACCCTTGAATAACAGCATGGCCGCTTCCGGCCGGGCTTTCAAAGCTTCGTCAAAACAGTCCAGCAGCGTTTTAGGCTCGTAAGGCTGCAGGGTATGGGGCATGCCGGGGTCATAGCTCTTAAACCATGAATATTGTTCCATTCGAATTACTCCTCTGAGAATTAGAACGCGCCTCTAACACACATATAAGTGTGTCGAGCGTCACAGGGAATTATAGGCGACTGCTTGCGATAGCGATATACGTAATTTCCCCAATAGGGATGGGTGTAAAACACGTATTTTTAGAAAACTCCAAGCTCTAAGTTTTGTATCCCCTCACCCCTGCCCCTCTCCCTTGGGAGATGGGATTTCCTTTTTCTTAAGAGGGAACAGGTTCCCTCTTCAACGCCTTTTTCTCGAATTTCTTGATTTTGAATTTGCTTGGAGCTTTTCTATTGGTCTTGCTTGGGCAAGATGCCGCGCCTGACTGCATAGTGGATGAGCTCCATGCGGTTGCGCAGCCCCAATTTATGCATGACGCGTGCCCTGTGCACTTCCACGGTACGCGGGCTGATGCACAGCCGGTTGGCTACCTCCGGGCCGGTCAGCCCCTGGGCCGCCAGGTGCAATACTTCCCTTTCACGCGATGTCAGCATATCATAGGGGTCGAGCTTGCTTTCCTTGGACCTTTGCAAGTAGGCTTCGATAGCACGGTCTGAAAGCGGCGGAGCCAGGTAACGGCGGCCGGCTGCCGCCTCACGCACAGCCCTGAGCAGCTCTTCAGGGGAAGAATCTTTCAATACATAGGCCATGGCGCCGGCCTGCAGCGCTTCGACCACATAACAATCATTGCCGTACATGGATAGCACCACGGCAACGGTGTGGGGCGAGCGTTTCCTGACCTGCCGGATGACCCCCAGCCCACTCATATCAGCCAACATTAGATCCACCACCAGCACATCGGGCTTTAGCCGCTGAGCCTGCTGGGCGGCATCCACGCCGCTGCTGGCCTCGCCGATAACCTCTAGATCAGGCTCGGCCTCCAGCAGGGCTTTTATACCCCGCCGCACAACATGATGGTCGTCGGCCAAAAACACTTTAATCATCTTTTAAGCCTGCTCCTTCCTGGACTTCACCGGCAGCGGCAGTTCAGCGGTAACTACCGTGCCCGCTCCTGGAGTGGATGAGAGCGTAAACCTGCCGCCTGCTATCAGGGTACGCCCCTTCATTCCCATTATCCCCCCATGATAGTTATCCGGCAGTTTTTCAGGTTCGAACCCGGCTCCCCTATCCTCGACACGAACGCTCAGCAGCTTCCGGTCCGACCAGGCCATGACCTTGGCCTCACCGGCGCCAGAATGTTTGGCCACATTGTTCAAGGCTTCCTGGACAATACGATAAGCGGTCAAACCGATCTCAGGGAGGAATTCCTTGTGCAGCCCCACGTGCTCGAATTTAACGCTGATATGTGTGCGCGAGGTGTAGCTTTCAAAGAGGTAAAGCATGGCAGGGAGCAGTCCCAGGTCGTCCAGCATCTTGGGACGTAATTCCAGCGAGAGGTCGCGCGTCAGGGACATCATCTCATTGACCAGCGATTGGGCTTCGCCCAGCGTGTAGCGCAGCTTGTCGGGAGGGGAGTTGGCGGCTTCGCCCAGCAGCAGTTTCAAAACGGCCAGCGATTGTCCCAGCCGGTCGTGTAATTCACGGGCTATGGCGCGCCGTTCACCCTCTTCGATCCCAACCAGCGCCCGTGCCGTCGACAGTGCATCTTCCATAAGGTCAACATAATATACCAACCGTAGTGAAAATTCCAAAACGGGGCTTCAGCCTTCGATTACAGGATTGCCACGGCACGATGTGCCTCGCAATGACAATTCAGGAAACCGGTCATTGCGAGCGGAAGCGAAGCAATCTCTCAACCAAAATCCAAACAAATTTTAATCTTTAAAATTTTTAAATTGGAATTTATTTGGAGCTTGGTCCCAATAGCATCGGGATGGAGCTTAGTATTTAGAATTTATTTAGTCCAGGGTAAATCGAATTGGGAAGCAAGGTTATTGAGGATCTGAATGACGGCCTCATCCCTGTTGAGCGTATAGAAATGGAAATAACGCACGCCATTCTCCCAGAGGTCCAGGCACTGCTCGCTTGCGAGGTCGATGCCTGCTTTAATTACGTCTTCGGAACTATCCATCTCTTCGAATTTGGTGAAGAGAGGTATGGGTATTTCAACCCCGCTGATATCGCTGAAACGTTCCGCCTTCTGGAAATCCGTAATGGGCATGATGCCCGCTATAATGGGGACGTTTATGCGGTCCTGCTGAAAACGCTCCATCATCTGGTAATAATAGAAGTTCTCGAAGAACATCTGGGTTATGCCGAACTCCGCCCCCTGATCTATCTTTTGCTTGGTAAAGGCGGTATCGATTCCCAGGTTGGGAGAGTCGATGTGCCCTTCAGGATATACTGCCACACCTATACAGAAGTTATTATACGTTTTCAGGAACCGAACGAGGTCAGACGCGTAGCGAAAGTGAGTCTCGCCGTCAAAAACACCGGGCTCGTACTCCTCAGGGTCCCCACGGAGCGCCAGTATATTCTCGGTTCCAAGCTCTTTATAGTAGTTTATTACCGGCTCCAGCTCGGCCCTGCGGGGATCGGCGCAGGTCACGTGCGGCATAACGGTAACATCCATCTCGGCATGTATCTTTTTAACGATGTGCTTGGTCTTTTCCAGCGTATTGCGCCCGGCATGCTGTGTTACCGAGATAAACGAAGGAGCGAAGGCTTTCAGCCGGTTGATGCGCTCGAGCAGACGGTCCTCACCTATGGGAGTTACGGGTGGAAAGAACTCGAATGAAAGGCTTTTCCCGCTGCTTTTGATGATGTCACTGATCTTCATATTTCCAACAACCTGCCCCTTTTAACGGCAAAATCGTGTTAATCATACATTCGCCAATGCGTAAAATCAAATAGGCTGCATATCCTCACCCTCTCCGCTTATCACAGCAATACTGATGCCCGCTGTGCTTTATTCACGATTGACTACACTGTTATAATTATATAATCATCGTTTAGGAGGCGTTGATATGGCTTTTTCAGGTAAGAAATACACATTTTCACAGGATAATGTGGACAAGTCACCCGAATCTATGGGGGTATATCAACTATACGATGGAGACACAATAATCTATATTGGGCGAGCTCCTGGCCAGGGTAGTACGATCAGAAAACGGCTGCAGGCACACAAACGTGGAGATGAAGGCAGTGGCACTAAAAATGCTACTCATTACAAGAGAGAGCTTTGTAATGATCCAATAACTCGTCAAAAGAAAGAACAAACTGAATATTTAAACACTCATGCCGGGCTACCACGGTGCAACGAGAGCGAGAGAATCAGTTAGACATAGTCACATTTAAATGGGCCCGTACCATTACCAGTAACAGCTTCTTCTCACCTGTCCAAGCTCCAAACAATTTTTTGAATTCTAAACTCAAGGGTTTATGTCTTGAATTTCCCCGAATGAGCCATGAATTTCTATCATTATTGACTCTTGCTCCTGCCGATTGTAAGATACTGAATCCATGAGTTTGACGGGGAAAGAGGGTACATGCTGGCACTAGAAGGCATCAAAATACTGGAGCTCGTTCACATGCCGCCGGGTGAGCTTTGCACGATGATACTGGGCGACATGGGTGCTGACGTTGTCAAAGTCGAGGCGTTTACGCCGGATAGCTCGCCGGCGCCGGATTCGCACGATGCCGAGGCTTTGAAAACTCTCCAGGCCTTCAACGCCCTCAACCGCAATAAAAAGAGCATCCGCCTCAATTTAAAGTCCGACCAGGGCAAAGCAGTCTTTCACAGGCTGGCCGCGGACGCCGACGTCATCGTCGAAGGCTTCCGTCCGGGCGTCGTGAAGCGTATGGGCGTGGATTATGAGACGGTAGGCAAGCTGAATCCCCGCATCATCTATTGCTCCCTCAGCGGCTACGGGCAGGACGGCCCCTATAGCCAGTATCCGGGACACGATATCAACTATATATCCATTGCCGGTGCGCTCAACCTGATAGGCTGGCCCGGTGGGCCCCCGGCCATCCCTCTTAACTTGCTGGGCGATTTTGCCGGGGCTTCCATGCATGGGGCGGTAGGCATACTGACAGCCCTCTTCGCCCGTGAGAGGACGGGTAAGGGCCAGTACATTGATATCTCTTATACCGACAGCGTTATCACCCTGATGACTTTCTTCCTGCAGCAGCATTTCGCTGCCGGTTACAATTTCCCGCGGGGCGCATGGGCACTGGCCGGCGGCTATCCTTACTATAAGACCTACCAGGCCAAAGACGGGAAGCTGATCAGCCTGGGATGCATCGAGCCGTGGTTCTGGGAAAATTTCTGCGGGGCCGTCGGCAGAGAGGACCTTAAAGGCTTGAGCTTCGATTTAGACCACCTGGCGCACCAGCCGCAGGATGATAAATGGAAAGCGGCGGAGGAGGAGTTGAAGAAAATCTTCCTGACCAAAACGCGCGATGAGTGGTTCGACCTGCTCATCAAGTCCGATGTCCCGGTTGGAAAGGTGTATTCCATAGATGAGATCTTCAGCGATCCGCAGCTCCTGCACCGCCGTATGCTGCTGGAATTCGATCATCCCGGGCTCGGCAAGGTCAAACAACCCGGCATCGCCATCAAGCTGTCCGGAACACCGGGCGAGGTGAGGAGCTTGGCGCCTTACCCGGGCGAGCACACCGACGAAGTGCTGAAATCTTCGGGATATTCTGAAGCTGATTTAGCAAGCTTGCGCAAATCTAAGGCGATAGGCTAAAATTCTAGGACATGGAGGTGGGATTATGGCAGCCAAAGCATTCGTACTTATTACAACTTCGGTGGGGCAGACTAAAGCAGTTCTTACGGGACTAAAGAAGCTCGATGGGATAAAATCGGTGGATGCGGTCATGGGGCCTTACGATATAATAGCCGTCGTAGAGGGAGAGTCCGTTGATAACGTCGGCAAGCTGATTACGGAGCAATTCCATAAGATAAGCGGAATAGAGCGCACTACCACCTGCCAGACCATCAGGATTGCCTGATATACCTGATATTTTAGTTCCATGGACTGCATTTTCTGCAAGATTGCTGCCGGTTCGATACCCGCGGATATCGTATATAAAGACGATGAATTTGTGGCGTTCCGCGACATACATCCCCAGGCACCGGTACATGATGTCATCATCACCAGAAAACATATACCGTCAGTAAACGACCTGACGGAAGCTGACAGGGCTCTGGCCGGCAAGATGCTGTTGATAGCCAAACAGATTGCTGAAAAGGAGGGGATTGCTGTGAAGGGTTACCGGCTGGCCATAAACTGCGGCCCGGACGGCACGCAGGAAATTCCCCACATCCACCTTCATATCGTCGGCGGACGCCTGCTCTCCGGTCAGCTCGGCTGATTCACCACCGGCGATGCATGCGAAAAGCTGCACCGCCAAAATCAGAGCGCTCTCCCGGAAAATAAAGCGCACCCGCGGTAAAGGAAAGGTCCTTTTGAACGACGTTTTGCGCCAATATGCCGTTGCATATACCTGTGGCCAGATCGTTTAAAGCTTTATTCTCATCGTTGTTGATATAGTACCCAGGGTAATAGCCGCGCCAGTTATCCGCCAGGTCCCGGCATCCGAATTTATCCGTGATGTCCAGGCAGAGATAGGTATCCAGGTCCACGATAGACGGACCGGACTTATTCATTTTCATGTATACCGCGCCACGATTGTAGAAAGCCATATAGAAAGAGGGATGTAACCCGGCCAGGATACTAAGATCGGCCAGGGCGTCATCCAGCCGGCCGTTCCTGCCCTCGCATACCGCCCGGTCATTATAGGCGACAGCCGCTTCGACCGGGTCGAGATCTATAGCACGGGAAAATTGCTCGATGGCCGATGAATAATCGGTCAGCGCAGAATAAGTCCTGCCCAGCCACATAACGGCCGTTAAATATGCCGGGTCCAGGCCAATAGCCCTTTTAAAATCGATGATGGCATTATCGAACTCGCCCATGCTTCTCAAAGCCATGCCCCGGTTGAAATATGCCTCTTTCGACGATGAATCGAGCGCTAATACCTTGGTGAAATCCGTTATCGCCTTTGCGTATTCACCGCTGTTCAGATAAGAGACACCACGCAGTTCATAGGCCGCCGCAAGGTTGGGGTCAATATCTATGCAGATGCTGGCGTCGCCGATGGCGCCGGAGTAAAGCCCCAACCCGGCATAGGCCTGGGCGCGGGCGAAATGCACGTCGCCTGCGGAATAACCATTATTGATTGCAGAGTTGAAGGCCTTGAGAGCTTCCTGGTAGTTGCCCTGGCTTAAATAGGCCAGCCCGATCTGGTACTGAGCAGGCCCGAACTGGGTCCCAACGCTTTCCGAGTTAATGTTAATGGTATAGGTGCTGTTTTCCGTTGCCTCTGGCCGCGGCCCGGAACAGGAAAACGCCAGCGCAACAGCCACCAGCACCGGCACACAAATAATTAAGACGCGGCCAAACGATGAAACCTTTTTCATCTTACACTTTGATTATAATGCGGCGGCCTGATTTAGTCAGGTCACAAAGGGCGGGGAGGTTGCCAGCTTAACCGGCAATAACGGAACGTATTTTTACGATGACCTGCTCGATGGCCTCATCAGGAGTCGAGGCGCCTGCCGTAATACCCACTGCCTTTTTACCCTTCAACCATACGGTGTTTATTTCATCGGCATTCTCAATGTGGTGCGTTTCGACGATGCGGGAGCAAACATTCGCCAGCCTGCGCGTATTGGCGCTGTTATGCCCGCCGACCACAATCATCAGGTCACTGGTCCCTGCGATATCCTCGGCGGCGGACTGCCTTTTCTGCGTCTCCTGGCACAGCGTGTTGATCACCCTGATCTCCTTGGTCTGGGGCAGCAGCCTGCCGGTCAATTTGCTCAGAAACTCCGTGAATTCGGCACGGCTCTGGGTGGTCTGGGCCAGTATGCCAATGCGCCCCGGCAATCCCTCAAGGGGGATTGCATCGGCATCCATCGAGGCTACAGCCTTCTCACCAGCCCATCCCAGCAAACCCCTCACCTCGGGGTGTTTGGCTTCGCCGTAGATAATGACGCCGAAGCCGGCCCTGGCCAGGCGCTGGGCTGCCTTTTGTGCGCTGCGCACGATAGGGCAGGTGGTATCTATTACAGCGGCGCCCCTGGCCTGGATTTTTTCCTGTACCTCCGGTGAAACGCCGTGAGACGATATGGCGATTACCCCTCCCTTAAGGTCCTCCACACTATCCACGGCATCCACACCCAGTCCCTTGAGACGCGCCACTACGGTTTTATTATGCACTATCGGACCGAGGGTGCTGATCTTGACCTTTCCATCCGCCGAGCCCTCGATTATCCTGAGGGCGCGCCGCACACCGAAACAAAATCCCAGCTCACGTGCCTTCTGTATTTTCATGCTGTAGAAATTATAGCGATTTTGTGCTGCTGCGCCGTTTTGTAGAAGGATAGCCGCGCGCCATTAAAATAGCCTGCTGCTCACAAATATCTGCAAACTGATCTATGGTATAGCGCTTATAAAGATAATAGCGTTTCAGCGCCCATGTCTGACACACCAGCTCGACATGAAACGCAGTTAAAAAAGGGTCGCTGGCGTTGAACTCGCCTTTGCGGCAGCCTTTTTCTATTATTTCCCTGAATACGTTTATCACCCTGTTCTCTATCTCATACATCCCGGTCAACTGCTCCCTTTTCAAATAGCGGGCGACGCTGTACCAGAAAAGCATCATCTTGCGCCGTTTGTGCACCGAGTAGACATATTCCCTGACAGCCTTGCGCAAGCACTCCTCCGGTTCCAAATCCGGCATAGCTGCACGGACCTTCTTTTCCCACTGCGCTATATCGGTCAAGCGTATCTCACCGAAGAGAATAGGGAACTCTTCCTTCGATTTAATATAGTAATAAAGATGACCCGGACTTATATTGCAGGCCCTGCCGATCTCACGCATGGTGGTCTGCGAATAACCTTTTTCGAAAAATAACGAAGCAGCGATTTTGGCTATGCGCTTCACGCTCAAACCGGGGGCCGCATTTTTCTTGCGGGACTTTTGTGGTTTATCTCCCATTTACTTACCTCGGAAATGACCTGATTTAATTGCCATTATGTTATGTCATCCCTATTATACATTAACCTCCGGTTACATTTGTATTTTTAGCTCAAAATTCCTGTTGACAAACAAATATTCTAGTGATATATTGAGCTTTACATTTAGAACAACCGTTCGATCTACAGAAACCGCTTCTGTAAAGAACAATATAAATAGACATTAAGTATGCATCCCCTGTGCGGACACGGTTGGCGGCATAGGCCGGCAAGTGTTTCGCAGAGAAGGCAGTAAGAAGATCAATTAATTCTCCAGGAGGTCATCAAACAAATGATCAATTCAGCAATGGGACCGCTCTCTCCAGATAAAATGGGCACTACCCTTGTCCACGAGCATTTCTGCTTCGCGTACCCGGGTTGGTTTGCCGACGTTACGATAGCCCCGTATGACCCCGAAGCAGTCCTGCAGGCCGGCCTGGCCGCCTGCGCCACCCTGAAAGAGATCGGCGTCCAGACCGTTATAGATCCCACTCCTAATGACACAGGCGGACGCGACCCTCTGTTATATAAAGAACTTTCCAGCAGGACCGGCATCAACATAATCTGCACAACAGGCCTCTACACCGAGAAAGAAGGGTCGCCCGTATACTGGGCGGGCAGGAAGGTATGGGGCACGGATATCTCGCGCATGATGGCCGACCTTTTTATCAAGGAGATTTCTGAGGGCATAGGCGTGACCGGCGTCAAGGCCGGGGCCATCAAGGTGGGCTCCAGCCCGGTTATGACCGATTATGAGAAGGATGTCCACAAGGCGGCAGCCGCCGCGCAGAAAGCTACAGGAGTTCCTATCATCACTCACACCGAGGGGCCGACCGGAGGGCCGGAGCAGGCCGAATTCCTCCTCAGCCAGGGAGCAGACCCGAAAAAGGTCCTGATCGGTCATGTCAGCAACTCCAAAGAGATCGGCTATTTGAAAGCCATCCTGGCTAAAGGCGTCAGCATCGGCTTCGACCGGCTGGGGCTCTCCATCCTGTACGGCATCCCTGATGAAATACACGTCCAGAATATCGCCGCCCTCTGCAAGGAGGGCTACGCCTCCAAGATCATGCTTTCGCATGACACGGTAAACTTCTGGCTGGGACGCCCAATGGATGTTCCAGAGCAAGCCATGGAACTATTCAAGGACTGGCGGATAGACCACGTTTCAAGGGATATTGTGCCCGCGCTTAAGCAGAGTGGGGTCAGCGACGGCCAGATCAAGACCATGATGGTAGATAACCCCAGGAACCTGTTTACAGGTAAGGGCTAAACCGGGCTGAATATAAAGGGCGAAAAGCCCTTATTTATAGTCGTAAAATCCCTTGCCTGTCTTGCGGCCCAGATGTCCGGCCGTGACCATCTTGCGTAAGAGCACCGGGGCGATAAACTTGGGGTTCTTGGTCTCGGCATAAATCGCATCAGTTACAAAGAGCAGCGTGTCCAGGCCGACCATATCCGCCAGGGTCAGCGGCCCCATGGGATGGTTCAACCCCAATTGTACGCCGGTATCGATATCCTCGCGGCTGGCAACCCCCTGCTCATACATTTCGAAGGCTTCAATCATATAAGGCATAAAAGAGCGGTTGACGATGAATCCCGGCCGGTCGGGGGCAACTATCACGGTCTTCCCCAGCGATTTGCCCCATTCGACGGCGGCGTCCAGAGTCTCTTTGGCCGTAGTTATGGTCTTTACAAGCTCGAGCAGCTTCATGACGGGCACCGGATTGAAGAAGTGGCAGCCCAGGACCTTATCAGGCCTCTTGGTCACGGCCGCAACGTCCATTACCGACAGGCAGGAGGTATTGGTGCTTAAAACGGCGTCGGGACGGCAGATCCTGTCCAGGTCCAGGAATATCTTCTTTTTCAGCTCAAGGTTCTCGATGGCAGCTTCAACCACCAGATCGCAGTCCTTGAAGTCCTTCATATCTGTGGTGCCCCTGATTTTGCTCAAGGCTTTATTTTTATCATCCTCGGTCATCTTGCCCTTCTCAACGGCTTTGGCAACCGATTGATTGATAGCCGCCATACCCTTGTCCAGCAGCTCTTTATTTATTTCTGAGACCACCACGTCATACCCCGTCTTTGCGCTCACCTCGACTATGCCCCTGCCCATCAGGCCGCAGCCGACTACGCCGATCTTCTTAAATGCCATGGCTTTTCTCCTTAATAAATTTTATTTTGCTTTAAAATCCGCTTTGCGTTTTTCGATGAAAGCCTGCCGGCCCTCTTTGAAATCCTCGGATTTAGTGACATATTTTTCCAGCTGGTATTCGATCTCCAGCCCGTTAAGCAGGGTGGTATTCAGGCCTTGCATCATGGCCTGTTTAGCTGCCCTGGCCGCAAGCGGCGCGGGCTTAAGCAGGGTTTCGGCCATTTTTCTCGCCTCGGCCATCAGCTCGGCGGCCGGGACAACCTTATTGACAAGCCCGATGCGGTAAGCCTCGTTGGCGTCTATCGGTCGTCCGGATGTCAGCATCTCAGCAGCTTTGGCCAGCGGGATGGCACGCGGCAGTCTTTGAGTGCCGCCCCAGCCGGGTATAAGACCCAGGTTGATCTCGGGGAAGCCGAAGGTGGCATTCTCGGCTGCTATCCTGATATCACAGGCCAGGGCTACCTCGAAACCGCCTCCCAGGCAGGCGCCGTTAATGGCGGCGATTATCGGTTTCCATATCTGCATATCCTCGCAGATGGCAGGTGCCGGCATCTCACCGCGTTGGGCGCTGTTCTGGATCCTGGGGAGCGTTGTTTTGATATCTGCGCCAACGGAAAAAGCCCTCTCGCCTGCGGCTGTCACAATGGCGACCCACAGGTTCTCATCCTCATTGAAGTCATAAAGGGCCTTATTGAACTGGTCTAACTGTTCGGGATCGAATGAATTGAGCGCTTCAGGGCGGTTGAGGGTTATTACAGCTATTTTGCCTTCTTTTATATAACCGAGGGCCATAGGAAAACCTCCTTTAAGGTTGTTGGGATAAGCATCTGATTATACCAGAATTACTGCTGCGGCCCCGGCTTTCTCCTGAAAACCTCAGCCACTGTCTGCGTCAGCTTTTCGGCTTCATCCGTATCCAGCCCTTCCCCTACCTCCAACTTGCGCATGAAGCCTTCTATCTCGGGCTTCTCGTTGAACAATTGGGCGATCCTGCGGTTCTGTTCGGCTATCTCCGCATCCAGTGCGGTGAAGTTGATGCCCAGGTCGAATTTGCTGTTAAAAAAATAGACCAGTCGCTTAACCGCCCGCGGATCATCCAGTGTGAGGAGATAAAACGGGACGGGCACCCACAGGTTGGCGGCATTTATCCCCCGCTGTCCGGCCAGCCATGACAGGTAGGAGCT
Organism: Dehalococcoidia bacterium; assembly: GCA_003142375.1. Classification (GTDB taxonomy): domain Bacteria; phylum Chloroflexota; class Dehalococcoidia; order GIF9; family UBA5629; genus UBA1162. The sequence continues at coordinate 62,714 of PLME01000013.1, read as the reverse complement.
GAGGGTCGGCTTCTGACCGATGGGAGTTTCATAATCCGTATTATCCACCACATTGAACGGCGCCAGCTCCGCCTTCATTGGTTTAGAGTTGACGATCGGCATAAGCAGCCGCGGCATAGTGTGTGCAGCGGATGACAGCATGGCGCCGACCGTATATATTTCCTTCACCCCGCAGTGCTTTTGTGCGATATCCAGCACGGCGTTTAGAAACCTATACCAGTCGCCGCGCGGCATGCTGCTTTTAAAGATAACCAGCTTGCGGTCGCCGGTGACATAAAATTTGCTGCAGGGAAATACTGCCACATCATCTTCCACATTGACGCCGGCCATAGTAAAAAAGTCTTCCGGCCTTATCTCACCAAATTCCCTGCTACCCAAATCATGCATAATATAGTCCAGGGTTTGCACACCCAAATGACCCGCGTCCTCGGCCCAACCTGCTATTAAAACAGACTTCTTAAGGCCGGGCTCACCGTATATCCTGTAAACCGGTTCCATACTCAATGCTGCTCCCCACCACGTTTGAAAAACTTGTCTATATCTTCGAGTATTTTTTTCTTATCCTCTTCGGTAATGGCGCCCATACCTTCTGAAACAGAGGCGCTGACCTGTTTAAGACGGTCGAGCTGATCCCTTATCTCAGCCGGTAACTTCTCGTAAAGGTCAGATAGCTCCTGTTCACTTTGGAGAGACAACTGGTTGATTGTATCCATTTCTGCTGTAATATTGAGAGCCGCAGACAGCACCTCTATAACGGATTTTGAGGCCTTAGGATACGGGAAAGGAAAACCCTGAAGATAAATGGGTATTTCACCCATCAGGCAGACAGCTTCAATACCCCGCCTGTTGGCCACTCCCAACAACAGTCCGTTCAAACCCGTGATGTTACCGCTTCCCTCCCTGCCCTCGACATCCGACATCAGCAATACATTGCTGTACTTTTTCAATTCGTCCAGAATATTGTCCGAGTTGGGTACGGCCCACACCCCGGACCTCATCGTATGGTGGATGGGCGCAACCGCTGCTCCCGAAGTGTAGATACGATGACAGTCAAACCTCTGGGCAACGTTCAGCACCAGATTGGCCATGGCATAGGCTTTGTTTCCCTCTGCATACACGCGGCCGCCATCGGCAGGCTGTTCCTCGCCGATGAAGAATATCAGGTCATTACGGCCTGTCTTTTTAAAATAGAAGGCGCTCGACGGGAACGTTAAATCCAACAACTGCCCGTCGCGGATAACAGCCTTATTGGGATAGAAAAAGTCCCAGGGTTCTATATAGGCAAACTGTTCGGTATTCAGGGAGCGCCGCAGGGTGTCGACAGCAATCAGGCCGATATTGCCGATGCCGGGCCAGCTGGCGATCATCACCGGGTTGACCAAATCAGGTTCACTGAGGTACCTTATTTTCATAGCTAAGTTACGTGCAGAACAATTATAACACAACGTAACTCTGCCACCGGAAACACCCCAATTATTATCCTTTAGTTTCAAAAATCTGATATTGTCGGTAACTTGACACGCTACATAATAAATTGAAGAATATATTCGATGCGTTCAATTGTTGTTGAAATATGGATGAGCTGATTTACCCGCTCCTATGACGCGCTGTACGAGATTGATACTATGAAAGCCCTGATAGTAGATGACAACTCCAATAACCTGAACCTCTTCAAGATTATCCTGGAACGCAAGGGGTTCCAGGTCATTACCGCTGAGAACGGTCAGGATGCCCTGCATAAGCTGCACGGCGACCCTGTAGATATCATCGTTTCTGATATACTTATGCCTGTTATGGATGGCTTTCACCTTCTTCAGGAATGCAAGTCTGACATCAAACTGCGCAACATCCCCTTTGCTTTCGTTACCGGGGCCTTTCTGGATGCCAAAGACGAGGAGCTAGCTTTAAAGCTGGGGGTGCAGGCCTTCATACGTAAACCGGTCCAACCCGATGATTTTGTCAAGATACTTGAAGAAATATTAAGCCGCAAGCCCGCACCCAAAAAGAGGGGCAGGCCGCCAAAGGAGAGGAAAAACGGTGACGCCGAAAAGCTGGTCAGCGTCAACCTTATGCAAAAACTCGAGGCCAAAATGGTGGACCTAGAGGAAGAGATTATAGAGCGCAAGAAGACCGAGGAAGCCCTGCGCAACAGCGAAGAGCAATACCGCTTATTATTCGAGACGATGGCTCAGGGCGTGATCTATTACGACGCCCGGGGATTGGTAATATCCGCCAACCCGGCTGCCGAACGGATCCTCGGGCTCAGCAGGGAACAGATGATCGGCAGGACAGCTTACGATCCGGGTTGGAAGTATATCCGCGAGGATGGTACTGATCTACCGGGTGATATGCATCCGGCAACAGTGGCGCTAAAAACCGGCAAAACGGTACAGGAAGTGGTCATCGGTGTTTTTAACCCGGTTGACGATATCTTCCACTGGACTAATATCAGCGCCGAGCCCCAGTTCAAGGAAAATGAGGATAAACCCTACCGGGTTTTCACGACCTTCGACGATATAACCGATCGTTTTCTATCCTATAAAGCCATACAGGAAAGCGAATCGCGTATCACGGCCATAATGGAAAATACCCGGGACTCAATCTGGTCGGTGGACGCCTCCTTCCGCCTGATAACTGCCAATAATGCGGCCAGGGAGCTGTTTCTAATCGCCTATGGCGTCGATTTAAGGGAGGGTGAGCAGATATTTGCCGGCATCCCGGAGGAAAGCCGGGAATCATGGGTGGATATTTCCAGGCAGGGTTTTCAGGGCCAGCACTTTACTTTCGAGCGGCACTACGAGTTGGAAAACGGGCCTGTCGACCTGCAGATTTCCGTCAATCCCATATCCTCACCCTCCGGTCAGATAACCGGCGTCTCCTTCTTCGGCAGGGATATGACGCTGCAAAATAAGGCGGAAAAAGCCCTGGAGCAAAGCGAGGAACGCTACCGCATGCTCGTGGATAATGCAGCCGAGGAAATTTATGTATTTCAAGACGGAATCTGTAAATTTGCCAAGGAGGGCATATCCAGGGCAACCGGGTACCACAGAGATGAAATGATCGGCAAATCGATGGCGGAGTTGGTCCACACTGACGACCTCCAAATACTGCTGGAGAAACACCTGGCCAGGATGCATGGAGAAGACGTCCGCGGTGAAGATATTTTCCGGGCGATCGACAAAGCAGGGAATATCCGGTGGGTTGAAGCACATTCAACCGATATTACCTGGGAGGGCAGGCCGGCTTCGCTTACATTGCAGACCGATATTACAGACCGCGTGAGCCTCGAATCTGCTCTCAAAGAAAGCGAGCAAAAGTACAGGACGGTGGTGGAGAATGCCGTCGAAGCCGTAATCATACTCCAGGACGGGAAGGTAAAATTCACCAACCGCCTGTCAGCCGGCGAATTGGGTTATACCAGGGAAGAACTTTTCGAGATTCCCATCCTGGATATCATTCATCCCGACGACAGGCCAATGGTGGCTGAAAGATATGCACGCCGGCTGAGGGGAGAACCGGTGGAAGATTATTCCTTCAGGGTCCTTACCAAGGAAGGAAAGGTAATATGGGCGCAACTGAGGGGCGTCGTGATTGAGTGGGAAGGCAAGCCCGCCACGCTCAACTTCGTAAACAATATAACTGAGCGCAAACTGGCTGAAGATGCCCTGCGGCAGAGCGAGGAGAAGTATAGGCAGCTGGTTGAAAGCGCCCTGGAAGGCATACATGTCGTCCAGGACAGGATAATTAAGTATACCAACAAGAGGTTTGCGGAAATCACGGGCTATTCGGTTGCCGAGCTTATAGGCAAACCTGCATATGAGCTGGTGCACGCCCTGGACAGGGAACTGATGGAAGAGCGCCATCAACGCAGGATGAGCGGGGAGTTGCTCAACGACATCGCATCTTACAGGTTTGCCACCAAAGACAACCGCCTGATCTGGGTGGAGCTAAGCGCTGTTCCGATCGAGTGGGAAGGCCGGCCGGCCTTCCTGTATTTTGCCAACGATATTACTTCCCGCAGGCTGGCTGAGGAGGCCCTTCAGGAAAGCGAGGAGAAGTACAGGCTGCTGATTGAAAGCGCCAATGAAGGCATACATGTACTTCAGGACGGAATCATTAAATTCACCAATCCCAAATTTGCTGAAATCATGGGCACACCTGTTGAAAAACTGATTGGCAAGCATGTCAAGGAATTGATATATTCTGAAGATTTAGAAGCTACTCTCGACCGTTACCGGCAACGGGTGCGCGGCGAACCGGTCCAGGGCACCTATCAATTCAGATTTATGATGGAGGACGGACGCATAGTCTGGATAGAGACCAGCGGCGTCGCCATCACATGGGAAAACCAGCCCGCTTTCTTATATTTCTCCAGCGACGTCACCGCCCGCAAGCTGGCCGAGGATGCGCTGCGGCAAAGCGAGGAAAAATACCGCACTATCCTGGAGGGAATGGAGGAAGCTTACTATGAGGTAGACTCAAAAGGCAATTTCACCTTTTTTAACGAAGCCCTGGGGCGTCTGGGTTACAGCAGGGAAGAGCTATTGGGCCTGAATTATAAGGCATATGTCGCCCCCGAGGAACTTGGCAATACCGTTGCCGTATTTTCGGAAGTCTTCCGGACGGGCAACCCGCAGCCATGGCAACCCCTGACCTTTATAAGAAAGGATGGAACAAGGATTTATGTCGAGGATTCGATATATCCACTAAAAAATGATAAGGGTGAGATCATCGGGCTGCGGGGCATAATCCGTGATGTCACAGGCCGCAAGGAAAGCGAGGATGCGCTGAGAGAGAGCGAGGAGAAATACCGCACAATCCTGGAAGAAATGGATGAGGTCTATTATGAGCTGGATTTAAAGGGCAACTATGTGTTTTTTAATGATGCCCTCTGCCGCCAGTTGGGCTATACCAGGGAGGAACTAAAGGACCTGAGCTACAAGCAATACACACCGGCTGAAGATCAATCCAGGGTTCGCGAAACATTCATCGAAATCTACCGGACAGGCCAGCCTGTATTGTGGCTGCCCCTTACAAATATCAGAAAGGACGGCTCCCGTGTCTATGTCGAGGACTCCGTCTACCCCATAAAAAATAGCCTGGGTGAAGTCACCGGATTCCGCGGGATAAGCCGCGACGTCACCCTACACAGAAAAGCCCAGGAGGAATTGAAGCTCAGAGCCCTACTTCTGGACACCTCCACCGATTCCATTTTTATGCACGATTTCAATGGCAATTTCAAATATGTCAACGAAGCGGCCTATAAGACCAAGGGCTACACCAAGGAAGAGCTGATGGCAATGAAACTTGACGATCTCGTGATCCCTGAATATGCCGGTCTGTTAGAGCAGCGCAAACAGGAAATCAGGGAGAAGGGGTGGGCAATTTTCGAGGGCGCCCAATACCGCAAAGACGGCTCAATCATGAACATAGAAGTGAATACCAGAATAATTGAGTTCGAGGGGGAGGAGCTACTTCTCAGCGTTGAACATGATATTACGGAGCGTAAAAAGGCTGAGGCGGCAATGCAGGACAGCGAACAGCGCTACCGCTCCCTCTTCGAATATAATCCCGTTGCAGTCTACCTGCAGGATTTGAACGGGGCTTTTATCAGCGTAAACGATGCTACCTGTAAACTGACCGGCTATACCAAGGAAGATATGCTTGCCATGCGGCCGGAGCAGTTCATTGTCGCTGAGGACTTAAAAAGAGCACGGGCCCATTTTATCAAGGCCGCGGCGGGAGAATCGCAGAACTATGAAGTCACTATCATTACTAAAAGCGGTGAAAAACGTAATCTGAACGTTTCCAATTTGTCGGTGGTAGTGAATAAAAATATAGTCGGCGTTTATAGTGTTGCTGAAGATGTCACCGAGCGCAACAGAGCGCTGGAAAAGATCAACTCCACCCTTGAAGGCACCATAGAAGCGATCGCCATGATGAGCGAACTGCGTGACCCCTATACTGCGGGCCATCAGAAGATGGTTACCCAGTTGGCCATCGCTATAGCAGTCGAGCTGGGACTGGCCGAAGACCAGATAAAGGCGCTGCGGGTGGCCGGCCTGCTGCATGATGTTGGTAAGGTATATGTGCCGTCCGAAATATTGAGCAAGCCGGGCAAGCTGTCGGAACTGGAAAGGGGCCTGGCTAAAACCCACGCCTCCGCCAGCTATGATATCGTTAAGGCCATTAAGTTCCCCTGGCCTGTCTGCCGCATCATCATCCAGCACCACGAGAGGCTGGATGGCTCCGGCTACCCCAAGGGCATCAAGGGTGACGAGATTATACCCGAGGCAAGGATACTGGCTGTCGCCGATGTGGTTGAGGCTATGACATCCCACCGGCCTTACCGGCCTGCCCTGGGAGTCGATAAAGCCCTCGAAGAAATAACCATGAACAGGGGAGTCCTGTACGACGAAAAGGTGGTTGATGCCTGCGTCACCCTTTTCAAAGAGCGCGGCTTCAGATTCCCTGAATGATGCAGATGGCGGATACAAACCGGGACAACTTCAGCCTGCTAAGTGACGATGACCTGTACCTTTTCAACGAAGGCAGCCATATCCGCCTGTATGAAAGGCTGGGCGCGCATCCTCTCTCAATCGACGGGCAGGCCGGCACTTATTTTGCCGTATGGGCGCCCAATGCCCGCCGCGTAAGCGTGTCCGGCGATTTCAACGGCTGGGATAAACGGGGTGTCGAACTAAAGCCCCGCCAGGGCTCCGGTATATGGGAAGGTTTTATCCCCGGCGTACTTAGCGGCATGCTTTACAAATATCATATCGCTTCGAATGTTGGCCGGTTCGAGGTGAACAAGGCCGACCCCTTCGCCTTCCACAGCGAACTGCCGCCTAAAACAGCTTCCGTCATCTGGGATCTCTCCTATGATTGGGATGACTCTTCCTGGATGAACGAGCGCAAAAGCCGGAATGCGCTAACCGGGCCCATAAGCATATACGAGGTCCACCTCGGTTCGTGGATGAGGGTGCCCGAGGATAACAACCGCTGGCTAACCTACCGGGAAATGGCGCACAAACTGGCTGATTATGTCAACAACATGGAATTCACGCATATTGAGATTATGCCGGTCATGGAGCATCCCTTCTACGGGTCCTGGGGTTACCAGGTCACCGGGTACTTTGCACCGACCAGCCGCTACGGCACGCCTCAGGACTTTATGTACCTCATCGACTATCTGCATCAGCATAATATCGGCGTCATACTTGACTGGGTGCCTTCCCACTTCCCTGCCGACGAGCACGGGCTGGGCTTCTTCGATGGTACCCACCTGTATGAACATGAGGATGCCAGAAAGGGGTTCCACCCCGACTGGAAGAGCTATATCTTCAATTACGGTCGCCATGAAGTACGCAGCTTCCTGCTCAGCAGCGCCATATTCTGGCTGGATAAATACCACCTGGACGGCCTACGCGTCGATGGGGTCGCCTCGATGCTGTATCTAGATTACTCACGCAAAAAAGGCGAATGGGTGCCGAACGAGTTCGGCGGACGCGAAAACCTGCAGGCTATTTCCCTGCTGCGCCGCTTCAATGAAGAGGTTTATCGGAACTACCCCGAGGTTCAGACTATTGCTGAGGAATCTACAGACTGGCCGATGGTCAGCCGCCCCACTTACCTGGGCGGGCTGGGCTTCGGCATGAAATGGGATATGGGTTGGATGCACGACATGCTGGACTATATGAGCAAAAACCCCATTCACCGGAAATTTCATCACGACCGTCTCACCTTCCGCATGCTTTACGCCTTCACCGAGAACTTTGTGCTCTCACTGTCTCACGATGAGGTTGTTCACGGCAAGAGCTCGTTGACAGGCAAAATGCCTGGGGACTCATGGCAAAAATTCGCCAACCTCCGCCTGCTCTTCTCCTATATGTTCACTCAGCCCGGTAAGAAGCTGTTGTTCATGGGCGATGAAATAGGGCAATGGAATGAGTGGAACCATGAGACCAGCCTCGACTGGCACCTGCTTCAATACAGGCCGCACAGCGGCTTACAGAAACTGATACAGGACCTGGCGCGCTTATATCGAAATGAACCGGCGCTTTATGAGCTGGATTTCGAATCAAGCGGCTTCGAATGGATCGACTGCAATGATTCGCTGCACAGCGTAGTCAGCTATCTGCGCAGAGGCCGTTTTAGCGGTGATGTCATGCTGATCGTTTGCAATTTCACTCCGGCGCCGCATATTGGTTACCGTATAGGCGTTCCGCGGGGCGGCTACTGGCAAGAAGTATTGAACAGCGATGCCCATGATTATGGCGGAAGCGGTTATGGCAATCTGGGCGGACTGGAGGCCGAAGCGATTCCATTTCACGGCAGGCCGAATTCGCTTAACCTGACACTGCCCCCTCTGGGCGCCGTGCTTCTCAAATCCCCCGGCGTCAATTCGACAGCTATTTAATATAAATTAGCTGAGTTTTAAAGCTACTGCTGTGCACCGCCCAAAACTTTCTTGAGCAAATCCACCGCCTCTCCCCCACCTTTATTCTCGACGAAGGTCAAAATGATGGGAAAGAATTGTCTGAGCATCTCCGGTTTCAGTCCCAGTTTTTCAAATCCGCCCACCAGCCCGGCAAGCTGGCCCAGCTCGGAATTGCCCCCACCCAGCGATGAAGCCAAGCTCCCTACCATGCCCATTAGGCCCCCACCACCACTTTCCTGCTGGGGAGCAGCTTTAATCAGGTCGCCGACTCCCGGCGTAGATTGCGCAATCTTAGCAAAATCGGCGTGGCCAAGCTGTTGCTTGGCAAGGTTAAGAATCCAGCCGGCCCCACCCTGCGCCTGCCCCTCACTTACCCCCCAGTTGACTGACCAGCATATTTACCAATTCATTCATAACACCCCTCCTCTACAGCGAATATATCTCATTGCCGAAGGTATGTACCCAGTTCTTTTTCAAGGCCTCGACGGCATCTCCCGTCCTGTCCACTCCTATGATTACAATCGGTTGGCCGCTTTCTCCACGTCCGAGATAGGTATAGAAGTAAAGCACATTGATATTCAACTCCTTAAGCGGCTTGAGGACAGCGCGCAGAGCGCCGGGGTGGTCCGGGATCTCTACGGCGATAACATCATTTTCCAGTGTGTTATAACCGTTGCTTTTCAGGACACTCAATGTTTTCTGGGGGTTGTCAGTCACAAACCTGACCGTACTGGTCTGAGAAGTATCGGCCACCGAAATGGCGCGTATATTGATATTTTCCCTCGCAAGGCACTCACCGACCGACAGAAACGCACCAGGTACGTTTTCCAGAATTACGGATACTTGTTTTACGCACATGGTTACCCCCTAAAAACAAATCAAAATAAGTCATACCCTGTCTTCAGGGCCTTTTCATTTACATCTACCAGCTTCTTCTTGGCGCCCATAATGCGCTTCAGGGTCTCGATCATGCTTGCCAGTTCCACCAGCCCGCTTTTCCTGGTAAGGGCGCCCAGCATAACCATATTGGCTGCTTTGGGGCTGCCCAGCTCCTCTGCGATCTTATTGGCGGCTACCCGCACGATCTCGATATCGCCTCTGAGTATCTCAACTTCCACCAGGGAAGAGTTCAGGAAGAAGAGCCCGCCCGACTGGATATGGTGCTGGAATTTAACAGCCGACGGCTGGTTCATGGCGACTACAAACTCGGGTGACGATGCTACGGGAGAAGCTATTTCATCATCGGAGATGGCAACCGTACAGTTGGCAGTGCCTCCACGCACCTCCGCCCCATAGGCAGGCAGATAGGTAACATTTTTCCCCTCGAGCATGGCCGCCTCAGCCAGGTTCAGCCCCATGGACAACACCCCCTGGCCGCCGAAACCGGCGATCAGCGTCTTAATCAGCATCCTTTTTCTCCGTCACATCTTTAAAGACTCCCAGAGGAAAAACTTTGGCCATCTCCTCATCAACCCATTTCCAGGCCTGCACAGAGCTCATTTTCCAGTTGGTCGGGCAGGGTGAAAGTATCTCCACCATGGAAAATCCCCGCTTGTCCAACTGCATTTGAAAAGCCTTGGCGATGGCTTTTTTTGTTTTCCGGATATTGGAAGGGGAGTTCACCGCCACCCTTTCAATATATGCCACACCTTCCAGAAGAGCCAGTATCTCGCTCATCTTGATAGGATGCCCTTCCAGCAGATGATCACGTCCGTAGGGGGTGGTTGTGGTTTTCATGCCGCACAGCGTGGTCGGCGCCATTTGCCCGCCGGTCATGCCGTATACAGCGTTATTGATAAAAATAGTAGTAATATTCTCGCCGCGGTTGGCCGCATGGATGGTTTCGGCCGTCCCTATCCCGGCCAGGTCGCCATCGCCCTGATACGTAAAGACAACTATCTCGGGGTAAGCGCGTTTGACGCCGGTCGCTACCGCCGCTCCCCTGCCATGCGCCGATTCCGCCATATCCACGTCAAAATAGTTATAAGCAAAGACCGAACAGCCGGGCGGCGGTATCCCCAGGGTCTTCTCCTGCAAACCCATCTCATCGATGACTTCGCAGATCAGCCGGTGGGCCACCGAGTGCCCGCAGCCGGGGCAGTAATGAAATACAGCCTTTTTCAAGGATTTGGGCCGCGAGTAAATGAGCTTCATTATTTCAAACCTTTCTGGTAATACAGCCTGGTAATCACCCGCGCCACTTCGCTGGGCGCCGGTATCACTCCGCCCGGCCTTCCGTAGAAGGCGACCTCGCCCTGGCCTGCCAGTGCAAGTTGCACATCCTCGATCATCTGGCCCATATTCATCTCGAATACCAGGAATTGCCCGGTGGTTTTAGCCACTTCTTTAACCTGCTCCTCGGGAAACGGCCACAGCGTGATCGGCCTGAGCAGACCGATCTTCAAACCCTCGGCACGCGCAGTCTTGATGGCGCCTTTAGCTATCCTGGCAGCGATGCCGAAGGCAATGACAACCAGCCTGGCGTCATCCACCATAAAAGTTTCGCAGGTTGTCTCCTGTTTCTTTATCAGGGTGTAACGCCTGAACAGGCTCCAGTTGATTTCCTCGAGCTCCGAGGGGTTGGACGTGAAAGTTTTTACTATCTTGCTGGGCCTGCCTGTAGCGCCGCGCAACGAGTTTTCCCTGATGGGAAGCTCGGCCGGCGCTTCCTTCTTGAATTCAACCGGCTCCATCATCTGGCCCAACACCCCGTCTCCTAAAATAATGACTGGAATTTTATATTTATCGGCAAGCTCGAAGGCCCGCATGGTCAGGTCGGCCAATTCCTGAACAGATGACGGCCCCAGGACGATGGTGCGGTAGTCGCCGTGTCCGCCACCTCTGGTGGCCTGAAAATAGTCCGACTGTGCAGCAGATATACTGCCCAACCCCGGACCCCCACGCTGCATGTTGACAATAACGGCAGGCAGTTCGCAGGCAGCCAGATAAGATATGCCCTCCTGCTTGAGGCTGATGCCCGGGCTGGAAGATGAGGTCATGGCCCTGGCCCCTACCAGGCTGGCCCCGTAGACCATATTGATGGCAGCCAGCTCGCTCTCCGCCTGCACAAAGGCACAACCCTTTTTACGGCTCAGGTGCATGGCCATATATTCGGTCAACTCGTTTTGGGGCGTTATGGGATAGCCAAAATAGCACCTGCAGCCTGCGCGTATGGCGGCTTCGCCGATGGCGCTGTTGCCGTCCATGAAGACTTTACTCACGGTATACCTCGATGGCCACCTCGGGACACACAATAGCGCATATGGCACAGCCGGTGCACTGGCCGTTATCCGAGAAAACTGCACTGAGATAACCGGCAGCGTTCAATTTGTCGGACTGAGATATAACCTTTTTAGGGCAGAAGCTTATGCAGAGCTCGCATCCCTTGCATAGCTCACGGGATATGACTATAGCTCCCCTGACTATTTTGGCAGTACTCTGTTTATCTGACACGATTATTAATAAGCTTCGAACCGGCGTTTTTTCCGCCGGCCGCACAATCAAATATTTTAGGCGTTGTCACAGCAGATAGCAAATGACCGCCGACTGCTTTTATATGCCGGTTCCCGAGCCAGCCACAAGGGGTACTAGTTCTTCAGATACAGCAGCACCTGTTTAAGCGAATCGGCTGAAACAGCCATATCCCCGCTGAAGGGGAAATCCATAATCAGGATAGTGAACAAGATCAGCACGATTAATACCGCCAGCAGCGTGGTCATAATAAGCTGGGCCACCAGGTTCTCGGAGCCGAAAAAGAAAGCGAAGACAACCGTTATAATGCCTCCGAACAGCAAAATGAACCAGAGCATGGGATGTATGCCGGTCTGGGCATCCAGTATGCGCTGCCTCCTTAACTCACCCGCATCGTTCATCCTGGATAAAATCTCGGAAAAGAATATTTTCTCCGTCTCGTTCTTAGGCTGGAAGCTGCCGGCCAGCTTCCAGACCTCGTCGGAGTCCTTCTGAACTTCGAGGCTGCGCTGACCGAGGTCCATTAATTTCCACTCATCGTTAATGATGGCATCTATATATTTAGTATTGGCGGCCATAAACTGGCTCCTGAATGGCTCCGATAGCCCGTTGCTGTCGCGGTAGATATCTGCGTACAGGTTGGCTTCCTTCACCACATTGTTGTTAGTCTTGTCGAAATTTTGCCATACGATAATTAGGACGTAGGAGAGCATAACAGCATAAACAACGCCTATGGTGGCAAAGATCGGCCCTGCGATATCGTGATGGCTTTTAAGCGTGTTTACTTTCACAAAACGGTGCACCAGCAATACGCCGCCCACCGCCATCCCAACCGCCACCGCAACCATGATAGTGCCGATCAACCAGGTGGGCACGTAAATCAATATCCACTGTTGAAAAGGCATATTCACCTCCCTTTTATTCCATTTTCCTCAGTTCCATGCGCAGTAATTTGCCCAGTATGTTTTTGGGCAGAGAGTCGACGAAGCGCACTTGTTTGGGGGTCTTAAAAGTTGGAAGGAGTTTTTTACAGTGCTGTATGATCTCCTCCTCGCTGCACCTTTCCCCCTGTTTGAGCACCACGAAGGCCCTGACTTCCTCTCCGTATACCCTGTCCTTAACCCCTACGCAGCCTGCTTCCAATACTTTGGGATGCTCGCATATAGCTAACTCGACTTCTTTAGGAGATATGTTCTCCCCGCCACGGATAATGAGGTCTTTTTTGCGATCGGTTATATAGAAATACCCATCTTCATCCATATATCCGATATCGCCTGTATGCAGCCAGCCGTTTTTCAGCGCCTCCGCTGTCTCCTCGGGCAGGTTCCAGTAGCCTTGCATAACGGCCGGGCCTTTTATCACTATCTCGCCGATCTGACCGGCGGGTAATTCCCTGTCTTCCATATCAAAAACCTTCATGCGGTTACATCTGAGCATGTTTACGCCGATGGAGCCGATCTTTGGCTGGCGGGTCGTGGGATTGCCGGCTGTGGTGGCTCCTGATTCGGTCAGACCCCAGCCTTCGTGAATGGATATGCCCGTCCTCTCCTTCCACTTGGCGGCAATCTCCCGATCCAGCGCCGCCGCCCCGGAATTACAATACTTCAGCGACGAAATATCATACTTATCGAAATCAGGATGGTCCAGCAGTTGAACAAACATGGTCGGCACCAGGGCCATATATTTTATGCGGAAATCCTGGATCGTTTTAAGGGCCTCGACCGGGTTCCACCACTTCAACAACACCGACCTGCCCCCCACCAGTGCACCCAGGCTCATAAAGGACAACCCGTAGGAATGCGACAGAGGCAATACGGCCAGGAACATGGTGCTGCGATCCACGCTGGTTACCACCTCCCTGGTCTCCTCTATTTGATAGTTTTTCTCATTGAAGGCCCGCCTTACATTGGTTAACGTAACCGGGGATGATAAAAATATGAAATCCGCAAAGGAAACGGCATTTATCCACAGGGAGTAATGAGTATGCATGACGCCCTTGGGATTCCCCGTAGTGCCCGAAGTATAGATCAGCGCCGCCAGGTCGTCGTTATCCATATCCAAAATTTCCAGCCCTTCGGCATTATCGGAGACCAGCTTCTTGAAATAAATGGTGCCCTTAACGTCGTCTTTATCCACCAGTATGATGTTTTTTAGTTGGGGAGCTTCCCGTTGTGCCGCCTCTATCCAGGGCAGGTAATCGGAGCTGGTAACGGTGGCCTTGGCACCGCAATCTTTATAAATATAGGACATCTGGTCGGGCCGCAATATAGGGTTCATCGGCACAATGACCGCCCCTATCTTAAAAACGGCATTAAACACGGCAAATATTTCCACGCAGTTGGGAAGCTGTGTGACCACACGGTCGCCCTTGCCAATTCCCAGAGACTTCAGTGCGTTGGCCAGCCGGTTGGACATGCAGTTGATCTCGACATTGGTATACCACCTACCCTCGAAATAGCAGCTCTGGAATTCGCCGAATTTCCTGATTCCGTCTTCTGACAGGCTTCCAAGGTTCATGTAATCCTCCTGATTTCAAATATAGCCCTTCAAACGCGCTGTTAATTATATAATTAAAGTCAACTGGCTACTATTATTTAGCTTGACGGCTATGGTATAATCTGAGACTGCATGATAAAATAGATGAGCAATGACCGACCGTTCAATCTATGGCGCAGTTTTGGGGTTTATACAATTATTAGACTCGGGGGATAGTCAAGGTATTTAGGGCATGACCATACAACCGGACCCGCTGGGGGAAGAATTAAAAAACTATCAGTCCGATCTTTCCGGGCTGGCATCACTTATCGAGGCGCTTCTCAATAACACAGGCGCCGGCATCTACATGGTTCAGGATAAAAATTTCATTTATGTCAATCCATTTTTTGAGGAGCTGTCCGGCTATACCATGCAGGAGCTGGTAGGCACCCCGTCCCTCAACCTGATCCACCCCGACGACCGGGAAATGATCAGGAAAAAAGTCAGCAAGATATTAAAGAAAAAAAGCAAGGCCAATACCTACGAGTACAGGTTCCTGAAAAAGAACGGTGAAGTGGTGTGGGTGCTGGAGCGTATCACTTCCATGGAATACATGGGCCAGCGGGCGGCCATGGGCAGCTTCATGGATATCAACCAGCGCAAGGTGCTGGAGGAGGCGCTGGCCAAATCGGAAGAGTGGCACCGCGCCATACTGGATCAGATGCAGGATGGCTGCTACGAAGTCGACCTGAAAGGCAACTACATCTTTGTTAATGATGCCATGTGCCGCGGCATGCAATATTCGCCCGATGAACTGTTGGGACAAAACACCAGTCTGCTCGTGCCTGAAGAAGACAATGCGATGGCACGCCAGAAATTCCTGGAGGTTTTCCAGACAGGCAAGCCCTGTATCGGCCTCGTTCACAGGGTAAGGCGTAAAGACGGAGTAGTGGGTTGGGTCGAACAGTCCGTTTCCCTTATGAAAACCCAGAGCGGTCAACCCTATGGCTTTCTTTGCGTTGCGCGCAATATGACCGAGCGCAAGGCTCTTGAGGAAGCGCTGGCCGCCTCCGAAGAGCGCTACCGGACCATACTAGAACAGATGCACGACGGCTGCTACGGCCTCGACCTGGATGGCAACTACATTTTTGTCAATGAGGGGGTATGCCGCGACTTGGGATACACCCGTGAGGAGCTTATCGGTAAAAACGCCAGCATGTTTCTTTCTGAAGAAAACCGCAAGGCCCGCAAGAAGGAATTCGTTGAGGTCTTGCGGACAGGCAAATCCAAGACCAATACCGTCAGCCAGGTTACCCGCAAAGACGGTAGAGTCTTCTACATGGAATCGTCGATTTCATTGCTCAAAAGCCCCGGCGGTGAACCGTATGGCTTTCTTTGCGTGGGCCGTGATATTACTGAGCGTAGGGCGCTGGAAGAGGCGCTGGCTGTATCGGAAGAGCGATACCGCAGCATGCTGGACCGCATGCTCGATTCTTATTACGAGGTCGATCTGGCCGGCAATTTTACCTTCCTGAATGCTGCTACCTGCCAGAACCTGGGCTACGAGAAGGGTGAGCTGGACGGCAAGAATTACCGGGTTATCATGCCTGAAGACGAGATCGACAGGGTTTTCAGCGCCTTCCACCACGTATATGAGACCGGCGAGCCGAATACAGGTTTCTCCCATAGAATCATACGCAAGGACCGCGCCATCGGGTTTGGAGAATCGTCCATCGGCCTGTTACAGGATAAGCAGGGTCACCCCATCGGCTTCTCCTGCCTGGGCCGCGACGTGTCAGAACGCAAAAAGCTGGAAGATGACGTCAGGCGCTCGGAGGAAAGATACAGAAGTGTACTGGAGCAGATGCCCGACCTGTACTATGAGGTCGACCTCAAGGGAAGCTATACCTATGTCAATAAGGCCTACTGCGAGTTCGGCGGATACTCGGAGGAAGAGCTCCTAAAGAGCAATTTCCGCCGGATCGTCGATCCGGCGCTGCAGGATTCTATCTATAAAAAATTCAACGAGGTTTTCAGAACGGGGCAGATCAATAGAGGCTTTTCCTCTAGGTTTGTTGCCAAGGATGGCACCGGAAAATATATCGAAACGTCGATACGTTTGCTTAAGAACGAAGACGGAAAGGCCAGGGGCTTCAGCTGTTTCTCCCGTGATGTCACCGAGCGCACCCGGCTTGAACAGGAAGTGCAGCGCTCCGAGGAACAATACCGGACCATGCTCGAGCAAATGCAGGACGGCTATTACGAGGTAGACCTGCTGGGCAACTACACCTTTGCCAATACTGCGGCAGCCAATATCCTGGGCGTCCCAAAGGAACAATTAATTGGAACAAATTACCATGCAGTTACACCTCCGGATGAGATCGACCGGGTTTTCCAGGCTTACAACGAGGTTTTTAAAAGCGGGATACCTAATACCGGCTTCGCTCATAAGATAACAATTAAAGACGGCCAGTCAATTTTGTGTGAAAGCTCCGTCGATGTGCGTAGAAATGAGCGCGGCGAGGTGATTGGCTTCAAGTCGGTCGCCCGGGATGTGACCGAGCGTAAAATGCTTGAAGAGGCACTGCTCCTTTCCGAGGAAAAGTACCGGAGCATACTCGAGGAGATGGAGGATGCCTACTACGAAGTAGACCTCTCAGGCAATTTTCAGTTCGTTAATGAATCGACCTCCCGACATACCGGCTATTCGATGGAAGAGCTTACCCAGATGAATTTCCGTCAGGTTACCTATGAGGAAGACATCAACCCGGTGTTTACCGCCTTCAATAATGTATACAGGTCCGGGGAAGCCAACAAAGGCTACGCACACCGCATGGTAAAAAAGGATGGGACCGTCGGCTACGTCGAGGCAGCCATATCAGTCTCGAAAGATAAAACTGGTGCAACAGTAGGTTTCCGCTGTGTCAGCAGGGACGTTACAGAGCGTAAAATGCTGGAGCAGAAGCTGGCCGATATGGCAACCCACGATTACCTGACCGGGTTGCCCAACAGGATCTTGCTTAACGACCGTTTTCAGGTGGCGCTGGCGCAGGCTAACCGCAATAACTATAAGCTGGGAATTATGTCGCTGGACCTGGACCATTTCAAGGAAGTCAACGATACTATGGGGCACGCCGTGGGAGATCAATTGCTTAAGGCTGCGGGAACCAGGTTATCCGATATACTCCGCTCCAGTGACACCGTTGCGCGCCTGGGCGGCGACGAGTTCCTGCTTTTGCTTCAGGAGATCCATTATCCCGAGGACGCCACCCTGATAGCAGAGAAAATAGTCGATTCCTGCAAGGAACCGCTACGCGTAAACGGCTTTGAACTGCACATATCGACCAGTATAGGCATCGCCATTTATCCCGACAACGGCGAAGACATGGATACCCTGATGCGCAAATCAGACGCCGCCATGTATTTTTCCAAGCGGCACGGGGGCATGCAGTACAAAGTCTTTACCACCAGCGATCAACTGGATATCAGCCAGTCCTGATACAACGGGCAAGCTTCATCATTTCACCAAACCCAGTTTGCGATAAAATATGCGCTTGGCTATTTCCGCCGACCCGGCGTATACGATCACGATCAGGCCCACAAAGGCCAAAAAATACAGGGGTAGCGGCGCAAACCCGAACAGCAGGCCCAGCCCGGTATAGGGCAGGATAAAAACTGCCAAAACCACCAGAATGGTTGTGATCAACAGGGCCCTGCCCGGCCTGCTCTTCAGGAAAAACCTGCGTGTCCTGACCACCATCACTATCAGCGCAGCCGACACTACGGACTCAACAAACCAACCGGCGCGGAATTGTTCGGGTGTGGCCTTTAGCAGGATCAGCAATACCCCGAACGTGGCAAAATCGAATACCGAGCTGAGCAGCCCGAAGGTGATCATGAAATTGCGAATAAACCCCAGGTCCCACTTCCTCGGCCATTCGATCAGCTCCTCATCTACATTGTCATTGGCTATAGTCATCTCAGGCAGGTCGGTGAGGAAGTTGGTCAACAGTATCTGCTTGGGCAGCAGAGGCAGAAAGGACATCAATAAAGATGCTCCAGCCATGCTGAACATATTGCCGAAGTTGGCGCTGGTGGCCATAAAAACGTATTTCAGTGTGTTGGCAAAGGTTTTCCTGCCCTCGCGCACGCCATCCCGAAGCACGCTCAGGTCTTTTTCCAGAAGCACTATATCGGCGGCCTGCTTGGCCACGTCCACGGCACCTTCCACCGAGATGCTGACGTCGGCGGCGTGCAGGGCCGAGGCATCATTGATGCCATCCCCTATAAAACCCACGACATTCCCCGCCATTTTCAGAGACGAGACTATATATTCCTTCTGGCTGGGTTCGATCTGAGCAAAGATATCGATGTCATTGACCCTCCTGATGAGCGCTTCATGGCTCATACGGGATATCTCAGGCCCGGTCAGCATGCGGGAGGCTGAGAAACCGACTTCCTGGCCTGCGTGGGCGGCCACATAGCGGTTGTCACCAGTTATGATTTTGAGTGTCACCCCCACCCGCTTCAATTCGTCCACCGTTTGGGCAATTGATTCTTTCAACGGGTCATGGAAAACCAGGAAGCCGAGGAAGGTCATGTCCTTCTCGTCACCCTGGTTGATAACTGCAGATCCATCAGCCGGTTTGTAAGCCAGGCCGAGGGTCCGGTAGCCGGTAGTACTGAGCTCCTGATAACGGCGTTTTAGATCATCCAGCACCGGCCCGATATCCTGTACCTCACCTTTTACGTTCTCCACTGTAGAGCAGATATCCAGGATGTTCTCGACAGCGCCTTTGGTAATCATTGTGGAGACACCCGCTTTGCTCACCATTATGGACAGGCGTTTGCGGTTGAAATCGTAGGGCACTTCGTCCAGCTTGCTGTACCCTGTTATATCCTGGTTGTGGACGGCGCGTATTGCTTCGTCTATGGGGTTGTTAAAGCCCATTTCAAATGCGGAGTTAAGATATGCCAGCAGCAGCACCCTTTCGCTGTCTTTGCCGCTAATGTCGATGGCGCCGTGCAGATGTATGGTGCCTTCGGTCAGGGTTCCCGTCTTATCCGAGCAAAGAATATTCATGCTTCCGAAGTTTTCGATGGAGGCCAGCCGTTTAACGATGACTTTTTTTTGAGCCATCCTGCTGGCGCCATGCGAGAGGTTGATGCTGATGATGGCAGGCAACAATTGTGGAGTAAGGCCAACCGCCAGCGCCAGAGCGAACAGGAATGCCTCCAGCACCGGCCGATTGAAGAAGACGTTTATGGCAAAGATGGCCATGACAAGTACAAGAGTTACCTCAAGCAGCAAATAGCCGAAGCGCCTGACGCCGCGTTCGAACTCGGTCTCAGGTGGCCGCAGCTTCAGCCTGTCAGATATCTTCCCGAACTCCGTGGAAGTCCCGGTTTTCACCACCACCGCCGTAGCAGTGCCGCTTACGACATGTGTCCCCATATATAATGCATTGCTGCGCTGGCTCAAAGGTATTTCAGCCGGGAGGATACCTTCTTTCTTTTCCACCGGAAATGTCTCGCCCGTAAGTGACGCCTCATCGACAAACAGGTCCCTCGAATCGAGCGCCAGGCAATCGCCGGGAATCACATCTCCCGCATCCAACAGCACGATGTCCCCGGGGACGATAGCCTCCACCCTCACATTGATCGGTTGGCCGTCGCGCAGCACTGTAGATTTAATTTGAACGATAGCCAGCAGCTTGGCCACAGCATTGGTTGCACCCCTTTCCTGCCAGAACCCCAGCAATCCACTGGCTAGAATGATCACCAGTATGATGGCTGCATCCAAAGAGTCGCCAAGGAAAAAGGCCAGCACGGTGGCAAACAGAAGGATGATTATGATGGGGCTCTTGAACTGCCCCAGTAAAAGCGAGAGTGAGGTCAAACGTTTTTCCGGCCCAAGGGAATTGGGGCCGAAGCGCACCAGCCTGGCCTGAGCCTCACCGGCTGTCAGCCCCTTCTGCGTGGTCTCCAATCCTCGCATCAGATCGGCGGCCGGCGCCGCCCAGAACGATTCCAACTTCTCTTTCACAACGTTAACCAACCGCAGCCTGAGGGGCATATGCTCTCATAACCATTTAGATTAAGTTTAATAGGTCGCATGGAACCTTGCAAAATCAGTCTTCCCACATTTGCCCGAAGGGTTTATTATCAACATATATTCCGTTATCAGCCATAATCAGGTATACTTGTTTTTCTAGGGCGCTTGCTCCAGAAAAACAGGCGATATGCAAATTACTACATGTACCAAAGAGGATTTCGACAGTATATTAACCCATTTTAATGAATTCTGGGACCATGAGCGCACATTGGCCCTGCACCACCCTACACTCGTTAATGAGTTCGGCAACTCGGCATTTGTAATAAAAGAGGGGGACAAGGTGGTTGCCTACCTTTTCGGCTTCCTTTCGCAAACCGCCCCGGTGGGCTATGTGCAGCTACTGGCGGTCAGACAGGGTTACCGCAGGCAGGGACTTGCCGGCACGTTGTACGAGCATTTCACCCAATTTGCCAGGGCCCATGGATGCAAACAGTTGAAGGCCATAACCAGCCCGATGAATAAGCTTTCCATCTCTTTTCATAAGAGCATTGGTATGAAACTTTCGGGAGACGCTGCAGATGCCCAGGTACCGGCAGTGCGGAACTATGCCGGCCCTGGGAAAGACCGTGTTGTCTTTACAAAGGATATCGCTTGAGCCAGGGACAGCAAATGAGCCTGATAGATTGAAGGAGGTTTGCGGTTAAATGACACGACTGGGAAACATGGACATCCAGGGACTGAATTTCAGGCAGACCATAGAAGGCATGCCGCTGGTTTTCGACGCCGCGGCGGCCGGGGACATGAAGGCTACCATTCAGTTCGAAGCCAGCGGACCCGAGCCAGGCAAGTACCATCTGTGCATAGAGTCGGGCAAATGCAGTTTTCACACAGGGCCCGCCAAACAGCCGACTCTCACCATCCGTACGCCTTCCGACGTCTGGCTCAAAATCAACACCGGGGAACTTTCGGGCCTCGACGCACTGGTCAAGGGCCTTTACACTGTCGACGGCGACGCCAATCTGCTGGCACAGATGCAGCAGCTTTTTAAGAGGCCGGACAATTTCACTATAGAGGCGAAAGGCCAGAGGCCGGCCGGCCCGCTGCCTTTAAGCGGCATGGCCTGGATGACCATCCTCTTCGTATCCTGGACCTGGCTATTTTTACTGTATGATCTTTTCCCTCTGGACTACTGGACCACCTTTGCCCCACCCACCATCCTGGTCTTATTGGTAGTTATTTACCGCCTCATCTTCAACCGCCCCCTGTGGACCGAGATAGTCAGCCTGGTCTTTTTTATAGCGGTGGGTATACTCTGTGCGATTATAGAGGTAGATCTAATTGTAAAATGGGGTTCGACTATCGCACTGCTAGTCTTGGGACTGATGTGGCTGGGATCGATGGTACCACCCTTCAAACTGCCCTTAACAGCGGAGTATTCCAAATGGCGCTACGTTCAGGGATTATGGACGAACAGTATGTTTATCCAGCCCAATATGGCCATATGTCTGGTCTGGGGCTGGCAGTTTGTCATTTCGGCAGCCCTGGCTGTAGTTGGCAAAACGGTAGTGTGGCTGTTTTTGCCCCTGCTGGGCGTGCGCTTGCTGACCCTGGTGCCTGCCTTTATATTTACCTCCTTATATCAAAAAGGCGCGGCTACACGCCGCTTCCGCGATATAGATGAAACTTTACGCACCATGCAGGTATGGGCCTATATCGGCCTGGCCCTGTCCGTAGTGCTGCTGATCTTGTTATTTACCGGCCTGAATTCGGCCTGATATCTCCATGATAGTGCGGTAAAACGGTTTCAGCCTATCATACATCTTCAGGTAGACCTCGTTGTACAGCCTGTCGTAAGTTTGTTGCGTCTCGGGACGCGGGTTAAAGCTCTTTCCTAAATGCGTCATCTCCTTCACGGCCGACGTGAAATCGGGGTGCAGTTTTATCCCCACTGCAGCGTCCATGGCTGCCCCCAGCCCCGAGGCCTCATACACATGCGGACGTGAGGCGGGCAGGCCGAATATGTCAGCGGTCAACTGCATGGCGGCATCGCTCTGGCTTCCACCCCCGGCAATGCGCAGGTCGGTGATCTTGACACCGCTGCGCTTCTCGGTGCGGTCCTTGCCTTCCCGCAGAGCATAGGCCAGCCCCTCCAGGATGGCACGGTAAATATGCGCCCTGGTATGCACATCGCTGAACCCAATGATGGCGCCGCGTGCCTCAGGCCCGGGGAAGAGCAGTCCCGGCGACCAGTAGGGCTGCAATACCAATCCCTGCGAACCGGGCGGCACTGACCTCACCAGCTCATCGAACAGCACCTCCGGTTCAATGCCTTTCTCAGCGGATATGCGCTGCTCCCGCAGGCCGAACTCGTTCTTGAACCAGCTTACCATCCAGTAACCGCGGAATATTTCTATCTCGAAACTGTAGAGCATGGGCACCGCCGCCGGATAGGGAGGCAATAGCGGGACGACCTCCACGTACTTATCATGCGTGGTGTCGATTGTGGCCGTGGTGCCGTAGCTCAGGCAGGCAACGTGCGGATCCATCGCCCCTGCGCCCAGCACTTCGCAGGCTTTGTCGGCCGCTGCGGCGATCAGCGGCAGGCCGGCCGGGATGCCTGTGGCTTCCGCCGCCCCGGCGGTTATCTCTCCCAGCGGCTGCGCCTGCCGGACAAGCTCAGGCAGCATCCCCGGTTCTACGGGTATCGCCTGCCACTTCCAGCCTGATTTGGGTTCCCAGTTCTGGCTTTTGTAGTCGAAAGGTATATAGCCCACCTGGCACCCGACGGAATCCACGAACCGGCCGGTCAGCTGATGGGTAAGGTAGCCTGAAAGCAGAAGGTACTTATGTGTTTTCTTCCATATTTCGGGTTGATTCTTGATTATCCAGTTGGCCTCCGCTTCGGCCCGAAGGTAGGCTACGGTTTTACTGGCGCCGGCCAGGGCAAAAAGAATGCCCCACACGCCCCCCAGTGCCGGCAGGCCTTCCGTGCGGCGCTGGTCGAGCCATATGATAGCGGGCCGCAGCGGCTCTCCCGCCTCATCTACATTGACCACCGTGGCCCTCTGAGTAGTGAGCGCCACGGCGGCGATGCCCTCTTTTTTTACCTCTGCCTTTTGCCACAGCCCGCGGCAGGCCTGGCAGATGGCATTCCAGTATACCTGCGGCTTCTGCTCTGCCAGCCCCGGCGCATCCGAATAGTAGGGTTCGTAGGGCACACGCTGTTTGGCAATCAGGGTGCCCCGCGGATCGAAAATCAGGGCACGTACGCTCTGCGTACCAACATCGATTGAAAGCAGGTTCTCAGCCATGGTGGGCCTCCTCTATTTTTACTTCTGAAATCCCCAGCGCTTCGCCTTCTGCTCCTCGGACATATCCAGCCCCAGCGTGCCGCCGGGATTCATAACGTGGTGCGGATCGAAATGGTCGCGCAGGACGCGTATCACATCCATCTGTTGCTGCCCTATTTGCTGCACCAGCCACGGCCCCGTCTGCTTGCCGATGCCGTGGTGATGGCTCATTGCTGCGCCCGCCTTCAAAACGGCGTCCAGTATGCCGTACTGCAGCTCCAGGTACTCATTGATATCCCTCATTCGGGCTGCGAAAATAAAATACAGGTTGCCTCCCTGCGGATAGGCGTGCGACAGGTGCGTCATACAGATGGTTTTCGGGCGGGACTTGATAAAGGCCCTCACCTGCTCGTGCACCTTTGGCAAGTTCTCCCAGTTGACGGCGCATTCCAGCGTATCTATGAGAACGCCGAAATCCATCAAATCCTCGCGCATGAAGGGATCGGTGTAGCGGCTTTTCTCCCAGGCCCGGGTTACGCCTGCCGGGCTCAGGTTGAAAGGCCGGTATCTCTTGAAGACCATCTTGATCTTCTTGTGGACCAGCCGGGTGAAAGAACCGTCCCCATCCACCGTGCCCAGCAATATGCAGCGCTTCATGGGAAGGTAACCCATGGCGCGCAGCAGGGTGTCGGCAATCGTGCCTTGCACATGGTACATGCGCATGGCTACATCCGTCTCCTCCGGGTCGGAGAGGCGGAAGACCGAGGGCAGGCCAAACTCTCCCTGCATGACCTCGCGGTAGGCGCTTAGAGCATCCTCCCAGGTCTTGAAAAGATACGAGAAACGGCGGGTATTTTCGGGCATGTAACGGCACAGCCGCAGGGTAACGCTGGTCAGTATGCCGAAGGTGCCTTCGCTGCCGATCATAATCTGGTCGAAATCCGGCCCGGTTGCCGAGCGCGGGAACTCCGGCGTCTTGAAATTGCCGATAGGCGTAACATATTCCTGGGCTATCACCATGTCCTCGATCTTGCCGTAATAGGTCGAGTTCTGTCCCGCACCCCTCGTCACCACCCAGCCACCCACGCACGAATGCTCGAAAGACTGAGGGAAATGGCCCACCGTGTAGCCGCGTTTGGCCTTCAGCGTGCTGCGGGCGTTATTCAATATCCTTTCAAGCTCGGGGCCCATGATGCCGGGCTGAACCGTCACGGTCTGGTTGGTCTCATTTAGCGCCAGGACTTTTTTCATATGGACGCACATATCCAGGCATATGCCGCCCTTGACCGCCTCTTTGCCGCGCGTCACGCTGGAGTTGCCCGCCGCCACATACAACGGTATGCGGTTCTCGTCGCAGAACTTCACGACAGCCTCGATGTCCTTTTGATCGCGGGGATCGATAATGACGTCCGGCAGATTTTCCACTACCCGGTGGCGCAGGCGCAATGCGTCGATCATGCCCGCCCCGTAGGAGACGCGCGTACGGTTGTAGGTGTCGATGTGAACGTTTTCCAGGCCGACTATATTCTTGAGCGCGTCGATCTGTGCCTGCGGCATTTTGGAGGATATATCAATATCAAACTCCTCCATGGACAGCTCCGGCTTCCTGAAGTCCTCGTCCGTCATGCCGAAGGTCTCTTTCAATAAGTGGAACATGCCGGCATTGGGATGTTTGAATCCGGCGGGATCGCCGTATTTGATAAGGCTGCGGAATGAATGCGGGGGCGCTACCTGTTCGCACCATGCCGGGACGAATTCATCTTTGGCCGCCATAATAGACCTCCTCCGGAAAACTCTACAAGTGCCCTATGAGCACCCCGGCTGCCCTCAGCCGGGCGTAGGACTGTAATATTTTTGCCAGGTGTTTAAGTAATTGCCGGCTTCCTGCTGCCAGCGTTCATCGCTCCAGCCGAGCTCGGCCTGAGTCAAGGTGCGTATGTGTTCCATGTGCTCTTTGGCTCCACCCGGCAGCAGCATACCCAGCCTCACACGCCGCAATAAAATATCATCCAGGTGGACGGCGCCTTCCTCTCTGGCGGCCCAGCGCAGCTCGGCCCATACATTGGGCAGGTTACTGATGCGCTCCAGCTCGCCGGCGCCTGCAGCGGTGATCAATCCCGCGGTATCTCCGCCGTGCCGTCCAGCCAGGTAACCCAGCGTGGCCGGATCTATATTGCGCGCCTGTATATCCGGCAATTTCGTAAAGACACGCTTCAATTTAATCGTCGGCGGCCTTCCCAGCTTTTGCAGCACGGCCGCCAGGGTCTGGCGGGCCATGATGCGGAAGGTGGTATATTTTCCGCCCGTAATGGTTATCATGCCGTCCTCTTCCCACATAGAGTGCGCCCGCGACTCTTTGGAAGCCGAGTCTGCGCCGCCGCGCACGATGGGGCGCAGCCCTGAAAAAGAGGAGATAATGTCGGCTGCTGTAATGCCTAGTTCCGGGAACAGGTAGGCGGCAGCGTCCAGTATGTAGGTTATCTCATCGTGGCTGGCGAAGGGCTCGGCGTACTTCATATCCAGGGCAGGGTCCTGATCCACCTCGGTCGTGCCCAGGATTATCGTGCCTTCCCAGGGAATAACGAAGGTGGCGCGGTTATCCTTTGGATGCAGCAGCGTGATGGCCTTATCCACCGGTACCTTTGTACGCGGGAGTATAAGGTGGCTGCCGCGCACGCGGCGTAGCCGGGGCGTCCCGGCGATTTGCATGCGTATCTGGTCGGCCCAGGGGCCGGCGGCATTTACCACAACTTTGGCCTTTATCTCCATAGTTTTGCCGTCGGGTGAGGCAACGTCTTTCAGGACAATGCCGCAGACCTGCTGGTTTTTATCGCGCAGCAGGTTTTCTACCCTGGCATAGTTGAGGGCGGTTCCGCCGTCTCTAACGGCTTCCCTCAACACCCGGATGACAATGCGGCAGTCGTCCATGGCGGCATCGTAATACAGGTAGCCGCCCAGCAGGCCTTCTTTATTCAAATAGGAGCAATCTTTGAGCATCCTCTCCCGGCTGAACTTGCGGTGGTCCCACTTGGGAGCCAGCAAATCGTAGATGGCGATTAACTCGCCGATTTGCCCGGTTTTGATGTGGTAGCGCTGGTAGTTGGGGAATAAAAAGCCCAGCTTGGTGACCAGGTGCGGAGCCTCTTTCATCATGCGCTCCCTTTCCCTGACCGATTCCTGGGTGACCTTGAACTGCTTATTGAGTATATAGCGTAGCCCGCCGTGTATCAGCTTGGAGGAACGGCTGGACGTCCCGGAGGAGAAGTCACCAGCTTCGACCAATAGCGTTTTAAGCCCGGTGGCCACCGCATGACGCAAAATCCCGGCCCCTGTTATGCCTCCGCCTATGATAACAAGGTCCCATTCTTGATCGATCCCGGACCAGACCTTCTCGCGCCATCCTTTTTGCCACATAATATCTCCTTTAAACCGCTTAAGCCGGTTGTTTAGTCGGATGTTCTGACTGCCGCCTCTTGACCAGCCGTGTTAACTCAATTGTATATGATGAAGGGCTATTTGAAAAAATGTGTGGCATGGGACACGCCTACACTCACAACAATTACGAACGGGAAAGCGTTGAAGAGGGAACCTGTCCCCTCTTTGGAAAAAAGAAATCCCCTCTCCTGGGGAGAGGGGCAGGGGTGAGGGATCTAAGCTTAGCATTTAGCTTGCCGGATTGAGCACTCTTCCTATGAACAGCACCGTCCCCGTCTTGATATCGCGTATGATGAAAATGAAGGGGTGATCGACTTTGACTTCGGTTGGCGACAGGGGCATGGAGGTGACTCGCATTATCACTGCGGTGGCGGCGGCGGCCTCGGTGCCCGACTCATCCACCGCGACGAAGGCCTTGTGGATAACATCGGAGATTGAAAGGTCGCGGTTTCCTGTCATGCCGGAGAAATCGGCCTGGTCGGTGAAGGCCAGCGGCATCCCCATGGTCGACAGTGCCTTATTCAGGCTGAAGGATGAATCGAACTTGAAGCGCGGCAGGCTGAGGGCGATTTGCTTTGCGGTCAGGCCTTGAACGATGCTGCCGTATTTGTCGGCGGTCAGCGCGTTTTCAAACTGGCTGAAGGTTCCACTGTCGGGGAGAATTATCACCATCGAAAGCTCACGCCCGTCGTAAGGCAGCTCGACGGCTTTATAGCCGTTCCCGGCGGCATAGCCCAGGCTCTCCGTCTGGCTCATCATGGGCACGGTCACGCTGCTGCCATCGTTAAGATAGAATTTGCCGTCCTGCGTGGCGCCTTTTTCGAAGGGACTGTCCCAGGCGGCATTGAAATAGATGGCGTTCGTAAGCACCAGCCTGGTCAATTGGTCGATGGCGCCGGGAGGGATAAGGTCCTGGATTTTATCCTTGGTCTGATCGGCGACCCATTTATTTATGGTCAGGCGTGAGGCGTCCGGCGCGTTGCGGAAGTCCAGCAGCCTCATGCCGGCCCCATAGTTCTGCGCCAGCAGATCGAGGTACTGCGAGAGGAACTGGTAGCCTTTCTGACCCCAAATAGCGTTGACTATATTCAGCTTAAAGCTTTTCCCTTCCTTATCCTTGGCGCCCTGCCCCCGGCTCGCAAGTAGCTGGTCGAGACCGTTGAAAGTGGTATGCAGACTGTCCTGAGGCAGGGTAAAATGCAGTGTATCCCCCATTTGCTGAGCTGTGGTCCCCTTTGCGCCGGCATAGGTCATGGCCAGCGCCATGGATATGCTATAGGGGGAGTAGAAAAGGTTGCCTTCACCGTTCTTTAACATCTGGTAAAGTCCTACGGCGAATTTATTATTGCCGTCCACCAGGGCCGAGAGGTCGGCCTGGTTCACCGCTGCCACGGTCTCCCTGGGCTTGTCGGATGTCGCTACATCTCCGGATGCGACCGGAGGCTGGCAAGCCGGTAGCACTGCCAGCAGGATAATGCATAGGCC
Organism: Dehalococcoidia bacterium; assembly: GCA_003142375.1. Lineage (GTDB taxonomy): Bacteria > Chloroflexota > Dehalococcoidia > GIF9 > UBA5629 > UBA1162. Next base: position 34,063 of record PLME01000013.1, on the reverse strand, counting down.
TAACACAGAAAGCAACTTCGTTTTCATTACCCCACTCCTGTAAGCTTCATTCACAATATAGATAACGGATGCATAAATCAAAAGTTTAGCTGTTTTAGACCGCCGCCCTGAATTCATCACCCGCCATTAACTATCATACACCTTCGTTGACATATATCTCAACGGTTGTTACAATCGCCCGAAATTAACTGGATTTTGTCGTCTGTACATATGGATTTGAACGAGGTCCTCGACACCCTGAGAGCCCTGTACAGGCCCGAGAACGTCAAGGGCATGGCCAGGTACGGCATCAACCCGCATAACGCGTTAGGCGTCTCCATTCCCAATCTGCGCAGGCTGGCCAGGCAGTCCGGCAAGGACCACGCCCTCGCACTGGAACTGTGGGACTCCGGCATACACGAGGCCCGCATACTGGCTGGCATGGTAGACGATCCCGGGCTGGTCACCTCAAAGCAGACGGATAGCTGGGTGAAGGACTTCGACTCGTGGGACGTTTGCGACCAGGTCTGTCTCAATCTGTTCTCTAAGACTTCCATCGCTTTTGATAAGGCACTGGAATGGTCCGTCCGTCCCGAGGAGTTCGTCAAACGGGCGGGCTTTGCCCTCATGGCCTGCCTGACTGTTGGCGATAAGCAGGCGCCCGATGAGCGGTTCGAAGTATTTATGCGGGCGATCGAGCGCGAATCAGGAGACGAACGCAATTATGTCAAAAAGGCAGTCAACTGGGCGCTGCGGCAAATTGGCAAACGCAACCGCCGTTTAAATAAACTGGCTGTAGAAGCAGCGGAGCGTATCCGAAAACAGGACTCCAAAAGCGCCCTCTGGATAGCTTCCGACGCCCTGCGGGAGCTGACGGACGAGAAGATACTGGCCCGGCTGAAATATTGAGCTGCGGGTAGAATTCTTCCGCGTAAATAATTTCATCAGGCGTTTCCGATGAGCATGCTATTACCAAAAGCCCAAGACTGTGCAGGTTCTTTTGCTCAAAATGTCATAACTTCTTAACTTTTATCCTACTAAGTCTATAACTTCGCAATGCTTGCGGCCTTAAAATTAATTAAAAGATGGTCCGCCCTGAAATCAAGTCACCGCAGGTTGATGTGGGAAAGCCCATCTAAGATATGGCGGGTGGAGCTTTATTGGAAGATTGCTAACGGAAAAGAAAACGCCGCTATCGTTATCATATTTGAAAACTAAAATATTCAAGGGTAAAGGAGGTGTAGCATAGATATCTTACTAATTATTGGCATCATTCTACTGGTATTATGGTTGCTGGGTTTATTCGCCCTCCCTTCTCTAGGCTCTCTGATCTATATAGCACTTGTTATAGGTGTTATTCTCGTCATTATATGGCTGCTACGCAGAGTTTTTCATCTTTTTTAGTCAGCAAATCCCTGATATAGGTTTTACCCTAGCCAAAGAAGGATAATGTCAGGTCGCGAAAATGGTAGACAACATACGTTTAAATTAATTTAAAGTGGAGGTACACAAATGAAAAGGTTCTCATCAATACTATTACTCTTACTCATAGTTTTGTCCGGTTGCATTTACATACCGTCTTCTCCCACTTCTCCCACTTCTTCAGTGACTGTCACGGGGCCGCTTCCCGTTATCACTAATTTCAGCGCCAACCCGAATACGGTCGCTGCAGGCCAGAGGACCCTGTTAAGCTGGTCGGCGGTCGGCGCAATGTCCGCTACCATAGATAACGGTGAAGGTTCTGTGGCTACGAGCGGTTCCCGCTGGGTTATCCCTTCATCCACACCTTCATCCACGACTACCTACACCATGACCGCCACCAATCCATTCGGTCAGACCATCGCCACAGCAAAGGTAAATATCTCCGGCACAGCTCCGGCGTCCGTACTCCCCGTGGTAAACTCCTTTACGGCATCTCCCACAAGTGTGTCTTCAGGTGGAGCATCGACTCTTAGCTGGAATATATCGAACGCTTCCTCTGTATCGATCTATCCCTATATAGGCAGTGTCGATCCAGTTAGCGGTTCGGGCGTTATGACCATGGGAAACGTAACTACCGCATTTATTCTCACTGCAAGCAACGCAGCAGGCAGTACTACTGCTTCAGCTACGGTTGCGGTACCGGGCAGCCCTACTCAGTCAGGTTCACCCTGGATTAATTCATTTTTAGCCAGCCCGGACGTGATCTCATCAGGCGGGTCGACAACGCTTAGCTGGAATGTCGGCGGCGCACAGCAGGTTTCGCTTAACAACACTACTGTGAACAGCTCAGGCACCAGTGTTGTATCGCCTGCATCGACGACAAATTATACACTCAAGGCCATGGATTCGAGTGGCAACTGGGTGATACAGACATTAGTAGTTGTTGTGGGGCAGACTCAACCATCACAGGGTGGGCAGCCTGTGGTCCTGTCGCTGTCACCTTCAGAAAGTGGCTCCCTGGTTAAGAACGGTCAGACATACACCGAGTCCAGCAACGTCTGCGCTGGCGATACCGCACAGAATCTCCCCAGCAGTGCCTTCCTCAGCTTCGATATATCATCGATACCGGCCAACGCTATTATTGAAAATGTAGTGCTGGATTTAGGCGGTTATTCGATATCGGGCAACCCTTCTTACACTGTTTCAGGCTATGGAAATATGGGTGCATTGGAAGTATACCAGACCCAGTACGGTCCTTCAGCCAATATGGGCGCATTGAGCTATGGCTTCCCTACTGCAATGGTGGGGAGTATGAGAGTGAACGATTTATCTGGTTCCCCTCTTCAGTTGGATGTCACTCTGGACAGTGCAGGGAACAATATTGTCCACCGATTGCTATCGAACGGACAAGGTCGCTGTCAGTTTAAATTGAAGTTTTTCACACAAACCAACTGGGACGGCATAGTCGATCAGGTCTGTATGGCAACTGCCGTACTCAAGGTAACCTATTCGCTTCCACAATAAGCGGTTATACCGGGGCTTGAACAGCTCCAGTTCGAAGTAGAAGTTTTCGATCACTATGTTGGCCAGGAGTGATTTACAGAAATGCTGTAAATCGCTCCTGGCCTTTTCCATATCCTGACCGGCAGACCAATGCGATTTACCCGCCCGCCCTTATCCCCACTATAATTAAACCAGGAGGCATAAAATGAGCATGAAATTGCGGGTTTCCGGCATTATATTGATTTTACTGGCAGTAGCCGCCCTATCCATGGGGGCGGCATTTTTATACGAGGGATTCAGCAAGCAGCTGTTTATCGAGAGCGCCATGCGCACGGAGAATATCACCCTTTCTGCACTGGGCATCACGGGACCCAACTCGGGACTGGTGATACAAAACGCCGAGACGGCGCAGATCGCCGCCGATACCGTCCGGGGCCACCGGCATTTGATATCCCCTTCATATGGCGCCTTGATGGCGGGAGGGAAATATGATCCCACCAACCCGGAGCATCTGAAATACGCACAGGCCTTAAACCTTGAAAACTACTTGTATATGGGTGTGCTGGGACTGGGCGTGACCACCATCGCCGAGGGCGCGGGTGGCTTTATGCTGATAGTAGCACTAGCACTGGGCATCACCGGATGCCTGCTGCTCGGAATGTCCAAAAAGCAGCTGCAGTCTTAGCGAAGACCCGGCGCCGTATCTAAGCAGCAGCTCCGGGATGGGTATCGCGTATCCAGAAAGCAATAGTGAAGGATATCAGCAGCAATACGACCAGCATGACCAGCGGTAGGGTAAACTGGCCTGTGGCTGAGTTCAGCCCCTCCATGGTAGGCACCAGTATCACCGCGGCTATATTGCCCAAAAGCTGCAGGTAGCCGACCGATACGCCGGCATACTTGGGCCCGGTCATCTCGGCCGACATGGTGAGCATGATGGGCAGAGCGGAGATAAGGAAGAACCCCATCACTATGCCGTTGATCATATTGGCCGTATAGCCCCGGATAAATATAAGGGCTGTAATACATATAGCCCCGACCAGCGGCGCCAGCAACAGGAAGGGCTTCCTGCGTCCGATCTTGTCCGAGATCAGGGGAACAACAAAGCAGCCTATCAAACCGCCGAAAATCAGCAACGCCGATACGTTGCCCGCATCGGTCAGGGCGATGCCGTGCATATCGTGTAGTATCTTCTCCAGCCAGGTTGCCAGGCCGTTGAAAACACCTATGCCGATCAAAGCGACAAACCCCAACAGGAGGAAATTCCTGTTCCTCAGGATGACCCCCATGCCGCCCCATTTAACCTCCGACTGGTCCTGCTCCGGCGCCCGCGCAGGCGTCAGCGGATGCGGCTTGATCAAGAATATAAATGCCAGAGCGCCAATCAGGCCCGCTATACCGTAGATCCACAGCATCGGACTGAACCCCATATCCTGCACCAGCGAAGGGGTCAATCCCAGGGCCACCATCATGCCTACGAAGAGGGCCAGCGAACCCAGCCCCACGGCGGTTGCCTCCTCTTTGGGCGAGAACCAGACGGTTGCCAGCTTGGTTACGCCATTGAGGATGAAGGGTTGGCCGATGGAAATGCCGCCCTGTGCGATCAGCAGCATCACGAACGATGACGGGTTGATCACCCGCAGCAGAGCGAACAGGCCGGTGAAGATTGCGCCTATGCCGACGCCCCATTTAAAGCCGATCTTATCGATGATGATCCCGGCCGGGATGGTGAGTATCACCTGCACCAGCGGGAAAATCAGGGTGAACCATTGAACGTCGCTGGCAGGTATCTTGAGCAGGTCTTCGATATAGGTGTCGATAGCGGCAAAATTGAGCCAGTATAGCTGTGTCAGCGCCGCCACGTACATATAGATGCCCAGGACAACCCAGCGGTAGCTGTAAACCTTGTATTGCTGCTCCACGGTCAACCTCCTTTTACGATTCGATGTCCCCGCTCACAAGGATAAACCCACTTTTGAAGCCAGCCACTTCATAGCTGTGCAAATTGAAACGAGCTATTATAATACTTTTTGGGTGGGAAAATATATAATTAGTCCCCGGGAATATACGTTGATTTTATAGCCGCCTGATGGATTTACACCTAATTTTTATTGGCTTCATCATCCTCATCGCCCTCGTTTTTGATTTCACCAACGGCATGCACGATGCCGCCAACTCCATAGCCACCATCGTCTCAACCCGCGTCCTCCCGCCCAGGTTCGCCGTCATATGGGCGGCTTTTTTCAATTTTGCCGCCTTCCTGATATTCGGCACTGCCGTGGCTGAGACAATCGGCAAGGGTATGATTAACATCTCCGCCATCAACGAGACTGTGATCTTGGCGGCGTTGATCGGCGCTATATGCTGGAATTTGATCACCTGGTATTTGGGACTGCCCAGCAGCTCCTCTCACGCCCTGATCGGAGGATATGCCGGGGCGGCCATCGTCAAAAGTGGCTTCGGCGCAATCATCCCGTCCGGTTGGTACCTGACTCTGATGTTCATTATACTGGCGCCGGCCATCGGGCTGGCCCTGGGCTTTGTGCTCAAGATCATCACATCGTGGCTCTTTCACAAGCAAAGCCCTGGCAATGTCAATAAATGGTCGCGTGTTATGCAGCTTTTTTCCGCCGCCCTCTACAGCCTGGGCCACGGCGGCAATGATGCACAGAAGACCATGGGTGTTGTTACCAGCCTCCTCCTGACAGCAGGTTATATACACGAGTTCCATATACCTTTGTGGGTAGTCCTGCTGGCCTATACCGCTATCGCTATAGGGACTCTGACGGGAGGCTGGCGCATCGTCAAGACCATGGGTCAAAAGATAACACGGCTGAGGCCGATCGACGGTTTCTGCGCTGAGACCGGCGGCGCCGGGGCCATTTTCCTGGCCACTCACCTGGGCGTCCCGGTCAGCACCACGCACGTAATCACCGGGGCTGTATCCGGTGTAGGCACTGCCAACCGCTGGACGGCAGTCAACTGGGGTGTGACCCTGCGTATAGTCTGGGCCTGGCTTCTAACCATCCCCGGAGCCGCCATCATCTCCGGCACCATCTATTTTCTCCTGAGCCTGTTTCACTTTTAGTTTACTTTACAGGCTATAATAGTGAATGGAGGGTAAGGTATGAAAGCTCCCTACATAAAGAAGCTCGATGAGCGCGGCGATTTCGCAGTCTGGTCGGTGGACGGCGCCTATATCCGCGGCCACATCGACGAGGAGTTCACCAANNGTCGGACAGCATTACCGCTTCAAGTACATACCGGTGAATGAGCTGTGGATAGACCGGGAGGCCAAAGAGGACGAGACGCCGTTCTACATAGAGCACCTGCTGGTGGAGCATCGGCTGATGGCCAAAGGCATGGCCTATGATGACGCCATCACCAAAGCCGACCTGGCCGAGCGGGCCGAGCGCCGCAAAGCCGGCGACCTGGCGCATTTTACAAAGCAAGGACAGAAGCTGCCGGACGGCGCTAAAGCACACGTGGAGCTGTGGAAGAAGCTGGAGGATGGGGTAAGCGTCTGGATAGTGGATGGCCGCATGGTGCGCAGCGTCTTCGATATCGACTTCACCGAGGGCGGGCACGACCACGTTTACGAGTTTGTGCCGGACAACGAGGTCTGGATCGACAACGACATCGAGGAGCAGGAGCGCGGCTATGTGCTGCTGCACGAGCTTCATGAGCGTAACCGCATGGCACAGGGGCTTCCCTACTCAAAAGCGCATGCCGAGTCGAGCCGACTGGAATACCGCTGTCGCCACCACCCCGATGAGCTTCATGACTACCTATCCGCCGAGGGATGGGCCTGAACGCCCGCAGTCACATCAAATCCGCAGATTGAACACCAAAAAGGCATAGGCTACGAAGAAGACCAGCCCCAGACAGAGTCCCCACCACGGTATCTTCTGCCTGGCTATGAAGTACAGCAATATCAAAGATATGACTGTGGTCGCCACCACGCTTATATAAGCGTGCACATCCAGCACCCAGTTGGTGACCAGCAAAGCCAGCCCTGTATAGAAGGTGCAGTAGAGTATCTTCTCCCCCACCAGTGAGCCGATGCTGAAGGTATCCTTGCCTTTGAAGCTCCAGATGAGCGCGCTGGCCGTCTCGGGGATGGCGGTGGCGGCGGGTATGATGATTAATGCCACACCCATGGTGCTGGCACCGATGCTTTTTGCCAGTTGGTCCACCGACCCCACCAGTTGTTTGGAGCCTAAATACAGCACCGCAGTGGCCACCACAAGCTGTAGAACCGCCATGATAATCCCGTTGCGCGGCGATTCGGGCAGGAGCTTGGCGAAATACGGTATTTCAGCATCCTCGATCAGCTCCTCCATCCGCCTGCGGTTCATCAGCCAGATGTAAAACACAAAAGCGGCCAGGAATACCAGGCCGCAGAGGTGCTTTATGTTAGGATCGGTGAAGACCGCGGGCAGAAGGGCCAGGGGGAAGAACACCAGGATAAATACATAGGGTATCATCAGGGTGCGGTCTATGACCATAGAAACGGTTTTACGCTGTTTGAACCAGAATCCCAGCAATATAGAGATGCCCACCAGGCCGTATGACAGGCTGGAGGCCATAAAGGGCTGGCCGAAGATCGTGCCGATGCCTATATCCTCGCCCGATTTGCCGGCATAGGCAAATACCGCCACCAGGAAAACGATCATCTCAGGCAGCGATGTGAACAGCGGGGACAGGATGGCCGATACAAAGGAGCCTCCCAGGTGCAGCCGGTAGCCCACATACTCGATGGCATTAACGAATATGAAGGCCGATATCAACACCAGCAGGCCGGACCCCAGCAATGAAACCTGTACCGGAATATTTTCCATTTTCTTTCTTCTAAAGGCCGGGTAAAATCGCGGCGCCACGAAGTCCCAGAATTATACCAGATCTAAATATAATGAAGTACGCCTAATAATCGATCTAATTTGTTACGCTCTTTTCTTGTTTCTCAAATGGATTAAAGTGTTAATACCTTAATATTCAGTCGAAAATGATAAGTGATTACATTAATAAAAGGTATGTGATATACTCATTCAATAATCAAATATCGAGCAATAGGGCACTTTAGGGAAATTCACATGACCTGAAAATAGAGGGGGCAAAAATCTATGTTGGATAGTTTTTGGAATATTTTACGTGATCCACTATGGCAGTTTGTTGGTGCTGTACTTATATTTGCAAGTCTTGTTATTTCCTTGTTTCTATTTAAACAACGTGCTCGTAAAAGTTTGAAGTATGAAATTCTGGCAAATACGTCGTTACTCAGCAACAAAAAGGAAATCAAAGGAAAATTGAAAATCCTTTTTGAAGAAATGCCTGTTGAGGATGTTCATCTTATCGTAGTTAAAATAATTAACTCTGGAAATGTCCCTATAGCTCAAACCGACTATGAACAGCCGATCAGCTTGAGGTTCAGCGCAAAATCCCAAATACTAACTTCAGAAATCAGTGATACAAACCCAAAGGGTTTGCCTGCGACAGCTACAATAGATGATAGTCAAATAATACTTAATCCTATATTACTTAATAATGGAGATACTATTACAGTTAAAATGTTGGTTAACCAATTTGATGGAAACATCGATGTAAATGGACGAATTAACGGAGTTAAGGAAATTAAAAAACTTAGATCTAGTATTATTTTCCCAGTTGTTCTTTTAATAGGCGGAGCAATTTTAATGGCTATTGCTACAATCCGTTTATTCGTACAAGGCCAGCTTCAATCTATGATATTATTGGAGGTTTCAAATTTTGATATTTGGGCCGAGATTACCATGGCAATCGGGCTGACCATGAGTTATGCGGGTATGATTATAATATTATTAAATAAACGATTCCGTGAATTTTTGTACACGCCTTTTCGCAGAATTATTTAATGTCAACTATTTCCCCATTCAAGTGATATTCAATCCCAATGCATATGGTTTAAATGCCAGTCTTCAAGACGCGTCGGATATGTATAATTAATTAGCCGGATAATGAAACAGGGAAGGCGTAGAAAAATGCAAAATATCAGCAGCGATCTCAACAAAACAGTAGAGGACTTTTATAATAAATATAAGAATACCGACGACAAAAAGGCTTCTATCAGGCCGGAACCCGGCGAATGGTCTTTGAAGGAGATCATAGGCCACCTCATAAACTCGGCCTCCAATAACCACCAGCGTTTCATCGGGCTGCAGTTCGTAGGCGAGATGCCCTATCCCGAATATCAAAAATTCCAGATCGACTGGATAGGCATGGAGAAGTTCAATGACCTGTCTCTGGCCGACCTGATACTGCTCTGGAAGCAGTACAACATCTTCATCGCCCACATCATCAATACGGTCAATAAGGATAAACTGGGTAACTGCCTGGCGATGCCGGACAAGAAACAGACCTTGGAGTTCCTCATCGGCGATTATTACCGACACCTCAAAGACCACCTTGTCCAGTTCGAAAAAACGCTGGAAAAAGTTAAAAAATAGATTTAGGTTCCCGATATGCAGCATTTACCCCATCACGGGTTAAGGAGGTAACGATATGACCAGAGCTGACGATGCATTAGAAACTTTCAAAAGCCGCTTCAACTGTTCGCAGTCCGTCTTATCCGCCTTTTGTGACGAGCTCGGGTTTGACAGGCAGACGGCGCTCAAGATCTCTGCCGGGTTCGGTGGCGGCATAGGCCGCAGCGGCGAAACATGCGGCGCGGTGACCGGCGCCATTATGGCCATCGGCCTTAAAAAGGGCATGTCCTCCCCGGACCCCCTGAAGGCCAACGAAATAACTTATGCGCTGTCGGCTGAGTTTTTAAAAAGATTCCGGGGGAGCCATGGATCGACCTTCTGCCATGATCTGCTGGGCTGCGACATCAGCAACAATGAGGTCCTCCTGGAAGCCCGTAAAAAAGGGCTCTTTCAGACCGTCTGCCCCAGGTTAGTTCAGGATGCCGTACGGATAGTTGAAAGCATGCTGCAATGACCGGGCCGTGACATCGCTTTTCAGCCTGATTACATGATGTGCGTATAATGACCTGTTCGAAGCTTATTTTTGACAGTCTTTTATTTCTATGTTAATCTTCTAGCAACATGGTTAACTGCATAGTTTCTCAAAGCTTTTACGCCTATTACTGGTTTTTTACGCCCGGCGATTCGCTTGGGGAGAGGTGCAGCACACCCGGTTCCAGATAGAAAGTAAAGTAGTAAGCAAATAAGAGGAGCCCTCCAAGCGGAGGGCTCCTCTCTTTTTATGGTTTAAAAATATCAGGAGGTACCCGAACAATGATGATCATGAAACACGACGCAACCGAAGAGGATATCAAGCGTATCGTCAAGGAGATACGGCATTACGGCCTCAAGGCCGATGTATCCCGCGGCGATTTCCGGACGGTCATAGGCCTGGTCGGTAACGAGGCCAACGTGCCATTTGACCACATAGCCATATTGCCGGGAGTAAAAGAAGTGATTAAAATCGACACGCCTTATAAGCTCATAAGCCGTGAGTACGGCCGCGCCACAGGCGAGAACGGCGAAGCCCGCAAGCCTGTGATGATTGGAAATCTACAAATTGGCAACGGCGAACCGATCATCATGGCCGGGCCCTGCGCCGTGGAAAATAAGAAGCAGTTATTCATGATCGCCGAGGCTGTGAAGAAGGCCGGCGCCCACGTTTTGAGGGGCGGCATCTTCAAGCCCCGCAGCTCGGTACATTCCTTCCAGGGATTGGGCGGCATCGACCGCAAGAGCGCAGAACAGGCCTTGAAATGGATGCGCGATGCGGGCAGGGAATTCGGCCTGCCGGTAGTCACCGAGGTCAGGGGCGAGGACCACGTAGACCTGGCCGCCGAATATGTCGACATCCTTCAGATAGGTTCACGCAATATGTACAACCAGGACCTGTTGGCCAAGGTCGGCAGAAAGGACAAACCCGTGCTGCTCAAAAGGCATTTCGGCGCCGGCATCGAGGAGTTCCTCTCCTTCGCCGAATATATCGCCGCCGAAGGCAACAAGAACATCATCCTGTGCGAACGCGGCATCGTGCCGGTAGGCAAGGGCAAGGAGTTCACCAGGTACACGCTGGACCTGGGCGCCGTGCCCGCCATGAAAAAGGAGACCTATTTGCCGGTCATCGTCGACCCCAGCCACGGCACAGGCCGCCGCGACCTGATATTCAACATGAGCTGCGCGGCCATCGCCGCCGGGGCGGACGGCTTGATGATCGAGGCCCACTACAATCCGGCCGAGGCCATCGTAGACGGCAGTCAGACTATCACGCCGCAGGAGCTACAGGATATAATAAAGGCCTGCCGGGAAATACATAAGTTGGTTGCAGGCAGGGCAGGCAGCCAGTAAGGTGGTTTTAGCAGGTTGAGGATAGTCAAAGTAAGGCTTGGCAGAAGAGGCTATGATATCCGCATAGGCCGGGAGCTGCTCGGGCAGGTAGGAGCGTGGCTCAGGGAAAAGCTGCCCTGCGACAAGGCCGTCATCATCACCAACCCCATCATCGACAGGCTGTACGGCGATATCCTCAAACGGGGCCTGGATAAGCAGGGATACAAGCCCCTGCTTCTGATGGTCCCCGAAGGCGAAGAGCAGAAATCGCTGGATACCGCCGCCAAGCTCTACGGGGGGATGCAGGCGGCGCGCGCCGACCGTTCGACCCCTGTGCTGGCGCTGGGCGGTGGAGTGATCGGCGACCTGGCAGGCTTCGTGGCCGCCACTTACATGCGCGGCCTCCCGCTGGTTTTGCTCCCCACCACCCTGCTGGCGCAGGTGGACAGCAGCATAGGCGGCAAGACCGCCGTCGACCATGGCCCCATTAAAAACAACATAGGCGTGTTTCATCAGCCGGCCTTAGTGGTCGCAGATATACTCACGCTTCCCAGCCTGCCGCCCATAGAGGTAAGCAACGGCCTGGCCGAGGTCATCAAGTACGCAGTTATCAGGGACAAACCCTTTTTCAGCCTGATCGAGAGGAACCTGGATAAAATACGCTCCTTCGACAGCATAGTGCTGGAAGAGATCATCGTCAGGTCGGCCGCCATCAAGGCCGCCATCGTGGAAAAGGACGAGAAGGACGCCGGCCTGCGCAACATCCTCAACTTCGGACATACCATCGGCCACGCCATCGAATCGGCCTCCGATTTCAGGATAAAACACGGCCAGGCGGTTTCCATCGGCATGGTATCGGCCGCCGTAATCTCCAACAAAATGGGTATATTCAAGGCTAAGGACCTGGCGCGCCTCAAAAAGCTGCTGCTGGCGGCGGGGTTGCCGGTCGCCGTCCCGCGCCTGGATATGGCCAGGGTAATCAAGGCCATGGAGCATGATAAGAAGGTACGCAACGGCAGGATACGCTTCATACTTCCCCGCTCGATAGGCAAGGTCTTCATCGCCGACGATGTGAGCTTTGCCCTGGCTATAGAAGTCCTGGAAAGGAATAATGAAGAAGGTTAGGATCTGCGCGGTCATAACGGAGGGGGATGCCCGCTCTATCAAGCGCGCCGCCGATCTGGCCGACCTCTTCGAAGTGCGCATCGATTTGATAGGGGCGGACTGGCGTGAAATCGTGCCCTCACTGCATAAACCCTGGATAGCCGCCAACCGCAGTGTAAAAGAGGGCGGGAAATGGAGGCGGGGGGAAAAGAGCAGGATCAGCGAGCTGCTGTCGGCCCTCGACCAGGGGGCAAATATTATCGATATAGAGCTCAACGCCCAAGAGATGAAAGATATTGTGCCGCAGATCAAGCGCAAGGCGGAATGCCTTATCTCATATCACGACTGGGAAGGCACACCGTCGGCTGCCAGGCTGGCCGCCATAATCAGGCGCCAGATAGCGGCAGGCGCTGACATCTGCAAGGTCGTGACCACAGCCGGGAAGGTCGAGGACAATATACCCGTGCTCAAGGTGATCGCCATGTTCCCTCGCACCAGGTTGGTGTCCTTTGCCATGGGTGCCGAGGGGATGTTGAGCCGCGTGCTGGCCCCGCTGGCCGGCAGCTATTTTACTTATGCTTCTGTTGATCAGGGGAAAGAGTCGGCCCCGGGACAGGTACCTGCGGAGACCATGCGCCAACTCTTCAGGATAATTAAATGAGTACGCCACTGGAAATAAGCGGCAACACCAGCGTTTGCGGGGTCATCGGCGACCCCGTCGAGCACACGGTGTCTCCCGCCATGCACAATGCAGCCTTCAGTGCGCTGGGACTGGACTTCGTTTACCTGCCCTTCAGGGTTGCTAAAAAAGACCTCTCCGACGCCGTGCAGGGCATGCGTGCGCTCAATATCAGGGGGCTTAACATCACCATACCCCATAAAGTGAAGGTCATGCCGCTATTGGACGAGATCGAGGCGCAGGCCCGAGCCATCGGCGCGGTGAATGTGATTGTAAACGATGGCGGCAGGCTGAAGGGCTACAATACCGATGCTGAAGGCTTCCTGCGCACATTGAAAGAACAGGGCGTAGCTGTCAGGGGCAAAACAGCGGTCATCCTGGGTGCGGGCGGTGCAGCGCGGGCCGTCTCATGGGCGCTGGCTGAAGCGGGAGCCGCCTTGATCATATTGAACAGGACGCCGGGCAAGGCCGTGGAGCTTGCCGGCGATATTGCCAGGGCTGCCGGCCATCCGGCGGAGGCCCTGCAGTTAAACGCAAAGAACCTGGTAACAGCCCTGGAAAGAGGGCATATACTGGTTAACACCACCAGCGTGGGCATGTCGCCTGAAACCGGGGAGACCCTGGTGAAAAGAGATATGATCAAGCCCCGGCACATCGTGGTGGACATCGTCTACAACCCGGTTAAAACACGACTGCTGCAGGAGGCGGAAAAAGCCGGCGCCGGAACGGTCAACGGGCTGCACATGCTGGTCTGGCAGGGCGCACTGGCCTTCGAGAAATGGACCGGGCGCCAGGCACCTGTGGAAATCATGCATAAGGAAGCCCTGCGGGCATTCGGTGGGAAATGAAGAGCAATATTGCCCTGATAGGGTTCATGGGTGCGGGCAAATCGGCCGTGGGCAGGGCGCTGGCCGAGAAGCTGAATATGGAGTTCGTCGAGATGGATGCGCTGGTGACGGAGAGGTGCAACAAGTCCATAGCCGAGATATTCCGGCAGGACGGTGAGCCGGCCTTCCGCAAAATCGAAGCGGAAGTCGCCCGCGACGTTGCCGGGAAGAACGGGGCGGTCATCGCCTGCGGGGGCGGCATTGTGCTCAAACCCGTCAATATCGATGCCCTCAAGGAGACATGCGAGATAGTCCACCTCAAGGCGCTGCCGTCGGTAGTGCTGGAGCGCGTGGCCTGGGGCGGCGAGAAGCGTCCCCTGCTGGAAGTGCCCGACCCGGCCTCGGCCGTGCAGGAGATCCTCAATTTCCGCAAACCTTTATATGAGAAGGCCGCCGACATTACCATCGATACATCCGACCTGTCTATTCAGGATATCGTAGACCAAATTGCGGCATGGTGGCAGAAAAAATGAGGGCCCGTATCTCTAAAAGCACCATACACGGGACGGTGAAAGCGCCTTCCTCAAAGAGCTTCACGCTGCGCGGCCTGATATGCGCCGCCCTGGCTGATGGAACGAGCGAGATTGTGGGTCCGCTGCCTGCGGACGATACCGAGGCCGCCCGGGAGGTGCTGGGCAAGATCGGCGTCGATATCGAGCAAGGAAATGACGCCTGGCTGGTCTCGGGTGGACATTTCAAGCGGCCGCATTCCGACCTCTATTGCCGCGACTCGGCGGGCACCCTGCGCTTCATGACCGCAGTCTGCTCGCTGGCGCCCGGCGCCTGCCGCCTGACAGCCGGGCCGTCGCTGGCCAAAAGGCCCGTCGGCCCATTAATTGAAGCGTTAAAGCAGGTCGGCGTCAGTTGCGGCTCGGACTCGGGCTTTGCCCCTGTTACGGTCAAAGGCGGAAGTTTAGAAGGAGGCGTAGCCGTGCTTCCGGGCAATATCAGCTCGCAGTTCGTGTCGGCCCTGCTCTTTGTCGCTCCACTGGCGCCTCAGGAGATGAGCATTAAGTTGAGCTCGACGCCGGAATCGAAGCCCTACGTTATGATGACCCTCGACTGCATGCAGAGCTTCGGAGTTAAAGTCAGGCCCAGCCCCAGCTTGCGCAGTTTTAAGGTCGCCCGGCAGGGCTACAGGCCCGTCAAATACAGAGTGGAAGGGGACTGGTCGTCGGCGTCCTATCCGCTGGCGCTGGGTGCCGTTGCAGGCGAGGTGCAGGTGAATAATTTGAATATCCAGAGCCGCCAGGCCGACCGGGCCATGGTCGATTTGTTGAAAAAGATGGGGGCCGACATTCATACGGGATACGATGCAGTCAAGGTAAAAAAGTCACCGCTCAGGCCGCTGAGGGCCGACCTTTCCGATTGCATCGACCTGCTGCCCACCGTGGCTGCGCTGGCAGCGGTGGCCGGCGGCGTCAGCGAGTTAACCGGCATCAGCCGCGCCCGGCTCAAGGAATCCGACAGGGTGTCAGCAGTCAAAGAGGGGCTGGAACGCATGGGAATCCATGTAAATGAAGGCAAATACAGCTTTTTCATCATGGGCGGCAGGCCGCGGGGCGCAGTGGTCGACTCCAAAGGTGACCACAGGATCGCCATGGCCTTCAGCATCCTGGGCATACTGGCCGGCGATACTATAATAGAAGGCGCGGAATGCGTCTCCAAGACCTACCCCGAATTCTGGGACGTCCTAAAAAGCATGGGAGGTGAAGTTACTTTAGATGGGAAATAGCCTGGGTAAATTATTTGTTGTCACCAGCTTCGGCGAAAGCCATGGCAGTTGCATCGGCGTGGTGGTGGACGGCTGTCCGGCCGGCCTGCCGCTGACCGCCGCTGAGATACAGAAAGAGGTGGACCGCAGGAGGCCCGTAGCGGCCGCCGGCGGCACTGCCCGCAAGGAACAGGACAAGGTAGAGGTGCTGGCCGGGGTCTATAGTGGCAAGACCAGCGGGGCGCCGCTTTGCCTGCTGATATGGAACCGGGATGCGGATTCCGGCGCCTACGAGCAGGTCAGGTCGGTCCCAAGGCCGGGCCATGCCGACTATACGGCCTGGCTTAAATACGGCGGCTATAACGACTTCCGCGGCGGCGGCCGTTCCTCCGGCAGGATCACGGCCGGCTTCGTAATGGCTGGGGCGGTGGCAGGCAAACTGCTCAAGATATGCGGGGTCGAGGTCCTGGCTCATACCGTACAGATCGGCGATATCAAAGCCACTCCACAGACCCCCGCTCAAATCAAAAAGAACGCCGATAAGAATCCGCTTAAGTGCGGCGACCCTCTTGCAGCAGCGCGCATGATTAAGCTCATTGAAAAAATCAGAAAAGGGGGCGACAGCATCGGGGGCATCATCGAGGTCATGGCCCTGAACGTGCCTGCGGGGCTGGGAGAGCCGGTTTTCGATACGCTGGAGGGAGACCTGGCTAAAGCCTTCTTTGCCATACCTGCCGTCAAAGGGGTGGAATTCGGGTCCGGCTTTGCCTCGGCGACTATGAAAGGTTCGCTGCATAATGATATATTTATGCTGAAAAACGGCAAGGTGGTCACTTTGACCAATAACGCGGGAGGCATAGCGGGCGGCATCAGCAACGGCATGCCCATAGTGGCCCGGATAGCCGTCAAGCCCACGCCTTCCATCAGCGTGAAGCAGAGATCGGTGGATCTTAAAGCGGGCAAAAATGTCGATCTATCCATCAAGGGCAGGCACGACAGCTGCATTGTACCCAGGGCAGTGCCGGTGGTTGAGGCTATGATGAAGGTTACCCTGTGCGATTTTGCCCTGAGGGCAGGTTTAATTAAAGAGGTTCTGAAATGAGCATACACGATTCGAGAAAAATGATCGACGACATCGATGCCAAAATCGTTGAACTGCTGTCGCAGCGGCTGAAGATCTCGGACGAGATCGGCCGCGAGAAGAAGGAGAGCAAGCGTCCCATCGAAGACAAACAGCGTGAGGAACAGGTGCTCAAGAACGCCAGGGACCTAGCTAAAAAAGAGGGCCTCAACCCGGAGGACGTGGAACGCATTTACAAGCTGGTCATCAAGGCTTCCAAGGGTATACAGGGCATGGAGGTGGCCTTCCAGGGGGAGCCGGGCGCCTACAGCCAGGAGGCCGCTATGGGCTTCTTCGGCCCCTCGGTTGAGACCGGCCCCTTCGATACACTGGAAGAGGTCTTTGCAGCCGTGCAGGAAGGCACGCTTCCTTACGGCATCATCCCCGTCGAGAACTCGCAGGTAGGCAGCATCAGCCGCTCATACGACCTGCTGCTCGATTCCGATGTTATGGTGCGTGGCGAGACCCAGATCAAGGTCACACACTGCCTGATAGCCAACAAGGGCGCTACGCTCGAGTCGGTCAAGAAGGTCTATTCCCACCCCCAGGCGCTGGGCCAGTGCCAGGGCTTCCTCAAGCGCATGGGCTATGAGGTCATACCCACCTACGATACGGCGGGCAGCGTCAAGATGATCAAAGAGCAGAAGATCGAGGATGGCGCAGCCATTGCCAGCGCCACCGCGGCGCAGATTTACGATATGAAAATTTTGGCCAATGAAATAGAGGACAACCCCAATAACACCACCCGCTTCTTCATCCTGAGCGGTAAGGACTCTCCGCCTACCGGCAACGATAAAACCTCGGTGGTCTTTCTGCTTCAGCACAAGCCCGGCACACTTTACGAGACGATCCGCATATTTGCCGACCGCAACATCAACCTGACCAAGATAGAGTCGCGACCAACCCGGCAGAAGCCCTGGGAATATAATTTCTACCTGGATTTCGAAGGGCACCGCAAGGACCCCAACATTCAGGAAGCACTGGAAGCCCTTAAAGAGCATTCCACATTTTTAAAGGTGCTTGGCTCCTATCCCAGGTCCAAGCCTCAGTAAGCGAAAAGACCGCAATATGAAAGTAGCGATCATCGGCGGATACGGCAAGATGGGGGAGTGGCTGGCGCGCTTCCTGCTCAAGGAAGGCAAGCAGGTGGTGATCTCCGGCCGCGACCAGGGCAAGCTGCGGGAAGCGGCGGGGAGGCTGGGGGTGGAATCCGCAACCAACCAGGAGGCCGTGAAGCAGTCCGATGCGGTAATACTCTCGATCCCCATAGACAAGTTCGAGCAGATTGTCAGCGATATCGCGCCCTATACATCCCCTCAGCAACTCATCTTCGATGTCACCTCGATCAAGGCCGGGCCGGTTGATATCATGCATAAATATATTAAGAAGGGGTCGGTACTGGGCGTGCATCCCATGTTCGGCCCCGGCGCCGACGGCATAGCCGGCCAGCGCTTTGTACTGACTCCCATCGGCAAAGCCGAGGAAGAGACAGCGGGGAGAGTGAGGAAATACCTGGAGGGGAAAGGCGCCAGGGTGGCAGTCATGTCCCCGGCCGAGCACGACGAGCTGATGGCCATCGTGCTGGGCCTGTCGCATTTCATCGCGCTGGTGACGGGCGACACGCTGACCGGTCTGGGCAAGCTCAAGCAGGCCCGTGAGGTGAGCGGCACGACCTATAGGCTATTGCTGACCATCGCCGAGAGCGTCGCCTCGGAGGACCCCGAGTTTTACTCCTCCCTGCAGATGAATTTGCCGGGACTGGATAAGATCGAGCGTTTCTTTGCCGAGAAAGCCGGCCAGTGGCTCGACCTGGTCAATAAGAAAGAAGGCCGTCAGTTCGCAGACAAGATGACGGAGATGAAGAAACGCCTGGCCGAAGCCGACCCCGACTTCAAAGAAGCCTACCGTGAGCTGTATGGGCTGACCGGCAAATAACCATAGCAGCTATAATTTCTCTCTCATTCACAGCACCCCATAGGCCATTGACATCAGTGCCTCATTATCGTAATATGATTGCGATAATCCAACGGGTAGGTTTGAGGAGCGGATCGTGCGGGTATTTATCTTGTCCGACCTCCATATTGGCTTCGTAAATTCTCAATACGATGTTATGGAGCAGATGATAAATTATATAAGTGGGGAAGCTGGGGTCGGCGATCAGATCTGGGGCCTGGGTGACTGGTTCCACATGAAAGAAACCAGTCTCAGCGAATGTGTAAAACACCCTATGACCCAAAAATTCCGCGATCTTGCAGGCCATACTGCGACCAGACTTATACCCGGCAACCATGATGAAGCACTCGCAAAGTACTGTGACAATCGCAGACTGAAAAATCCCCTGCTCCCGATTGAAATAATTAAACCCTTCTGGGATAAAGGTTTCCTTTACTGCCATGGCCACGATTTTGACCCCTCTTTCGTAACTATAGGATGGCTTCCTGCGTACTGGGATAAGTTTGCTAAAAAACGACAAACCCCGGGAGAACTCAAAGGGGAAAATATAACGGTGCCCTATCTGATGAGATCGTATCTGGTCCATTCGATAGCTCTGGTTGAGCTGCCGAAAAGAGCCAGGAGGGAAAAACAGCAGCTCTGCAAGGGGGTAGTGCTGGGCCACACGCACCTTCCTGTCATGCAGGAGGCGCCCCATATGCCTTATTTGCTTAATAGTGGTGATATGCGGGGCAGCGGGTCCTTCATTATTCTGGACAACAATGGGTTTCACCTGATGAACTGGGATGACAGCAGCAAAAAGTGGCTGGTAACCTCAAGCCCGCAACCCTGATCATGGAGAGAAACTCGATCAACATAAATATATCAGGCATAAAATAAACATTAGAGGAGGAGAACATGGCAGAAGCGGTTTTTAGTTCGAGCGAAAAGGACGGGGTATCGGCAAAGGCATATTGTTCCGACGGTTCAGTCATGCTGGCTTTCGATCTGGACCAACAGTTAACCAGCGGCCTGGCAGGGTTTGCTATTAAATGCACGCCCCCTTCAGGCAATCCCTATTATATTCCCAACCGGCTCAGCTTCAGCACACCCATCACAACCAAAACCACACCCGAACAGCGAAAATGGACGCCCTCCAGCCAGGCCCCGATTCAGAAATTCCGCTGGATTGATTTCCCTAATGATGCGGGAAGCGGCACATTCACCTACGAGGTTACCCCGATGTATTTTGACGGGAATGCGCTCAGGGCCGGCCCTGTTGCATCGGTCCAGGCTAAATTTGGCGCATTGCAAACCGGGAACCCGGATATTGGATTTACCCGCGGGTATATTTCTTCACAGGGCTACGCCGCCAGATTTAACAACGCCCCCATCAGGCCTGATACCAAAACCATCGATTTCGATACCGCCCCATATGTGAAACAGTATGAGTGGCTGGGTTATCATGCCAGGCAAATCCTCTTCAACTTTATGCAAGAATGTATGGCTGACCCGGATGTAACCGTTGATTTATTCGCTTATGACCTGGACGAGCCGGATTTTGTCCGTGACCTGGTAAATTTGGGGGGCAAATTAAGGGCGGTGCTGGACAATGCATCCTTGCATACCCAGAAAGGCGCCATGGAAATTGATGCCCTGGCCCTGCTGCAACAGTCAGCCGGTGAAGACCATATCCAGGTTGGGCACTTCAAACGGTTTGCTCATGACAAAGTGCTAATACAGAAGAAGAACGGAGTTGCGGTTAAAGTCTTAACCGGTTCAGCCAATTTCTCCGTCAGGGGCCTGTATGTGCAGGCGAACAACGTCCTGGTCTTCAATAATGCGGATACCGCAGGCCTTTATGAGCAGGCCTTCAATGAAGCTTTTACCGATATGAAAAACTTTAGCAAGGCTGCCATTGCTCAAGAGTGGTTTCCTATCAATATTTCAGGAGGAGCGCCATGCTCCATATGTTTTTCTCCGCATAAGACTGCTGAGGTTTCCCTGGATAAGGTAGCCACCGCAATTCAAAATGCCAAGAGCTCGGTTATTTATGCGGTTATGCAGTTGGGAGGCGGGGGGCAAGTTTTGCAGCAATTGCGGGAAATAGGCAGCAATAACCAAATATTCTCATACGGCGTTACCCAGTCGGCAGGCAAATTAAACCTGTATCAACCCGGACAAACCAAGGCGATTTTTGCCGACTTTAACTATCTCTCCAGCAAGGTGCCGGCCCCCTTCCGGAAAGAATGGAGCGGCGGCGCCGGGCAGGTCATCCACGATAAATTCGTGGCAGTGGACTTTAACGGCGAGAACCCCGTGGTCTTCTCAGGCTCATCCAACCTGGCCGAAGGTGGTGAAAAAGAAAACGGCGATAATTTGCTGGCAATAACCGATCCGGCCATAGTTATTGCTTATGCTGTAGAAGGTATCCGCCTGGTTGATCACTATCATTTCCGCATGGTCATGAAAACCGCCACTGATGTTAAACCTCTGGAATTACAGGGACCGGACGCACCCCAACCCTGGTGGCAACCTTACTATACCCCTGACACTGTCAAATACAATGATAGGATGTTGTTTGCGGGGTGATCTCCGGGAGCTAACCGGCAAATAATGAGTTTTCAGGGACCGGTCATCTGATTTAGATAGTCAACAAATATATTGATTTTAATATGGTTGTTATGTAATATAAAACCATACAATCTAAATATTTGGATGGGAGGTTGATATGGCTGTATATAAGGTTATCACACTGATAGGGACCAGCACGGTATCATGGGAGGAGGCTGCCGCATCCGCTGTCAAATCAGCCCAAAAGACGTTGCGCGGCCTGCGTATAGCGGAGGTAAAGGAACTGGACATGCAAATCGAAAAAGGCAAGCCGATCAACTACCGCGCTAAGGTAAGAGTATCCTTTGAATACACGCCTTCCAGGGGCAAGTAAGAGCACCGTTCCTATTTAATACCTTTTTATCGAGTTATATGACTATTTCATTTACCATTTATGAGGTTGAGATGCAACCTTGTAAGCGTGTTTGATTGCCCTCACGATAAGCATTCCCGTTCTAATGGTCTTGCCTGTTGTTCTTCTTATATCTTCAGTTAAACATATAATAAGCACGCGTTGTTATATTTTTGCTATCTTTTCGGCCGCAATTTTGCAACTTTTTTATACGCCAAAAATATAATCGTATGCAGGAAGGCAAACTTCATGTATATTGAATATATACGGGAAAGAGGGTAAAGCCATGAATATGATTAAAATATTCGGAATATCGCTGCTGGCCGCGGTAGCCTGCCTGACTGTAATTGCCGCCTTTGATGTGACGCCATCCGTTGCAGCAGTGGGCTATGACAACTGGACCATGCCTTACAACCGGTATTGGGGCAACAGCACAGCTGGTCAACCGAATAATTTCTTTGGCTGTGCCGTCTCCTGGGGCCAGAGCAGATGCGTCTTATCCGAGAATGTGACAACCAACAATAGCTTCGGCACATGCGCCACTGCCTGGGGCAACAGCCGCTGCATTGCACCCGGCAGGTAGGTTTAAATTAGTTCAAGGCGCTGCGCAGATGATCGATGCAACGCATGCAACGGTTAACGCAAGGATACTAACGGAGACGCCTAACGCCATACCAACAAAAATCCCTGACATGATATGCGTCTTACGCAGCAGGCCAAAGACAATTGCGCAAATAATGGAGGCGGCGATAGCAGAGACAAACAGAATCCACGCAAGGGAATACGTGGCAAATCCTTCTGTAATAGCGCAGGGTCGCAAGCTCAGAATAGGAATGATACTCAGTATGCCGATAGGGATCGCTGTCCATAGTAGCGCCTTGGAATGACCGCTCATAATTTCCTCCCCCGATTTCCCCCACTGCGCTTAGTCGGTGCCAATCATGACGCTGCTCGCCTTGATAATTGCATAGACCTTCCTGCCTTTAATCAGCTTCAAGCTTTTGCTTGATGCTTTGGTGATGATGGCGACTATCTCTTCCCCACCGGTTAGTTTTACGACAACCTCGTCGTTAACAGTCCCCGGCTTGATTGATTTGACCTTGCCGCTAAGGACATTGCGCGCGCTTATTTTCACGATACACCTCCTACCTGAATTGTCTTATTAATCGTTGCTACATCCAGCCGTCATCTTCGTCAAGCAACTCGGTAACGATCCATTTACCCCTGTCTGTACTACCCCAGAAAGCCTGGGTGGTGCGCGGGGCATGGTATTTCTTTATCAATGCCCGCACCGCATTGCGGAATGCTCCTTCATCTTTAGAGGATACCGTAACCGCCGTCTGAGTGATCTCCTCAAGGGTGCTATCCATAGTGTCCTCTCTCATCACACCCCCGTCCACCTTGAGGTTCTTGCCTTTCACTTCCTCCAGTGAGATATCCACCCCATATTTTTTGGCTATCTTGTCCAGGTCGCTTTTTTTGATGGGCACTGCGGGGCCGCAGGTAGGGCCGAGGGGTAAATATCGTAGCTTGGCCATTATCTCTTCCATGATATTACCTCCTCTCATCCGGCATTGACTGCGCTCGTTCGATTTTAAGGTAGTCTTTATACTTCCTCCGCTTTTCCTTGATAACCGGCCACGTCCTTACAAAGTAGTCCTTCGAGGGTTTTATTTCATATGTCACGTGGCGATAGGCGGTCTCTTTGTCAAAACGGCCCCATTTGAGCTCCTCCTCGGGGAAATGGACCTTTATCTTGCCATTCTCGACGCTGAGTTGGCCTCGGATACCACAGGTGGGGCACTCCACCGACTCATTATCTTTAAAAATGCGGATGATACGCTCATGGCAGACGGGGCATATGCCGGGCTCTCCCAGGTATTTATTGTTCCCGGTTTTAACCGCCGTAGCTACTTCCACGCCGATTTTACGTGCTTTGTCCAGCGCCCTCTGGTCATTTGAAGCCTCGGCCATGGCCTGCATGTGAATGAGAGCCTGGTCGACAACCTGCATTCCCAAAAACTTGAGCACTATGGTCGGCTGAAGAAAAGCATAGGGCGTCCAACCCCGTGTGGCATAGGGTATGATGATGCCGGCCGGCTTTCCCCACATTTGACTGGGTTGACTCGACAGCACGAAACAGCGGTCGATGAACTGCTTTACTATGGCCGCAACCTCCAGGATATAGCACGGAGCGCCGAAAATAACGCCGTCGAACTGGTACATCTTTTTCAGAAGGTAATCGAAGTCATCCTTGCCTTCATTTTTACATCCTCTCCCCATGAACATGCAGGTTGCATCTCCTTCGCAAGGGAGTATTTTGTAGTCCGTCCACCTTATGATATCCACCTCAGCCCCTTGTTCCTGGGCACCCATCAATGCTTCCTTGACCAGTATTTCCGTATTACCCAGCCGCCTGTAGCTCGCCACAATGCCTAAAATCTTCATGCCCGTTTCGCTCCTTTTCGGTTAGTCACTCAGCCTCGATATCTCTAACCTGCAGTTTGAATATCTTCCTCACAGTTTTCCAGCCTCCCATTGCTCGCTTGCCCTATTTTAACATACTGCCTGCAGGGAAACGATGGAAATGGACTGATGAAGAAAGGGGAAAAGCAGCCTCACCCGGCGTTGCATGTGGTCTGTCACTATGTAATAATGCGATGCGGGCCGAAATCGACCTGAGGATAAGCTAAGGAACCCGGGCGGACCATAAGTCGCAGGATGTGGGGTGGCATGCAGGGAACCCGGAATCTAAAAGCAAAAAAAGGGAAGGCAGGGTATAGGAGGTAGAGATCATGATTTTCGCATCGAAGGCCAGCATTCGTGAGTGGACGGGAAAAGGGGTATGGGGAAAGCGGACTTTGATCGACTATTTCAAGGAGAACGCCGTAAAAACGCCGGACGCGCCGGGCCTGGTTGATCCACCTAATAAGGAAGCACTGGTAGGTTTGAAACCGGAGAGGTTGACGTTTCGAGAAATAGACAGGGCCGTGGATGCCACTGCCGAGGCCTTAATCACCAAAGGTATCAGGAAAGACGACATCATCCTGGTACAACTGCCCAACTGCTGGGAGCTTGCCATGCTTTATCTTGCCATCACCCGGGCCGGGGCACTGATATCTCCCATGCCCATGCAGTGGCGTCAGTCGGAGATCGAGTACATTGCAGGGATGACGGAGGCGCGGGCCTTCATCACCGTCGAGGAGTTCTCCAAATTCAAACATAAGGAAATGATTGAGAAGCTCCAACCCAAATTCCCTTCAATTAAATATATTTTTACCCTGGCTGAAGTCCGGGAGATGGCAAAAGGGGAGGTCACAGGAAAGCTTGACCGGATCGGCATTGACGCCAACGATGCTTTCACCCTGTGCTGGTCATCAGGGACTGAGGCCCAACCAAAGGGTTGTCCCCTGAGTCATAATAACTGGATATGCCTGATGTCTTTCCAATATGAAACGGCGCCGATCAAGCCGGGCTACAACCTCATTACGGCCGGGCCTCTGGTAAATATGGCTTCCATAGGAACGGTTTTTATCCCCTGGCTGCTTAGCGGGGGAACATTCCATCTGCACCACCCCTTTGATGGCGCTACCTTTATCATGCAGCTCATGTTCGAAGATATCCAGTATACGCTCCTTGTTCCGGCCATTGTGAATGCCCTTCTGAAGCATCCCAAGGTGGACGAATTCAATTTAAGCAAAATGAAAGCGATCACCATAGGTGCTGCACCTCCATCCCTGTGGTCTGTGCTGGAGTTGAAAAGAAGGTGGGGGATCGAGTTTGCCAATATATGGGGACAGAATGAGGGCACAGGAAACGTGGCCGGCCCGTTTAATATCCCGGACCTCGAGATGCGTATCGATCATTTTCCACAATATGGTAAACCGGGTTCAGAATGGGCAGACCAGCGCGCAGCCTTCAGCAATAATTTTCAACTCAAAGTGATAAATCCTTTTACCAAAGAGGAAATCACGGAGGCTGGCGATGTCGGAGAGCTCTGGTACAGAGGACCCAGTGTGATACCGGGTTACTACAAACGAATGGACCTCACGGCCAAAGCCTTCGATAAGAATGGTTACTTCAACACAGGTGATCTTTTCCAGATCAAGGATAACGACTGCATCGGGTTCTTCGATCGGACCAAGGACATCATCATCCGGGGCGGATTCAATATCAGTGCTCAAGAGGTGGAAGGCATGCTCCTGGGCAATCCCAAGATACTTGATGTGGCAGCCATAGCGATGCCGGATGAGGCTATGGGGGAAAAGGTCTGCATTTACGTTGTTTCAAAGGGCGATGATAAGGTGAATCTGGAAGAGATCAAGGTCTTCATGAAAGAGAAAGGCATTGCGGCATACAAAATACCGGAACGCCTGGAGTTTATAAGTGCTATTCCCAGGAACCCGGTAGGCAAAATAATGAAGAATGCGCTCCGGGAGAATATCAGGGAGAAATTAAAGACATAGTCCTTTACCCGTCTTTTTCGCAGCGTGGGTGGAGGTGCGGGTCTCCCTCCAACCATTTATATGTGGGGAGGCGCTTTAGTCGGTGCCGATCATGACGCTGCTGGCCTTAATGATTGCATAGACCTTCTTGTTTTTTACCAGCTTCAAGCTTTTGCTTGATGCCTTGGTGATTATGGCGACTATCTCGTCCCCACCGGTCAGCTTCACGACAACCTCATCGTTAACTGTTCCCGGCTTGATTGATTTGACCTTGCCGCTGAGTACATTGCGGGCGCTGATTTTCACGTTGCACCTCCCTTACTCTGCCGAATTAACTTGACTACTTATTATATAACGATTGGGGGCATGCTATGCCCAATAACCTTCTTAATCCAAATTAACCAGTCCCAGTACATTAATTGGACAACCATGGTTACAACAACTTATTTCAGCGACAAAAATACCTTGTATCATCTATTCTCAAAAGCTACAATTGCACTCAGATCACGTCTGATTTCTTTTAAATTAGACCTTTCAAGTGAGTCAATTATGCTCGAAATCAGAGAAATTGCGCTTGAGGCTCTGCATCCATGGGAAGAGAACCCCCGTTTAAATGACCAGTCCGTGGATGCTGTTGCGGAAAGTATCCGCTCCTTCGGTTTCAATGTGCCTATTTTGTGCGACAAGCACTTAACGATAATTGCTGGACATACACGGTGGAAAGCTGCCAATAAACTCGGCATGAGAAAAGTACCGGTCGTTGTAATTGAAATGACCGAAGCAAAGCGTCGCGCTTTTGCTATCGCCGATAATAAGACAGCTGAAATTTCCGATTGGGATTTCCCGAAACTAAAAGAATTGTTAAATGAACTTAAATCAGAAGACATCGACATTAAAAGCATGGGGTTCAGCGATCAAGAAATAAGGCGGCTTATCTTGGACGAAGATCCTGACGAAAATACAATGCCTCAAATTAATCCGGAAGAGGTATCAACTAGATCTCATGATTTATATATCCTGGGAGACCACCGCCTGCTTTGTGGCGATTCGAGAAATAAAGACTCCATAGTACTTCTTACAGGTGGCCATGCCATAGACCACATCTTTGGCGGTCCACCGTATTTTAATCAAAGAGCTTATTCACACTGGGAAGAATACAAAGTATATCTCGAAGATATGAGAAAAATTATACAGAATTGTCATGCCATCCTTAAGGATGGCGCCGTATGTGTCTGGAATATAGCCAACGGCTGTAGTACGCATCACAATCATGTGAGCCACCATTCCAATATTTTTGAAGAGAGTCAATTCAAATATCTGGATACCATCGTCTGGAAAAAGACCGGTGCTAATTATGCAATACCGAGAAACTTTCACATTATGCGCAATCGGTGTTATTATCCGGCTCTGGAATGGGAGGCAATCCTGGTTTATCAGAAGCCCGGGAATTTGCCCAAAATGACACGAGAAGGAAGAGACTATATGTCAAAATACCATACCGATGTATGGGAAATTCCCGCAGTCACTAACCAGGTTGAACAGTTTGGTCACCCGGCAGTATGTCCTGTAGAGATCCCCTACCGTTCCATTCAGGCGTATAGCGGCGCCGGAGCCACGGTGTTTGAACCATTCGGTGGCTCAGGAACAACATTGATAGCAGCCGAAAAAAGTTCCCGAAAAGCGTACATTATGGAGCTCAATCCCGCGTATTGTGACATTATAGTAAAACGCTGGGAACAGTTCACAGGCAATAAAGCTATACGGAAAAGCTGTTCAGGCTAACCTGATATGGGAAATGATTCTATTCAAACCGATTTATTCGGAGAGAGCATGTGGCCGGTGTTGCCGGTGGAGTATAAACCCGTACATCCGGATTACGTGAACATTTCCCGTATATATCTTGCGCAGGGCAGCCTTTCTACTCCTAAAAAACGCCAATTTGTAGAGAATATATGCGACCTTTATCCGGAGGCTGATATAAGGGAGTGCCTCGAAACTCCGCACAATCGTATAGACCTGGGCGAGACTGATGCGCTTGCTTTGCACCGGACGGGCAAGCGAACTCTCGTTTTCGGTGAGCTTAAAAGTGCCGTACGTTTCAGTGAAGAGGATGGAAATACCTGCCCCAATTACTGGCATTTCTCACCCTATGGATTTTGCCCTTTCGGCTGCAAATACTGTTACCTTGCAGGAACGCAGGGTGTAAAGTTCTCTCCCGCCATCAAGATATATGTAAATCTCGCTGATATGCTGATGGAAATTGATCGTGTTGCTAATCGGTTAAAGAAACAGACTCCCTTCTACCTGGGCAAACTTCAGGATGCCCTTGCCCTGGACCCGTTGACGGGCTACTCCACCATCCTTGTGCCGTTTTTCGCAAAACATCCTTATGCCCGATTCATACTTCTTACTAAAAGTACAAATGTTGACCGCTTGTTGGGGCTAGAACATAACGGGCATACAACCCTTTCATGGAGCGTTAATCCGCCGGAAGTATGCAAGCAATTCGAGGCAGCCGTTCCTACCGTGGATAGTCGCCTGGAAGCCATGTGCCGAGCCGCGTCCTCCGGATATCCGGTTCGAGCTGTGATGATGCCGATCATACCAATTGAAGGATGGCAGGATATTTATAGTAGTTTCACCAGGCGCCTGGTCGAAAACGTTCCCATCCAACGGCTCACACTTGGCGGTATCTGCATTTATCGGGGTGCACGAAGTCTGATGGAACGAAAGATGGAATTGAATAACACGATCTCTACTCATATTGAACGCGTGCCGGAAAATGCGGGGGACGGGAGAGCCCGCTATTCGAAGGCATTAAGAAATGAAATGTATTCTCTTATTATTGAGACTGTGCGGCAAATTCGTCCCGAGTTGGAACTTGCCCTTTGCCTGGAGGAACCAGAACTATGGGAAAGTACCGGTCTCCAGGAACGACTGGGGCAATGCAATTGTGTTTTATAGCTGAAATCATTTAAATGCCCGAAGATTTATATACTAATAATTTAGCCTGGTTCAAGAGCAACGAGCGGCCGGAAGTGGTGCTGCTGATCGCCGACAATCCAAATCTCATTAAGATAGCAGTTGCCTGGACAAGCCTGACAGTCAAGCGCACGGACAAGCTTACTGTACTTCACCGAGACACTGAGAACGAAATATGGCAGTGGTTGTGGCAGAATACGCAATATTGTCTGAGCGAGCTCAAAGAAAAAATTGCAGTTCCCTATTCTGAAATATCTTTGCACAGTAAACTTAGAACGCTTATCGGCAATCGAATCATCTATCCTGACGGAACGATTAATTCGTTTGTGCAGCGTTATCTACGGGAAAAGGTCATCGGGCTTTTCGGGTCAAGATCCGACAGAATCGCGAAAAAAGAAAAATAATCTGTTTCTACCCCAATAACGCCAGCCTCCGTACCAGGGTACGTGCTTTCCTGACCATCTCTTGTGCCTCTTTCACATCCATGGAAAAGCGGCCGTCGTACATGTCGTCGTGCCTTCTTTTCTCAGCTTCCTCAAAGGTATCCAGTATACGGATGTATTTTTCATCCAGCGTAAGCCGGCAGAAGGCAAGGACAATGCTATGGCTTTTTTCGCCCGCCATCCAGTAGCCCTGGAACTTCATGAAGGCGCAGCATGCTTCGTAAACCGCGTCGTAAGCCTGGGCAAAAGAACGGACCGGGTTATCTTTAAGGCCTTGTTGGGCGGTAGTAAGGCGGCTGTTGGCCGATGCCAGCAGCCCTTGAATTTCGTCCTGGTCCGGCCTGATTTTTTCGATCAAACCTTTACTGACCATTTGCTCAATGCCAATTTTCCCGGCCATTTCAACCACTTTCCAGTTTCGCAATGATGTCTTCGAATCAAAGGATTGCCACGTCGGCCTGACGGTCTCCTCGCAATGACGTATAAACACAAAGCTCAGTTAACGGAGTCTTCGAATCAAAGGATTGCCACGTCGGCCTAACGGCCTCCTCGCAATGACGTCGCGAACATCTCCCTCAGCTTGGCCACGTCTGCGGGACGGCCTCCTCGCAATGACGTACTAACAAAAAGCCCCGTTATAGGTAGCTAATCCAGCCGCATCTTTCCTTGACCAGCGGGGACATCTCCCTCAGCTTGGCCACGATGCGGGGCAAGGCTTCAATGACCTTATCGACCTCTTCGTGCGTGGTCCACTTGCCCATGGTCAGGCGCAATGACCCGCGCGCCCTCTCAACCGGTATGCCCATGGCAGTCAGCACGTGCGAAGGCTCGGAGCTAGCGGAGCTGCAGGCCGAGCCGGTGGATGCGCAGATGCCCTCGGCATCCAGGTACATGAGTATGGACTCGCCTTCGATGAAGTCGAAGCTGAAATTAACATTGTTGGGCAGGCGTTTTGTAGGATGCCCATTCAAATAGGTGTCGCCCACATGTCCCAGTATGGACTCGATCAGCCTGTCGCGGAAGCCGGTCAGCATTTCGGCCTCTTTTTTCATGCCGAGCTGCGCCATTTCAATGGCTTTGCCGAAGCCCACAATGCCGGGCACGTTCTCCGTCCCGGCGCGCCTCTCCTCTTCCTGCTCGCCGCCGTGCAAAAGGGGCGCTACGCGGGTATCCGGCCTGATATACAGCATGCCCACGCCCTTGGGACCATACAGCTTGTGTCCCGACGCGGCCAACAGGTCGATGCCCAGTTTATCAACGTCGATGGGCAGGTGCCCGAAGGTCTGCACCGCATCGACATGGAAGTATACGCCAGCCTCCCGGGTGATCTTGCCTATTTCCTCGATGGGCTGGACCGTGCCGACCTCATTGTTGGCATGCATGACCGAGACCAGCAAGGTCTTATTGGTAATGGCCTTTTTTATATCCGACGGGTCTACCATGCCGTATTTATCCACGGGCACGACAGTGACCTCGACGCCCATGCTCTTCATGAACTCGCAGGTATATTGCACCGCGTGGTGCTCAATGGAGGTGGTAATGATATGATTGCCCCTCTCGCGGTTGGCAATGCAGACACCCTTGATGGCCTGGTTGTCGGCTTCCGTTCCGCAGCCGGTGAAGACCACGCTGGAAGGCTGGCAGCGGATGAGCGAGGCAACCTGCGCACGCGCCGCTTCCACCCCGTCCCGGCCTTCCTGACCCATGGAATGGATGCTGGAAGGGTTGCCCGGTTTATTACGGAAATAAGGCATCATGGCCTCGATAACTTCGGGCGCCGCCGGTGTGGTGGCGGCATAGTCCATGTATATGTGCTTCATCTCATTTTCTCCCGGTTTTCAGGTTTCTACCCCTCAGTCTTTGCGCCGTATCTGAAATAGGGCGGATTCCGCAAGCAGGTTAGGCCAGAAGTATAGCAGGTGTTTTTTCCCAAGAAAAGCCTGTTTCTCGATTTCCAGGCCGTTCTTCCCGCAGTAATTTACAAAGTCCCTGATGCTCAGGAAATGCAGGTTGGGGGTATCATACCACTGGTAGGGCAGCGCCGGGGTGACCGGCGCTATGCCCCGGACGGCAAGCTGAAACCGTGTGTCATAACGCGCGAAGTTGGCGAAGCCGATGATGGCCCTTTGGCCCACCCTGACCGCCTCGCTCAGGGCTATATGCGGCTTGCGCACTTCCTGCAGGCACTGGTTGAGCACCACGTAGTCAAAGGCCCGGTCGGCATATTCGGAAAGGCCGTCGTCGATATCCTGATGGGAGACGCTCAGGCCGCGCGAAACACAGGCGAAGATGGCACGCTCGTCTATCTCGATACCGCTGACAGATGCTTTGCGGTATTTGGACAGCAAGGCCATAAGGTCGCCCTGACCGCAGCCCGGCTCGAGCACGGATGACCCCTCAACCACCCAGTCCAATATGACTCGGTGGTCCAGCCTGGCCTTCTTCAAATCGCCGTTATTCATGCTTGCCGTTCCCGTTGTTTTCGCTGACGCTGTTGAGGAAATGCTTGACCAGGTATGACTGCTCCTCTATCTCGAGCAGGAAGGCGTCGTGCCCGTATTGCGAGTTAAGCTCGCAGTAGGTGGCGTCCACCCCGGCCAGCTTGCAGGCCTTGACGATCTCGAGGGACTGGTAGGCCGGATAAAGCCAGTCGGACTTGAAGGCCATGACCAGAAACCTGGCCGTTACGCCCTTCAAGACCTGGTTGAGGCCCTTGCCGTTATGCAGGTCGAAATAGTCCAGCGCCTTGGTTATGTACAGGTAGGAGTTGGCGTCGAACCTTTTTACGAAGTTATCGCCGCGGTACTGCAGGTAGCCTTCGACCTCGAAATCCGGCTCGAATTTTTCGTTCTCCAGGCGGTCCTTGAAGCGGCGGCCGAACTTCTCGCCCATGGAGGCATCGCTCATATAGGTGATATGGCCGACCATGCGCGCCACCGACAGGCCCCTGGTGGGAGGCGTGCCGCCGTAGTAATCGCCGTTGTTCCAGTTGGGATCGGCCATGATGGCCTGACGGCCGACCTCGTTGAAGGCGATCTGCTGCGGGGAATGCCGTGCGGTAGTAGCGATAGGGATGGCCGAAAGCACGCGTGACGGATAGGAAACCGCCCACTGCAGCGCCTGCATGCCCCCCATCGACCCGCCCGCCACGCTCAATAGTTTATCTATGCCCAGCGAATCTACCAGTTTTTTCTGGGCATTGACCATGTCCTTAATGGTTATGATGGGAAAATCAAGGCCGTAAGGCCTACCGGTCTGCGGATTTTCACTCGAAGGGCCGGTCGACCCTTTACAGCCTCCTATCACGTTGGAACAGATTACGAAGTACTTATCCGTGTCGAAAGCCTTGCCGGGTCCTATCATGCCGTCCCACCAGCCGGGACTGTCGTCGCCTTCATGGTATCCCGCCGCATGGGCATCGCCCGACAGGGCATGGAAGACCAGTATGGCGTTGGTCCGGTCAGCGTTCAGGCTGCCGTAGGTCTCGTAGGCAAGCGTCAGTGGGCCCAACTTCTCGCCGGATTCGAGCTCCAGCTCACCCGGCGGCCGGGCGTATTGTGTTTCCACTATCCCTAAACTTTTCGTTTCAATCATAGTGTCCACCTCTATCCACCCCTGGCGGCGGCCTTCAGAGCCTGGCCGATATCCTCTGTGATATCTTGCACATCTTCCAGGCCGATCGAAAGGCGGATGAAGTCGTCCGTTACACCCGTCTCAAGGCGTTCGGCCGGCGTCAGTTGCGCATGTGTGGTGGTGGCCGGATGGATGACCAGCGTCTTGGCATCGCCGATATTGGCCAGGTGCGAGAGCAGCTTCACCAAGTTGATGAATTTCCTGCCCGCTTCCAGCCCGCCCTTGATGCCGAACCCGACCAGCGCGCCGTAGCTGCCGTTGAAGTATTTTTGGGCGAGCTTGTGCGACGGGTGGTCCTCCAGGCCGGGATAGTTGACCCAGGATACCTGTGGTTGTGCCTTCAAGAATTTAGCCACGGCCAGCGCATTCTCGGAATGCTTTTTCTGCCTCAAAGGCAGGGTTTCCAGTCCCTGCAGGAAAAGCCACGAGTTGAATGGGCTGACCACAAAACCCACATCCCTCATCCACTGCACGCGTGCCTTGAAGGTGAAGGCCACGTTGCCCAACCCGGGGAAGTTGCCGAAGGTATCCCAGAATTTAAGGCCGTGGTAGCTGNNGGGAACTTGCCGTTGTTCCAGGCGAAATTGCCGGAATCCACGATGGCGCCGCCCACGGATGTGCCGTGCCCGCCGATGAATTTGGTGGCGGATAATACCACGATATCAGCGCCGTGTTTGATGGGCTGAACCAGTCCCGTCCCCACCGTGTTGTCTATGATGAGGGGAATGCCGGCTTCATGCGCAATTTTGGCCAGCGCTTCGAAATCGGGCACGTCCAGCTTGGGATTGCCGATAGCTTCGGCATAGATAGCCCTGGTTTTACTGTTGATGGCCTTGCGGAACTCCTCAGGTCTGGCCGAGTTGACGAATTGTACGCTCCTGCCCAGCTTGGGAAAGGTGTAGTGGAATAGCTGGTAGGTGCCGCCGTAAAG
>PLME01000015.1 GCA_003142375.1 Dehalococcoidia bacterium | reverse complement strand
ATCACGAAGGCCAGCATGCCGTAGAGGCCGCATCCCACCCCGCCGTAAATTACCTCCCCGAGCTGCATAAGCCACATTGGGACCATGCCTCCCAGCGGCATAAACGAATCGTGCATGGAATTGACCGAGCCGTTAGAAGCGGCCGTAGTGGCCGTGGCCCACAGTGCCGAGTTGGCCGGTCCCAGCCGCATCTCCTTGCCTTCCATATTGCCTCCCGGCTGCAGGTCGCCCGGCGACTGGTCTACGCCCAGGTGTGCCAGGGTGGGATTGGCCGACCCCTCGGCCCACATGGCCACGCCCAGCAGGGCTACGAAAATTATGGTCATGGCCGCCAGTATGGCCCAGCCNNGGCCAGCATCTCCAGGAAGTTGGAAAACGGGGTGGGGTTTTCGAAAGGATGAGCGGAATTGACGTTGAAGAAGCCGCCCCCGTTGGTCGCAAGCTGTTTTATGGCGATCTGTGAAGCGGCCGGTCCCACCGCCATTACCTGTTGGCTCACCGTATGGTTATCAGCGGCCTGCACGGATTGCAAAAGGGAGGCCGTCTGATAGTTTTCAAAGGTCTGCACCACGCCCTGGGAGACCAGCGCCAGCGAAAGCAAAAGCGATATGGGCAGCAGTATATAGAGCACGCTGCGGGTCAGGTCGACCCAGAAGTTTCCTATAGTGGCGGCGTTGTGCCTGGTGAACCCGCGGATGAGGGCCACCAGGATGGCCATGCCCGTAGCGGCGGAGAGGAAATTTTGCACCGTCATGCCAATCATCTGGGTGAAGTAGCTGAGCGTCGTCTCGCCGCTGTAGCTTTGCCAGTTGGTATTGGTGACAAAGCTGACGGCGGTATTGAAGGCCAGGTCGGGTGGAACTGACGGCAACCCCTGCGGATTGAGCGGCAGTATAGGCTGAATGCGCTGAATAATATACAAAAGGAATATGCCGGCCACATTGAAAACCAGCATCGCAAGGGCATATGTCTTCCAGTCCATCTCCTCCGTGATCTGAATGCCTGCCGTGCGGTAAATAAATCTTTCTACTGCGCCGAGTACGGGTGTAAGGAATGTGCGCTCGCCCAGGTAAACCCTGGCCATGAAGGCCCCCAGGGGTTTGACCAGCAGCAGCAGGACCGCCATGAAGAGCCCGATTTGCAGGAATTCGAATAGCATTATTTGAACCACTCCGGCTTGAGCAGGGCCACGACCAGGTATATCAGCAGCAGCAGGGCAATTATGGCCGAAATAACGTACAAAATATTCATGGCCTGCTACCTTAAAAACCGTTGAAAGGCGCTGATCAGCCCCCAGCTCACCAGGAAGAAGGCCAGGATTATGAAGACGAAGAGGATATCATTCATCAGTCCAAATTTTAGCAGGCCTGATGTCAAAAGTTGATCAAGTCAAAGGCCTTGCGGCTCAAGAAAATATCAAGAATTGAATAATCCTTACTTTTCAGATACAACCCCGTAGGTATCGACATTTATTTGCTATTTGGCTACAATTGGGGAAAGGTGGAATTCTCAGATATGAAGAGGGTCTTAGCCGTAGTCCTGGCCGGTGGTGCGAGCGAACGCCTTAGCATACTGGCGGCCGAGCGTGCCAAACCTGCTGTGCCTTTCGGCGGCAAGTACCGCATCATTGATTTTACCCTCAGTAATTGCTCAAGCTCGGGCATCTACAATGTTGCCA
Source organism: Dehalococcoidia bacterium (assembly GCA_003142375.1). Lineage (GTDB taxonomy): Bacteria > Chloroflexota > Dehalococcoidia > GIF9 > UBA5629 > UBA1162. The sequence continues at coordinate 57,077 of PLME01000015.1, read as the reverse complement.
TCCTTACGCAGTTCAACCCGCGGTCGCTGGTGCAGCATATCGGCGTGGGCCGGCCCTGGGATATGGACCGTGAGCAGGGTGGGATAGTAATGCTTCAGCCCTTCCTCAGCCGCTCCGCCAGGAACTGGTATAAAGGAACTGCGGATGCTGTATATCAGAACCTGTATTACATCGTAGACCAGCGCGTCGACGAGGTGCTGATACTATCGGCCGACCATGTCTACAGCATGCGCTACGACCAGATGCTGGCGTCGCACCGCAACCGCCATGCGGACGTTACCGTGGCCGTCTGCGAGGTGCCCGCCGAGGAGACCTCGCGTTTCGGCATTATCACGCTCGATCACAACGAACGCATCGTCCACTTCGAAGAGAAGCCTCAAGAGGCCAAGAGCCGCCTGGCCTCCATGGGAATTTACATATTTAATAAAAAGGTGCTCATCGAATCGCTGCAGGAGATAGCCGCCGGCCAGGGCGGGCATGATTTCGGCCATGACCTGCTGCCCAACCTGATCAGCAAATACCAGATTTACGGCTACCGTTTCCGGGGCTACTGGCGTGACGTGGGCACCATCGAGTCCTACTGGCAGGCCAACATGGACCTGATCGTTGACCTGCCTGAACTCAACCTCTACAACCCCGAAAACGAGATAAGGACCATTTCCCAGGGGTATCCGCCTGTTAAGCTTGGCCCCAGGGCCCAGATCAGCCGGGCGCTGGTCTGCAATGGGGCCATCATCAACGGCACGGTCATCGAATCGATCATCTCGCCCAAGGTATTTGTCGAAGAGGATGCCGTGGTCAGGAACTCCATAATCTTCGAGGACTCTACCATCGGGCGGGGCTCTATCGTTGAGAACAGCATTATCGATAAACAGGTCTGGATAAGCCGCGGCTGCCATATAGGCATGGGCGATGATTTCACCCCCAACAAGGAAGAGCCGGACTACCTGAATAGCGGCATAAGCATCGTCGGCAAGGGATCGCGTATACCTTCCGAGGTGATGATAGGCAAGAACTGCAAAATCGAGCCCTGGGTGGAGGCCTCGGATTTTTCCTCCACCAACATACCCAGCGGCGAGACGGTCAAGAGCAATAGTCCGCGCAGGTTCCTGGTATGATTGAATTCCATGATCCGTATTGCAGGCAACCGAGTTTGAACCCGGATTGCTCATTATGAAAGTTTTAATAGCTGCTGCCGAAGTAGCGCCCCTGACCAAGGTGGGAGGATTGGCTGACGTGGTCGGCTCACTGCCCGCTGAGCTTATCGGCCTGGGACACGACGTCAGGGTGATCGTCCCCAAATATGGCTTTGTAGATTACTCTCAGTATAAGATGACCCCCGTGGCAAGCGGCCTGACCGTCCTGTCGCTGCAGGAATACCGCCAGGTCAGCGTGGAGCAGACCATGGTGGGGGATACCGAGGTATACCTGGTCAACACAGAGGTACTGGCCAAAGCAGGCAGCGTATATGGCGAAAACGAGCTGGAGAAGTTCTGGATATTCTGCGAGTGCGTCTGCGGGGCTTTGCCCTATCTCTCATGGCAGCCTGACATCCTGCACTGCCACGACTGGCATACGGCCCTGCTGCCCCTGCTGGCCAGGGTAAACAAAATGCCCTGCCGCACCGTTTTCACCATACACAACATCAAATACCAGGGATATTTTGACGAAAGCATACTTTCCAGGTCGGGCTTGAGGCAATACTGGCTGGCCGGCATGCCGCGCCTGCCCCAGTTGCCCTGGAACCTGATGGCCCAGGGCATCCTGTGGGCGGATGTCATCAACGCCGTCAGCGAAAATTTCGCGCGTGAGATACTGACCGCTGAATATGGTTATGGCGCGCAGGACATCCTCAACTTCCGCAAGGAGCAATTGTTCGGCATCAGAAACGGGCTGGGCTATGAAGAGTACGATCCCGTCATCGACAAGCTGATCGCCGCCCCCTACGATTCCTCCGATATCGGCGGCAAATGGGCCAGCAAGAAGGAGCTTCAAAAAAGGGCAGGCTGGAAGCTGGTCCCGGATATCCCGCTGGTGGGTATGGTCTCCCGGCTGGACGAGCAAAAAGGGCTGGATATAATCATCCAGGCCATTCCGCAGATACTGGGCGACCTGAATGTGCAGTTCGTTTTCCTGGGGCGCGGCAAGGAGTATTACGAGACCATGCTGGGCAACCTGGAAACCAGGTTTCCCGCCAATATCAAGACCTATATCACCTTCGATAATGCCCTGGCGCACCTGATATATGCCGGTTCGGACATGTTCCTCATGCCCTCGCAGTGGGAGCCCTGCGGGCTGGGACAGTTGATCGCCATGCGCTACGGGTCGCTGCCCATCGTGCGTAAGACGGGCGGACTGGCCGATACGGTCGCCAACCTGTCGGTGGACCTGAAACGCGGCAGCGGTTTCGTCTTCAAGAATTTCGACTCCGCCGAGCTGGCTGCGGCCGTCAAGAAGGCGGCCGTCGCCTTCGGGAACACGGACGCCTGGGAACGCGCCGTCAAGCGTGTCATGGAGCTGGACTTTTCCTGGCGCGAGCCGGTTAAAAAATATGAATCCCTCTATAAACGCGCGCTGGAGATGGACATCAGTGACCCGCTCTAACAGGCCGGTGGTGGCCGTCGACCTGGGCGGCACCAAGTATATCGCCGCCGTCATAGGCCCCGGCGGTAAGGTGCTTTCACGCGTGTACTGCCCGACCCTGTCGCACGAGGGGCCGGCTAAAATAATCGAGAGGCTGGTTACATCGGTCAACCAGGCAGTAAAAAAGGCCGGGCTGAAATTGCGTGATACAGGTGGGGTGGGCGTGGCCGTAGCGGGCATCATCGATATAAAACGGGGCTTGATCACCGAAGCTCCCAATCTGCCCAGGTGGCGTAATATTTTATTGAGGGACCTGCTCAAGGACGAGTTTAAGATACCGGTTTTCGTGTTGAACGACGCCAGCGCGGCGGCGCTGGGCGAGCACCGCCTGGGAGCCGGCCGGGGACTGGACAACCTCATCTATATGACCGTCAGCACCGGCATCGGCGGAGGTATGATTATTAACGGCGAGCTGTATAACGGCACTGACGGCAGTGCGGCGGAGGTGGGGCATATGATAATTCAGGTGGACGGGCCCCTGTGCCACTGCGGCCAATACGGCTGCCTGGAGGCTATGGCCTCCGGCACGGCCATCGCCCGCATGGCAGAGGAACGCCTGCGCAGCGGATGGATGAGCATGCTTTCCCGCATGGTAAAAAAAGGTAAGCCAAACATAACCGCCGAGGATGTGGCCGCCGCGGCCGTAAAAGGCGACGCGCTGGCCTCTCAAGTGATCGATGACGCCGCAGCCTACCTGGGCGTGGGCATGGCCAACCTGGTCAACCTCTTCAATCCCCAGATGATCGTGGTGGGGGGCGGCGTATCGGCCATGGGGGAGAGGCTGCTGCGCCCCGCCAGGAAGTCCTTGAAACTGCATGCTTTCAAGCTGCCGGCCGGGACGGTGCGTGTGGTCAGGTCGGCCCTGGGGGCTGACTCCGGCCTGATGGGAGCGGCCATTTATGCCCGGCAGCAGGCGGGAGGTAAGCCATGATTTACTGGGCGCCGCTGCTGCATTTTTACCAGCCTCCCACGCAGACCCCGGTCGTGCTCATGAAGGTCGCCAATGAATCATACCGGGCGCTGATGGACGTCTTCGAGGCCTACCCTCATGCCAGGGCCACCTTCAATATCAACGGCGTGCTGACCGAGATGCTGGGCCTTTACGGCTACAGCGATATACTGGGACGCATGCGCAAGCTGGCCGAAGCCGGCCAGATAGAGTTTACAGGCTCGGGAAAATTCCACCCCATCCTGCCGCTCATACCCCGGGAGGAGGTCGAAAGGCAGATACGGCTCAATATCGCCACCAACCGCCAGTTCCTGGGCGATGTCTATAGACCAAGGGGTTTCTTCCCGCCCGAGATGTGTTACTCCCGCGAGATAGTGGAGCCGGTGCTGGACTCGGGCCATGAATGGATAATCATGAGCGGCATCGCCTGTCCCGTGGGCTGGCCCATGGATGTTATCCACAGGATAGAGCATGTGGGTGAAGGGCCGGCGGTATTTTTCCGGGATGATATATTGAGCAATAAGATCAGCTTCAAAGACCTGGACGGCAGGGGTTTTATCGAGCATTTGAAGGAAATTCACCGGGGACAGGGCGATGTGTATGTGGTAACGGCCATGGACGCCGAGACATTCGGGCACCACATCCCGCACTGGGAGAAGCTCTTCCTGTCGCAGGTCTACGAGACGCTCATGCCCGCCCTCGACCCGCCGCACGTCATGCGCGAGCAAAAGCCGCCCGCCGACCAGCACCGCAGGATCTTCAACTATGAGAAAACGCCGGACTCTGAGGAGATACAAATAGTAACCATCAGCCAGCTGCTGGATATCTTTCCGCGCGGCGAGGCCATCAGCCCCAAACCATCATCCTGGAGCACCAACTCCGACGATATCAAGATGGGCAATTTTTATCCCCTGTGGCAGGACAAGAACAATCCCGTGCACTGCATGCAGTGGGAGCATCTCGACCTGACCATTGACATCGAGCATAAAGCCGCCCAGCTGGCCGACAGCCCGCTCAGCCTGCAGTTCGCCTCCACGGCCAGGAGTGTCCTGGATACCGCCCTGCACAGCTGCCAGTTCTGGTGGGCCAGCAAGCGTCCCATGTGGAACATCAACATGATCTACCGCGGCATGACCGAGCAGCGCGAGGTTATTCTCAATGCTTACAAGGCCATCGCACTGAGCAACTGCAAGCCCGAAGTCAAAAAGGAATATTATTACCGTGTGGTGGCGGCCCGCCATGTTTTTGACCGCATAACCGACCGCCTGTATACGGAGGATTAAGCATGATGTCCGGACGGCCGCAACTTCGACAAGGAGGGCAAAGCACATGAGATCACGGGATCTGATCGGCAAAGAGGTGATAGACGCCAACGCCAAAATAGTCGGCCCGGTCAAGGATGTCGAGATCGACCTGAAGAAATGGACCGTAACGGCCGTGATCGTCAGAGCCGGCTTCATCAAGAGGTTGACCATACTGGCGGAAGATATAGATAAGATCGGCGACAAGGTAGTATTGAAAGTAGCTGTCGATAAAATACGGAAGGCCTGATATTGAAGAAGATATCCCTCGGCCTTGCATTACATAATCATCAACCACTGGGCAATTTCCCCTGGGTCTTCGACGATGCCTACCAGCATGCCTATCTTCCCATGGTCGAAGAGCTGGCGCGGCATCCCTCCATCCATGCCTCACTGCACTACAGCGGCTGCCTGCTGGACTGGCTGAAAGCGGAGCGGCCCGAGTTCTTATTCATGCTCAAAGAGCTGGCCGACAGGGGACAGGTCGAGATCATGGGCGGCGCCTATTATGAGCCCATTTTGCCGGCCATCCCCGACCCCGACAAGCGCGGCCAGATCCTCAAGATGAGCGCCTTTATCGAAAAAGAGTTCGACGCCAGGCCGGGCGGCATGTGGTTGGCCGAACGCGTCTGGGAGCCGTATCTGGCAAAGGTGCTGTCCGAGGCGGGGATAGACTGGACGCTTATCGACGACACGGCCTTCAAGATGGTGGGCAAGTCCGACGATGAACTTTTTGGCTATTTCCTCACCGAGGAGCAGGGGCATTACCTCAAGGTCTTCCCCATCCACAAATACCTGCGCTATTCCATACCCTGGCATGAGGTGGGCAGCATCATCGAAAACCTGAGAAGCCGCGCCACCGAGGAAGGCGGCAGGATAGCCATCCTGGGCGACGACGGCGAGAAATTCGGCATCTGGCCCGGGACCTATGAGCATTGCTGGGAGAAGGGCTGGGTCAATGATTTCTTCAAGGCTGTCGAGGACAACGGCGAATGGCTGAGCACCATCAAGCTGGGCGATTACGTCGACAGGTATCCCCCGGCAGGCCGCATCTACCTGCCCTGCTCCTCCTATGACGAGATGCTGGAATGGTCGCTGCCGCAGCAGCTTTCCTGGGAGTATACGCATCTCAAGCAGCGCCTGGAAGACGAAGGCCGGGCCGACATAATTCGCTATCTTTACAGCGGATTCTGGCGCAACTTCATGGTCAAGTACCCCGAGGTCAACCGCATGCACAAGAAGATGCTGCTGGTGCACAACAAGGTGCACCGGGCGCGCACCGTAAATGAGGAAGGCTGCGGACTGGACTACCTGTGGCGGGCGCAGTGCAACTGCTCTTACTGGCACGGCGTCTTCGGCGGCATCTACCTTACAGATATCCGGGCTGAAACCTACAGCAACCTCATCAGGGCGGAGAACTGCGCCGACGAGCTGCTGGTAAAAAGGGACAGTGGCTGCAATTTATATATGATGGACTATGACGGCGACGGCAGGCAGGAAGTGCTGTCCGACGGCCGTGAGTTTAGCCTCTACATAAGCCCTTACGAGGGTGGCAGCATCATTGAGTGGGACCTGCGCAAGAAGGATTTCAATCTCCTGAGCACCATGGGCCGCCGGCCCGAGGGCTATCATAAGGACCTGCTGGCCAAACAGGGTGAGGGAGATACCCCCGGCGGCAGCGGCATCAAGAGCATCCACGACCATGTCAGGGTGAAAAAGGAATATACGGGCGGGCTGCCCGTCTACGATACCCTGCCCAGGTCGGGCCTCATGGACCGCTTTATCAGCGCCGAGGAGACGCTGGAGAGCTACGAGAAGAATACCTTCGTGGACACGGGCGAGTTCGCCGGACAGCCCTACGAGTGCAGCGTCGACGCCGAGCCCGACTGCCGCGTAAAATTGAAGCGGCGGAGCTACGTGCAGACCGGGATGATCCTGACCGACGTTATTTTGGAGAAGACCGTCACCCTGATGGAGAGGGAGGGCAGGCTGGATATCGTCTACAAGTTCACCAATGCCGGGAAGACGACCCTCAATACCATCTTCGGCAGCGAGTGGAACATCAACCTGCTGGGTGGCGGGCATAATGATAACGCCAGCTATAAAGTCGAAGGCAAGGATATCGGCGATGCACATCTGGATTCCCGCGGGGTTATCGAGCGAACGCGTCAGCTCGAGCTCATCAACACCTTCCTGGGCATCGAGATGATGCTCAATCTCGACCGTCCGCTCACTATCTGGCGCTACCCGGTGGAGAGCCTGTCCAACTCGGAGGGTGGCGTGGAGGAGGTCTACCAGTGCAGCTGTCTTTTGATCTTATTCCCGCTGCACCTTGAGGCGGGGCGGGATACCGGGTTCCAGTACAGTTGGAGCCTGGGAAAATAGGCTTGTCATTTTTCGCCGCATGGCTAATAATTGAAACCCGGAATTAAAGATATGCCCGTAACTCCTCTCAGGGAACAATATCTCCGCATCAAGCAGCGCTACCCGGAGGCCATCGTCTTTTTCCGCCTGGGCGATTTCTACGAGACCTTCGACGATGACGCCCGGGTAACCTCGCGTGAGCTTGAGATCGTCCTGACCTCGCGGGAGATGGGCAAGGGCCTCAAGGTGCCGCTGGCCGGCATCCCCTACCATGCTCTCGATAACTACCTCGCCAAGCTCATCAACCGCGGCTACAAGGTGGCTATCTGCGAGCAGCTCAGCGAGCCGGGCAAGGGGCTGGTCGAGAGGGACGTTATAAGGGTGGTCACGCCCGGGACGGTCATCGAGCCGGGCCTGCTTTCGGAGAAGAGCAACAATTACCTGGTGAGCGTGGTAGTCCGCAAGGGCCAGGCGGGCATAGCCTACGTCGACATCACCACCGGGGAGTTCGCCGCCGCGCAATTGTCCGCCGAGCTGGCCGCCGACGAGGTCGGGAGGCTCAACCCGGCCGAGCTCATCGTCTCCAAGTCGGATGATTTCAACTCCGACGGCCTCGCACGCAACACCACGCGGCTGGATGATTATTACTTCGATCTGGATACGGCCGAACGCATATTATTGGAGCAGTTTCAGGTGGCCTCGCTGGAGGGCTACGGCTGCGCCGGTTTGCCCGCCGCGGTCAGCGCCGCCGGGGCCATTATCGGGTACCTGCGTGAGAACCAGAAATCGGTGCTGGGCCTGCTGGACCGGCTTTCCACCTACTCCGTGCAGTCCTTCATGACGCTGGACATGCACACGGTGCGCAATCTGGAGCTTTTCAGCAGCCTGCGCTGGGGCGGCGCCGCCGGCTCCCTGCTTTCAGCCATCGATAAGACCAGGACCTCCATGGGCGGACGGCTTCTCAAGAAATGGGTGGGCCAGCCGCTCTTCGACTTAGCCAGCCTGGCTCAGCGGCAGGAGGCCGTGGAGTGGTTTTACCAGAAGGCCATGCTGCGGGGCACGGTCATTTCGCTGCTGGGTGACACGCCGGATATGGAGCGCATCATCAACCGGGTGCGCAGCAACAACGCCTCACCGCGTGACCTCATGGCCTTGAGGACGGGCCTGGAGAAGGTGGCCGATATACAGATGGCGCTGCTGCCCGCCAACGCCCCCTCGGTTTTAAGCGAGCATTTGAAGCAATATCCCGATGTGGTCGAGCTGATAGCCAGGTCCATCGCCGACCAGCCCGCCGCCAACTTCGACCACGGCGGCGTTATCCGGAAGGGTTTTTCCGAGGAGTTGGATAAGACGCGCTCCATCGCCTCCGACGCCCGGCAGTTCCTGGCCGGTCTGGAGAAGCAGGAGAGGGAGAGGACGGGCATCAAGTCGTTGAAGGTCGGCTACAACCGCGTGTTCGGGTACTATATCGAGATTTCGACGGCCAACCTGGGCTCGGCGCCGTCCGACTACATCCGCAGGCAGACGCTGGCCAACGGCGAGAGGTTCTACACGCCGCAGTTGAAAGAATACGAATCGATGATATTGAACGCGCAGGAGAGGGTGGTGGAGCTGGAGAAGTCCCTCTTCGCCCAGGTATGCCGGCAGGTGGCCGAATCGGGCGAGAAAATCCTCTCCTCGGCCAGGGCGCTGGCGCAGATCGACGTTTACTCCGGCCTGGCTGAGGTGGCTGTGCGCAACAACTATGTGAAGCCGCAGCTCAACGACGGCGATGCCATCGTGATAAAGGGCGGCAGGCACCCGGTGGTGGAGCAGGCGCTGGGGTCCGGCGGGTTCGTGCCCAATGACACCCGTCTGTCTAAAGAGGACCAGCTTGTCGTGTTGACGGGTCCCAACATGGCCGGTAAGTCCACCTATCTCAAGCAGGTTGCGCTCATCGTGCTTTTGGCGCAGATCGGCAGCTACGTACCTGCCGACGAAGCGGCGGTGGGCATAGTCGACCGCATCTTCACGCGCATCGGGGCGCAGGAGGACATAGCCGCCGGGCAATCGACCTTCATGGTGGAGATGATAGAGGTGGCCAATATCCTCAACAACGCCACGTCCAGGTCGCTGTTGATCCTTGACGAGGTCGGGCGCGGCACCAGCACCTATGACGGCCTTTCCATCGCCTGGGCCGTCATTGAGTATATCCACAACCACACCAGGCTGAGGTCCAAGACGCTCTTCGCCACGCATTATCACGAGCTGGTCGAGCTGGCGGGCTTCCTGCCGCGGGTCAGGAACTATAACCTGGCGGTGGCGGAGGAGGAGGGCAAGGTCATTTTCCTGCGCAAGGTCATCCCGGGCGGCGCCGACAAGAGCTACGGAATCCATGTGGCCCAGCTAGCGGGCCTGCCCAAAACGGTGATACACCGGGCGGAGGAGATTTTGCAGGAGCTCGAGAAGGACCAGCTTGAGCGAAAAGAGGGTACCAGGAAGAAACCAGGCACGGCGCAGTCGCTTCAGCTTCCCATCTTCGGCCAGGGATCGGCCATCGAAGAAGAGGTCAGGTCGCTGGACGTAGACTCCATGTCGCCCATCGAAGCCATCAACAAACTCTACGAGCTCAAGAAGAAGGCGGGGGATGGGGAGTAGGAATTTGAATATTTATTCGCAGATATCTGAAAAAATTTCTATCGTTCACAGGCATAAACTGGCTGCTTGCCATCTACTTGAACCACTATTGTCCCTACAGAATTACGATGTATGGTGCTGGCTTTTTCTCTAATATATGCTTCAAACGTTTCTGAATGACCTGTTGCAAGCATTGTAACTCCCCCGAAATTTTCAGCTATAGTATCGACAACATGTTTATTAGGGAAATTTTTTGTGTTGAGGCCAATAGAAAAAACTATGATTTCTGGCCGGACCTTGGAGCAGAAGCACGAAGTGAATTCTTTTATGTCTCCTTGACCCGAGTTGCCACCGTGATGCGGAAAGACTGCAAGCCACGCGTGTATATCATCCCAATCTTTTAATAGGTAGCTAAGGCCAAGATCATCTATATCCCCGGGTAAGATTACAATCGGTTTATCTTTATACAATAGACGGATTGCCGCGCTCATTGTATTACTTGTAATATTCCGTGCCATGCGATCGGTACTCCCCGGGCCTTTCGTCGCAATATATGTATTTGGGCCTAGTACTTGTACTGTTACCTCGCCTCGGTCTAATTTGCCATTTAGATTGGGACTTATATAATTCGAGAAATCTTTTATTTCACCAAGTTTGTGGTAGCTATGTAGTGTATACGCCAGGTCATCCCAAATGTCGGAACCTTTAGATGAATCCGTATTCAGATATACATTGTCGATAGAGATCTCCTTCGTATTTAGGACACCCATTGCACCCGCGATGTGATCTTCATCGGCGTGCGAAAGAATCAAAATATCGACCTTAGATATATTATTTCTGACAAGAAAGTCAAGCAATTCTGGTCCACGTCCCGCATCTATAACAGTCACTCCCAACGTATCGATTAGCACGGCGCAATTGCCGTGTTTGACATCCAATATGTGCAAAGACGGTTTAGTAATCAGGGGGTTTCTCCGCTAACTCAAATTGATCAAAAAATAAATCCTCATTTTTTTCTGCACCTATGTTTACAAGTGCAAAAAAACGCATTCCATGCGCCAAGGAATCTTTATATGAGCCAAACAAACCGAGCGGAAGCTTAATTTTTGTTTTTGGATCCCAGCTGGGGACAATTACATAAGCATGTCGCTGATCTATCTCAGCCACTCTTATCAATGTTCGCCAGGGTCGTCTTTCCTTAACATAAAAGTCTTCAAATTCATTAAGACATTTTATAATGCCTATTTTGATTGCGTCTTCGTCTAACCCGCCACTTGACAACATTGAAGGTATTTTCCTGCGGTGCAGTCTAATTACATCGAGGTCGGCATCCGCGTATTGAGTAATCAGAATAGCTGGATAATGTTCTGAGTATAGGGCAGCTACCGCTTCTGCTCCAAGAAAAGAGGCATAATTTCCAGGAGCTAACCTCTGGTCACATACCGCCGCATCTGCGTTGGCCTTCAATATTTGAATAAGTTCTTCGATAGACTTGAGCCGTTCATTTTGTTTAAAAGGTACAAAACAGGCATCAGCAATACTATCTGCGTAAGCTTCGCGAGCTACCCGATCATCATCGATAACCGCAATTCTTTTTATGCGTTCTGGCAAGGTAGCTATATTCAAATTAAACTCCTAATATAGGTAATACAATAATCATTTCTGCCCCTCCAATTTCTCCTTGTTCAATAACATCTACTCTGCCACCCAGATCTATCACAGCGTCTCTTACAATGGTGAGGCCAAGTCCGGTTCCATTCGGTCTAGTGGTTTGTCCGGGAAGCCAGATATCTTCCTTTTCTATTCCGTCGATTCCAGGGCCATTGTCCAATACTCGTAACTCTAGCTCGTTGTTAATAACTTTGGTTCTGACTATTATTTTCCGTTCACCTGGCAATTTTCTTTCGAACGCAACCAGACTATTGTTTAATAAATTTGAGATAATAGATTCTATGGCCGCGACGCTTCCGCGTAAATACGGCTCACCTTCAGTCAATTCCAAAGTTACATCGGTATCGCGATCAACAATAAATGGATGATACATATCCAATATGTTAATTATTACTTGATGAATATCAACTCTGCTGGCCCTACGTTTTTCATTGTCTACTAGACTCAGGGTTACATTCGCCAACACTCGCATGGATTCTGCCGACTGCATAATTCTATCAATAGGTTTTTTCAAAATACGATCGTAATTGTCAGCCAAATACTGTTTGCATCTAGTTTGCACAGTCTTTATTGATTGCAAAACTACTTTAAGCGGATTATTTGCGGACTCATGTGCAAATACTGCCGATGTTATGCCTATAGTACTCAATGTACGATAAAGCTGTATTTCTTTTCGTAATTGGCTAACCTCCGCATCACGAGCATAGTAGTATTTTTCAACAGCACTCGATAAGATGCTGCGTATATTGGGTGGAGCTAATGCAATGGCTTTTTCTACTTCCAATTTCTCTTTCTCAGTTTTTTTTGCGACATCAGTTCTAGCTGAAGCACGTTTAATTTCCGCCTCGGCGAGCCGTTTCCTAGCCATCCACTTTAGAGCATCGGTCGCAAATAGATGTAATTCTTGGAATGCATCATTTACTATGAAACCAGAACGGTCGGTCTTTTGCTTCAACAGCCTATTTGAATCAGTTACGAGAATTCGCCCTACAGAATTGTTCGTAGAAGGTCTCTCCTCAGGTCCTTTGGCACGCATTAAATTTAAGCCGAGCCAATCATCACCCTTATCTCCATATGGCGAAACACGAAGGCCGTTATAATATAGGTGTACACCGCCGAAAGCTGCCAGCCACTTTCTTATTTCTGGCAATGCGGTCACACGTGTTGAGAAATCATCGGAGGATAACTTGTAAAGCCATAGGTCAAATTTTGCTATCGGACACTTATACGGAAATCCGCTATTTTTACGTCTCAAATCTTTGTGAGTAGCCGAATATAGTATCTGATCTCGCCAATCCTTTACAGACGCAGATGATAAACCCTCACCATCTACTTCTGCGACCAGATGATAGATGGCGTCCTTAAAATATTTCGAGTTAACTATTGCTTCCAAATCCCTATATTCTGAAGTTTTGAGTTGAGGATTAAAGCCAATTGGATTGTCGCTAAAGGGATCTGCTAGTAGAATTAACCCGCGGGCCAATCGCTGGGTCTCACTTCTGGTAAGCGGATATCTTAAATTTTCTAAGGTAATCTGAGTCCCTTTTGACTTTCTACTGTTATTCACTCTAGTGATAATATTAAGATCTATTTCTTCCACTACGGAGCTATCAGTATATTGATCCCAATTAATTGATAAAACATATTCATTTGCAGGATTTTCCTTAGGAATAGACTTTAATGTTACTTTGGTTCCCAGCCTTAGGGCCGCAAGTCGTCCCAAACCCTTGTCTCCAGATGGCGTCCTTCCTAGTTCAGTAACAACGCGTGCTGATTTCTCTGACTTCCCGAGTATTAACCAGCCATTTATGATTTCACTTTCGTTCATACCATCGCCATCATCAGTGATTACAATTTTTCCACCTTGAGAATCAGTTTTTCGAAGCTTGATAACGCAATTCACTGCATCTGCGTCATATGCATTTTTGGCCAACTCTATTAAACCCTGACTTGGGCTTGGATTTAACTCTTCACCCAAACGACGTAATATATTCGTTGAGAATCTAAAATTGGCGGTAGTTGTATTCGCCTTCACTTTATTTAACCCAGCACTCATAATCGCCACCAAGGCAATTCTTTTACAGCGGAAACTGTCAGATGCCGGCAGCAAATGCGCTTATTCAACCATTCATTTGTACGAGGGCATCTAAATATTTCTATAAGTTCTCGGCACCGTTGCAAACTTTTATCTTTAGGACACAATACAATTAAGTGATTTTCCACGGCTACCTTTCGATTTCCCGTTACTATAGTACCCACACATCGATTTCTATCGCTTGGACTTGAAGTTCTATGGACGACGACAAACGGAGGTTTAAATAGACTTCCTTTATATTGCCTTTCATCTTTTATATTGTTAAGTGTAGCCCATCCTAACGCAGTTCTAGCATGAATATACGGGTGTTTTGGGCCCTCTCGCGGATCCCGATAGGGAACAACAGGTCCTACATGCACATCAAAATGATCTGAGACACTTCCATTTCTGCGCTTCATTTTTATGTTCGAATTAATCCAGTCTATTTGCCTAGTACCACGACCTCTTATGGCTTGCAATAGGAATACATCTACATCCACTTCTTTATCAAAGCGTCCTTTCAGTTCTATGGAAATTGAACTGGAAAGACCGCTAATGATCTTTCTCCAGTTTTCATAGCGTGACCCACTTCGAAGCACATCTGGCAAAATGGCGACTATATTTTGGCCATTCCGAGTTGCGTTCATGATAATTTCAAAAAATACACCGGCCTTTTGTACTTTTCCCCCGGCCCACTCGCAATCACCCGGAGCGATACAATTACCAAATGGCGGATTAACAACTATACAATCTGTGTGTTCCCCCATCGTGTTCAAAGCCAGTAGATTTCCTACACGCAATCCGGGAAAAATTCCATTTTGCGTAAGAATATTTTCAATATTGCGAGTGTCATTGCACTTGATCGCCGCCAATATACCAAGCCTCAGTTTTGCAGCATCTACAAATTCTTCATATAAGTCATAACCGACTATAAGATCCGACCAGATTGATATAGTTTCTTCTAGAGTAGTTCCCATTGGCAGGTGGTTAGCACAGGCTAATAGAAGATCGCCGGCTCCACAGGCGGGGTCTACAACCTTCCGTCCTAATGACAGCAAATGCGAAATTTTCGAAGCTACCTGATACGCAAGATCATGTCTAGTAAAAAAGATGCCGGAATCCTTACGTATGGCAATAGGCACTGTTTGCTGTAAAAAAGTGGATGCTTTGCCATTTAACAGGGAATGCAATTTGCTGTGGTTATCAACTACTGCACGATTTATATTTGGTTCATGTATTATTGTCCGCAATTCTTTCAAGTATGTGGAAAAAGCTGCGACTTGTCTCTGGTTGTGGTTTTCGACAACACACTTATTGCCCATATGATTTGCCCTATATTATTATTTCGGCATATTATAGTCAATATTCGCCCTGATTATCTTATATTTAAATAGCCGGTGTAAGATACTTGGCGTGGGCCGATAGGTCTAGGCGGCTACTGCGGGGCTCCGAGAGGGAGATTGACAGCCCAATGCTATCGACCTACTATTAGCAGCAACAGCGATGAGGGTCAGGATGCATCATCGCCGGTTAAAATCTGAAATCCCATTTCATTAAGGAGGCTTGACGTGAGCAAGGTGCTGGTTACGGGCTCTACCGGCTTCATCGGCGGCCACATCGTTAAAGCTAATCTCGCCAGGGGGAATTCCGTGCGTGCTTTCGTGCTGCCGGGCGACCCGGGAGAGAAGTCGCTCAAAGACCGCGGTGTGGAAGTAATTAACGGCGATATACGCGATTATGCCAGGGTGCGTGAGGCGGCGGATGGACGCGAAATCATTTTTCACTGCGCGGCCATCGTCACCGACTGGGCGCCCAAAAAGCTCTTCCGGGAAGTGACTGTCGGGGGCGCTGAGAACGTGGCCAGGGCCGCAACGGACGTGAAAGTGAAGCGGCTGGTGGACATGAGCACCTGCGATGTTTTTGGCACGGATGAGTCGATCGTGATGGACGAGACGCTGCCGCTCAAATACTGGGGCGAGCCCTACCCGGACTCGAAGATAGACTCGGAGAAGATCATGTGGCGCTACCATAAGGAGCAGGGCCTGCCAGTGACCATGGTCTACCCGCTGTGGGTCTTCGGCGAGGGCGACCAGACCTTCGTGCCCCTGCTGGCCGACGCCATCGTCAAGAAAGATATGATCTTCTGGCGCAAAAACGCCATCGTCTGGCCCACTTACATCGACAACCTGGTCGACCTGCTGATGCTGATCTCGGAGGACGAGCGGGCGGTCGGCAACGGCTACCTGGTGCATGACGGCGAGAGTACCACGCTTGAGGAGTTCTGCGACGGTATAGCGGCCGCGCTGAACGTGCCTCCCATTCGCACGTATATCCCTTACTGGTCCGCCATGGCGGCGGCCAGAGTAATGGAGTTTATCTGGCGGGCGGGACGCATCCAAAAACGGCCCCTGCTGACCACCTACACGGTGACCAACCTGGGGTCGAGGTTCCGTTTCAGCATCGAAAAGGCGCAGCGCGAGCTGGGCTGGAAGCCCAAGATCAGCTATAAAGAGGGTTTCAAAACGACCATGGAATGGCTGAAAACACTGGACGTCGCAGCGCTCAAACAAAAATAGGGGGAGTGAAATGAAAGATTATAACGGCAAAATAGTTTATATAACGGGTGGCTCTTCGGGCATCGGCCTGGCTACGGCCAAAATGCTGGCGCAAAAGGGCGCCCACGTCGCCATCTTCGCCCGCAGGCAGCAGGTGATGGAAGACGCAATCAAGGAGATCAGCGCCTGCGGCTGCATCCCCGACCAAAAGTTCTACTATGACCTGCTCGACGTATCCATTCATGAGGACGTCGAAAAGGTCCTGCAAAAGGCGGTATCCGAGTTCGGCGTTCCCGACGTGCTGATAAACTGCGTCGGCAGGGCCAAACCGCACTATTTCGCTGAAATACCGTTCGCTCAGTTCGATGAGACGATCAAAATCGATCTCTACGGCGCCTGGAGCACGTGCGCCTTTCTGGTACCGTTGATGAAGCGCGGCGGATATATTGTGAACGTGTCCTCCATCTGCGGGTTCATCGGCGTATTCGGCTACTGCGACTATTCGGCTGCCAAGTTCGGCGTCCTGGGGTTCTCCGAAGCGCTGCGCGGCGAAGTTAAACCGCTGGGCATAACCGTCTCGGTGCTGTGTCCTCCGGCTACGGACACGCCGGGTTACGCCGAGGAGAATAAGACCAGGCCGCCCGAGACCACGGAGATAGAGGGCACTGCCGGCCTCATGAAGCCGGAAGGTGTGGCCGGCGCCCTGATCAAGGGCATGGGCAAAGGGGAGTTCATGATCATACCCGGCACTGAAGGTAAATTTACCTACGTGATGAAGCGCCTTTTCCCCTGGCTGGTGGATATGGTGATGGACGGGCAGATCAGCTCGGTGCAGAAAAAGAAGGCCAAATAATACTATTAGCGGCTGGAATGAACGGCGCAGGGAGGTCAGCTTGAAATTTGTCGGCAGAGACAGCAAGGAAGCCATTGTCAGGCGTTTCGCAGAATACGTATCATCCGGCAAAGCCGAGACCTTCAAGTCCTATGACATGGAGTTCGTCTTCGGACGCCGCCAGGGTCCCTATGTCTGGGACGCCACCAGCGGGAAAAAACTGATCAATTGCCACTGCAACGGCGGTGTCTTCAACCTGGGACATCGAAACCCGGCGGTCATCAAAGCCCTGCAGGACAGCCTGAAAGAGCTGGACATAGGGAACCACCACCTGATCAGCGAACAGCGCGCCAGGCTGGCCGAGAAACTGGCAGAGCTCATGCCGGGCGATATCGCCTGCACGGTCTTCGGCGTCGGGGGAGGCGAGGCCGTGGACCTCGCCATAAAGCTGGCCAGGGGCTATACGGGAAGATATAAGGTCGTATCCGCCGTCGGCGGCTATCACGGGCACACCGGCTTCGCCCTGGCCACGGGAGATGAGCAGTACCGGGCGCCTTTCGGGCCCAACCTTCCCGGCTTCGTTCAAGTGCCGTTTGACGACGCTGAGGCGCTTGACCGGGCGGTGGACAAAGACACGTCAGCCGTTATTTTTGAGACTATCCCTGCGACGCTGGGCATGCCTGTGCCCCACAAGGACTATTTTATGCGTGCCAGGCAGCTCTGCAGCGAAAGGGGCGCCCTGCTCATAATCGACGAGGTCCAGACGGGCCTGGGACGCACCGGGAAGCTCTGGGGGATTGAACATTTCGACGTGACGCCCGATATTATCGTGATCGGCAAAGGGCTTTCAGGCGGCATTTACCCCATGAGCGCAACCTGTTTTAAGAAAGAGCTTGAGAGCTTTTTCCATCAAAACCCTTTCATTCACGTCTCAACCTTCGGAGGAGCGGAAGTAGGCTGTCCGGTCGCCTTTAAAGTATTGGAAATATCATCGAAACCCGAGTTCCTGCAGCACGTAAACGACTTGGCCGGCACATTTAAAGACGGCTTCGAAGCACTACAAAAGAAGCATCCCAGGATATTGACCGGCCTGCGGCAACTCGGGCTGATGATGGGCATGGAAATGGTCAATGACGGCTGCGGACCCATTATGACCAAGGCATGCTACGACCACGGCATACTGGCGATATATGCCAACAACGATAAGCGGGTTTGCCAGCTGTTGCCCCCGCTGATAATCGATAACCGTACGGCGCTTGAAATAATTGAGAAGGTCGACGGAGCCCTCAAGGATACCGCTGATTTCCTCGGGCTTTAAATCCGGTCTACAGGAGGTTCCCCGTGCAGGTTGATGTTGAGCTGTTAAAAGAATTTGAAAGAGGGTTGGACCCGGCCCGTTCCGAGCAAAGCAAAATACCGGCCAGGGTGCTCGGCTACGGCGAAATCAGCACGATCTTCGAGATACAGTCCGATTCAGTCAAGGACCTGGCATGTAAACGCCTGCCCATCTTCCAAACGCAGGATGAGGTATTACGCTATGTACAGATTTACCATGAATATAACGACCTCCTGGAAAAGAAAATCGGCATCAATGTTCCTGACTACGGCTTCGCCTGGTTTGCTTCGGATTCCGGCAGGATAACCGCTTATGACGTGCAGCAAAAACTGCCGTCGGAGTCCATCGGCAACCGCGCCATCAAACAACTGAACATAGAAGACATTCGAACGCTATTTTTGCTGGTGCTTCATGAGCTCTGCAAGGTCTGGATTTACAACGCTGCCAACCCGCAGGAAGCCCTGGGGATAGACGGGCAAATCTCCAACTGGGCAATTTCGGGATACGATGCGGAACATCCTCATATCGAGACGGGCATGAAGCTGCTTTATTTTGATACCAGCACACCCCTGATGAAGAAAGGCGGGGTAGAGCAACTGGACCCGGAGCTATTCATGAGAAGCGCCCCCTCTTTCCTGGTGTGGATGATCCGCTGGCTGTTTTTGGAGGGAGTCATGACCCGCTATTATGATGCCCGGCTTGTAACCATAGACCTGATAGCTAATTTTTATAAAGAGCAGCAGCCGCAGGTTGTGCCCCACCTGGTGAAAGCCGCCAACGATTTCTTCGCCGGCGAGGGCAAGCCGCTGATGATAAAGCCCCTGACGGAAAAAGAGATACAGTCGTATTACAAAGAGGACGCACAGATCTGGATACTTTTCCTGGCCCTGCGCCGCTTCGACCGCTGGCTGCACAGATATATCCTGCACAAGCCCTACATTTACATATTGCCCGGCAAGATCAAGAGGTAAATCCGGCCTCCCCGGCACGTTGCCGCACCGGGGGACCGGAACCGGCAATTCTGAAATATTGTTCTACTTGAATATGGGCTTGCCGAGCGGCAGCGGCATTTTCCCTGTCAGGTGCAGTAAGAACACTGACGTGCCGACATAGAGGTTGGCCACCCCCGTTACCAGCAGCATCCAGCCGCTTGCATTTGCCCAGAAATTTATGATGTAACCGTCTATACCCGGCTGTATGCCCGGCTGTCCCAGGAAATTCCACACGGTCAGCGCCACCACGGCCAGGGTGATAAACCAGATCATGGCAGCTATCATCCAGCTCAACCTCCCGCCGAGATAACCCAGTATGGCAATGAAGATGATCAGCGGTATGCTGAAGTAGCCTTCGACAAGTACGGGGATTTGCCCTTGGGCAAGTATCCCCAGGACGGGCGCACCCAGCGGCAATCCCACAAACTTGGTAAGCAGGGACATCCAGTTCGCCGAACCGAAGAAAATGGCGCCGATCAACAGGTTGATCGTGCCGCCGAATAGGTCGTTGTTGCGGTACTGTACGATAGCGCAAAAGATCAAGACAAAGCTGATCCCGCAGAACCAGGGTATCATCAATACCGACTCCACCGCCGGTACCAGGCCGGCCATGAGAGCACCCAACCCGAATACGCCCACAGCCTGCGCATACAGCGCTGCCGGAGTGGGATCTGCCCATGAATTCTGTGTGCTCATTAAGTACAACCTCCAAAATAAAATATTACCCCTGACCCGAAAGCTGGAAACGCGTGCTGCGGACCACTCCTGGCCCTTGCCGCCTAAATTACATGCCTGAACCTCCCTATCAATTAAATTTTTGGCTGCTGCTTCGATATGCCAGCGCCATACTCAACCATCTTCTTATACTCTTGAACTTCCTTAATTGATTCATAGTAAATGGTCATGCGCTGCGCCTGGAGGGAGCCCTCGGCATGCACGGCCACAACCTCGTTTTCCACCGTCATCATCCTCCTCATCAGCTGGAGCATGCGCAGCCTCATCTCGGCCGTCACGCCCTCCTTGCCGCCCAGGTATTTCTTCATATAGTCCCCGATCTCCGGGTTTTCGTAGTCCTTGTAGGTGGGCGCCGTGACCAGCAGCCCGCCGGCTATGTCCTGCACCAGCTTCATGCAGGTATGGAAATTGGTGGCAAAATGATATTTCGCCATGTTGGTCAACACCGGGTTGGGAATGGGTATGCCGCCGTGCGTAACGAAATCGATGCAGGAGGCACGGGCCAGGGATTTGAGCGTATTGATGTAAATCACCAGGTCGGTGATCTCTTCACGTACGTGCGGGACTTCTTTTATGCCGTTATATTCCGCCATGGCGGCCGCTGCGCCGAGCATGGCTTCGGTGCTGGGAATGCGGTAGCTGGCTGCAGTGTGACGGTGCAGGTAGGCAAAGTTGTAGACCAGCGGCAGGGCGAACTTCCACTCTCCGCATAAAAATACCCTTTCCCACGGCACGAAAACATCGTCAAAAATGATCAGCGAGTCGGTGTGATGCCGCACCGGCAGGTCTACAGGGAAGTCCAGCTTGCTCCTGTGGCCGGCAATGGGATGGCAGATCTGCACGACGCCCTTGGTGTTGGCCGGAACGGAGAAGGCAACGGCATAGTCCGCGTCTTCCTCGGTCATGGCCCGGCAGGGGACGACCAGGATTTCGTTGCAATAGGCGGCGGCGGTGATATGCGCCTTGGCGCCCCGCACCACAATGCCCTTGTCATCCTTTTTGACTACATGCACATAGTAGTCGGGGTGGTTCTGTTTGGGAGAAGAAGGACGTGCCATCCTGTCGCCTTTGACGTCCGACATGGCGCAGGCCACGCTGTAGTCATGCTTTTGCAGCATGGCCCGGTAATTCTCGGCCCGCTGCACGTAGTCCTTATTGCCCATCATATTGGCCGTGATATTGACGGCGTTCATGGCGTCGGCGCCGATATCATGGGAAAAGGGGATGACTCCCGAGCCGAGCCTGGTGGCCACAACCATCAGCTCATGCCGCTTCAGCAGGTCCTCGGAGTTTTTAGGCGTGTAGTAGTACCGGCTGACCGGTTCCCCGGACGGCAATGTGACAACAGCCAGGTCCCTGTATTCCGGCATCTCAGGCATCTCGTAGTCTATGGCCGCCGTATCCACGCACACTTTCAGCGCAGGATGCGTGGTGACGTCCTTCACCTTCTCGCCCTCGTAATATACAATCCTCCCGTCCTGCAAACTCTTTTTGTATTCGTTAGCCGTCATTAATCCCATGGAAAATCCTCCTAATTAAATTAATGTAGTCTTGAAGCCCCGCCGTGAGTTCAGGGCCTGCCGCCTTAAAGTATATCAGCCCGGCCGGGGCATGCTTTAACTGCAGATACTTCCTGAGCAATTTCACGAAGGATGCGGGCGTCAGAGGCAAGGCCCGATTAACTACCGAGCGCTCGCCCTAAAATTTACGACCATGTTATTACGAGTTTGGGGCATTGTCAAGGCTAACGTGGAGCTCATTTTCACTTCATTAAGAGTTGTTACAGAGCATTGTCCGGGTAGAGCCCTGATTTTCGTAAAATAATGGACTGCAAAACTGGCAGTATTACATAAAAAGTGCTATATTCTTGGCTTCATGAAAGATAAGGTTATAGAGATCAAGCAGGGGACGGTGACCTCGCCCAACGGGTTCCTGGCGGGCGCAGTCGAAGCCGGCATCAAGTATAAGGGCCGCCTCGATGTGGGCGTGCTTTATTCGGAAGAGCCGTGCGCCGCCGCCGCCGTCTTCACCGCCAATAAGGTCAAGGCCGCCCCGATTTTGGTCAGCATGAAAAATATCGCAAGAGGCAAGGCCAGGGCCGTGGTGGTCAACTCGGGATGCGCCAATGCCTGCACCGGCGAGAGGGGACTCAAGGACGCAACGGAGATGGCTGCAGTCACAGCCTCCAAGCTGGGCATCAAGCCCGACCAGGTTCTGCCTGCCAGCACCGGCGTCATCGGCACGCACCTTCCCATGGCACGGTTTAAGGCGGGCATCGAGAAAATAGAGCTTGCTAAAAACGGGGGCCACAAGCTGGCACGCGCCATCATGACAACCGATACCAAACCGAAGGAGATCGCAGTCCGCGTGACGGACGGCTCCGCGCAGTATGTCATAAGCGGCATCGCCAAGGGCTCCGGCATGATACATCCCGATATGGCTACACTGCTGGGCTTCCTGGCTACCGACGCACGCGTCGAGCCGGACTTTCTGGGCAAGGCGCTTAAAGCCACCGTCAACGAGAGCTTCAACATGATAACCGTCGACGGCGATACCAGCACCAACGATATGGTATCCATCCTGGCCAACGGCGCCGCCGGCAATACTAAGATAAATGATAAGAATGGCAAAGTCTTCCAGGAAGCCCTCAGCCATGTATGCCGCTTCCTGGCGCGCAGCATCGCCGCCGACGGCGAAGGGGCCGAGAAGCTGATCGAGGTCTGCATCGAAGGCGCTAAAAACGCCTCGGAAGCGAAGAAGATAGCCAAGACCATCGCCGGGTCCCCGCTGGTGAAAGCGGCCGTCCACGGCAATGACCCCAACTGGGGACGCATCGTGGCCGCCCTGGGCAGGAGCGGAGCCGCCATGATCGAAGAAAGGCTGGAGGTCTATTTGCAGGACGAGCCGGTTATGCGCAATGGCAACCCGCTGCCTTTCGAAAAGGACAAGCTCAGCCGCAGGATGAAGACGGATATTGTGAAAATCAGGGTCTGCCTGAACGTCGCCGGCGGAAAAGCCACCGCCTGGGGATGCGACCTCTCGCAAGAGTATGTTACTATAAATAGCGATTATACTACTTAACCCTCCCCGGATTTACTGATGCTAGGATCGAAAATCGTAGTCGTAAAAATCGGCGGCAGCACGCTCGGCCAGCATGACACCACCCTGGAAGACCTCGTTGTACTTCAAAAAAGAAAGTTTCCCATCGTGGTTGTCCACGGCGGCGGCAACGCCGTCACGGACTGGCTGACCAGGCTGAATATCCCCACGCGCTTCGTGCAGGGACTGCGCGTCACCGATCCCGACACCCTTAAGGTGGTGACGGCGGTGCTGGCAGGACTCGTGAATAAAGAGCTCGTATCGGAGATAAACCGCCTGGGCGGCAAAGCCATCGGCCTGAGCGGCGTGGACGGCTCCATCGCCCAGGGCAAGATGAAAAGCCGCGAGCTGGGGCTGACTGCCGGGGAGCTGACCGTCGATGCCCACCTGCTGCGCGTCCTGCTCAACAGCGGCTATATGCCGGTAGTGGCGCCTATCTGCATGAACTGCGTCCCGACAAGCCAGGATGAATCGAACATGTTAAACGTCAACGGCGATACCATCGCCGCACAGATAGCAGCCGCCCTGCAGGCGCGCAAGCTGATATTCCTGACCGACGTGCCGGGCATCTACGACAATTCCAAGCAGGTGGTTTCGCACATCGACGCAGGCACGGCCAAGTCCATGATCGAGAACGGCACAGCCACCGGAGGCATGATCGCCAAGCTGGAGGCCAGCCTGCTCGCTTCGCAGAAGGTATCCCTCACCCGCATCATCGACGGGCGCATCGACCACGCGCTGCTGGATGAAATAGAAGGACGGGGGAACGGTACGACCATTGTCAACTAAAAAAAACTGGCAGGAAGTAGAAAAAGAAGTCTTCATGCAGGTATTCAAACGCATACCTGTGACGCTGGTGCGCGGCAAGGGCACCAAAGTCTGGGATGATGAGGGCAAGGAATACCTGGACTTCGTGGCCGGCCTGGCTGTGGTTAGCCTGGGACACTGCCACCCGGTGCTGGTTAAAGCGCTCAGTAAGCAGGCCAAAACCCTCACGCAGACCTCCAATATTTATTACACCATACCGCAGCTTCAACTGTGCGAGCTGCTGGTCAAGACGAGCTGCCTGGACCGCGCCTTCATCAGCAACAGCGGGACGGAGGCCGTGGAAGGCGCCATCAAGCTGGCCCGCCGCTACGGCAAGGTCAAGCTGGACGGCGCCTACGAGATAATCACCGTCACCAACTCCTTTCACGGCAGGACGCTGGCAGCCACCGCCGCCACCGCCCAGCTAAGCTTCCAGGAGCCTTTTACCCCGCTGCCCAGCGGGTTCATCAACGCGGCCTTCAACGACATCGAGGCCATCAAGGCAGCTACAACAAAGCTGACCTGCGCCGTGATGCTGGAGCCCATCCAGGGCGAGGGCGGCGTCAACGTGCCCGACGCCGACTACCTCAAGGAGGTGCGGGCCTGGTGCGATGAAAAGGGCCTTTTGCTGATACTGGATGAGATTCAGACCGGCATCGGGCGCACCGGCACCATGTATGCCTATGAGCAGTACGGAGTCGAGCCGGACATCATGACTGTTGCCAAAGGCATGGGCAGCGGCATACCCATAGGGGCCTTCCTGGCCAAGGAACAGGCCTGCGTATTCAAGCCGGGCGAGCACGGCTCGACTTACGGCGGCAACCCGCTGATGTGCGCCGCCTCTTTTGCCGTCCTTGAATATATAGTTAAGAAGGATATCCCGGCGCATGCCGCCCGGATGGGGCAATATTTATGCGACGGGCTGAACAAGCTGGCGCAGAAATATAATGTTATAACCGAGGTGAGGGGCAAGGGCCTGCTGCTGGCGATGAAGTTTCAGGAAGATATAGCCGAGTCGGTGGGCATGGCCTGCCTGGAGCGCGGCCTGCTGGTCAACCGGGTCAAGCCGGACGCACTGAGGTTCATGCCGCCCCTGACCGTATCGCAAAAAGAAATAGATAAGGCGCTGGCTATACTCGACAGTGTATTAAAGGAGAGACAATAAGATCATGGCTAAAAGAGAGAAGGTAGTCCTGGCTTACAGCGGCGGACTGGATACCTCGGTGGCCATCAAATGGCTGGCCGATAAATACCATATGGACGTCATAACGATGTGCGTGAATATCGGCGGCGTGACCGACGTGGAGGGCATCAGGAAGAAGGCCCTCAAGCTGGGCGCCATCAAGTCCTTCGCCGTGGACGCCAAAGAGGAGTTCATCAAGGATTACGTTTTCCCCGCCATCAAAGCCGACGCATTATATGAAGGGCAGTATCCGCTGGCCACGGCGCTGGGACGTCCCCTGATGGCCAAGTGGCTGGTGGACGTTGCGCATAAAGAGGGCGCAACCACCGTGGCGCACGGCTCGACCGGCAAGGGCAACGACCAGGTGAGGTTCGANNGGCCCCTGCCCGCGAGTGGGGCATGACCCGCGAGGAGACCATCGACTACGCCCAGAAGCATAAGATACCCGTGCCCGTGAAGAAGTCCAAGCCCTATTCCATCGATGAAAATCCCTGGGGACGCGCCATCGAGTGCGGCGTCTTGGAGGACCCCTGGTGCGAGCCGCCCGAGGATATCTACGCCTGGACCAAGTCGCCCTCCGATGCACCGGCCAGGCCGGAGTATATCGAGCTGGGCTTTGAGAGGGGCCTGCCCGTCAGCCTGAACGGCAAGCGCATGGACGGCCTGACGCTGATCGATAAATTGAATGTTATAGCCGGGCGCAACGGCATCGGCCGTATCGACCATATCGAGAGCCGCCTGGTGGGCATCAAGAGCAGGGAGACCTACGAGGCCCCGGCGGCGCACGTGATACTCAAGGCGCATCTGGCGCTGGAATATATGACCATGACGCGGCACCAGTTGAGGTTCAAGGAGATGGTGGCGCGCGAGTATTCGGACCTGGTCTATAACGGCCTGTGGTTCTCAGCGCATCGCGAGGACCTGGACGCCTATATCAACAGCTCGCAACGCTTTGTGACCGGCGTCATCCGGGTCAAGCTGTCGCGCGGCAATTGCATTATAGTGGGCAGAAAATCGCCCTACTCTCTCTATAGCTACAAGCTGGCCACCTACGATAAAGAGGACGTCTTCGACCAGAGCGACGCCGTAGGCTTCATCCGGCTGTGGGGACTGCCCCTCAAGATACAGGCGCAGGAGCAGTCGGCTAAAAAGCTGCAGGCCAAGACTGCCAGGAAAGGCAAGAAAAAATAAATCGGGTGTAAAGGATGGCTATAAAAAAAGAGTCCAGACTACGGGGCAGGTTCAAGCAGGAGATCAACAGCAAGGTACAGCGCTACCTGGCGTCTATCCCCTTCGATTGGCGCCTTTACAGGCATGACATCGAGGGCAGCCTGGCGCATGCCGAAATGCTGGCCCGCCAGAAGATCATAACCCGGGCCGAGTTCGGAAAGATCGAAAGCGGTCTGACGTCCATCCTCGCTGAGATAGACAGCGGCGATTTCCAGTTCAAGCACGAGCTGGATGACATCCACATGAATATCGAAAGCCGCCTGTTCGAGAAGATCGGCGATACGGCCGGCAAGCTGCACACGGCACGCTCGCGCAACGACCAGGTGGCCCTGGATATGCGCCTCTTCGCCCGTGAAGCCTCCTTGCAGGTAATTAAGACCCTGCAGGACTTCAACATGCAACTGGTGGATATGGCGGAGAAAAACATCCGCGTGGTGATGCCGGGATACACACACCTGCAGCATGCGCAGCCGGTGCTCTTCTCACATTACATAATGGCTTATTTCCATATGTTCAGCAGGGATATCCAGCGGTTCGAGGACTGTCTGAAGAGGATAAATGTCATGCCGCTGGGGAGCGGCGCGCTGGCGGGCGTACCCTACCCGGTGGACCGTGAGTTCGTGGCCGATAAGCTGGGGTTCGACTCGGTGAGCGCCAACAGCATGGACTCGGTATCGGACCGCGATTTCATCATTGAGTTCGAGTCGGCCGCCGCCGTGACCATGATGCACCTCTCCAGGCTGGCCGAGGAGGTCATCCTATGGTCGTCGCGAGAGTTCGGCTTCATCGAGGTCGGCGATGACTACTCCACCAGCAGCAGCATGATGCCGCAGAAGAAGAACCCCGACGCCGCCGAGCTGGCCAGGGGCAAGACCGGGCGCGTCTACGGCAACCTGATGGGCATGCTGACCGTTATGAAGGGCCTGCCGCACGCCTATAACCGCGACCTGCAGGAGGACAAAGAAGGGTTTTTCGACACCTACGACACTTTGATCTCCAGCCTGGAGGTGATGTCGGGCCTGATCGGTTCGATAACCATTAATAAGGCCAGGATGAAATCGGTCATGCAGAGCTATATACTGGCTACGGACCTGGCCGATTACCTGGTGCACAAGCACGTGCCCTTCCGCGAGGCGCACAGTGCCGTCGCCCGGCTGGTGGCCTACGCTGTGGACGCTAAAAAGGAGCTTAACGAGCTCAGCCTGGCGGAATACAGGAAGTTCTCCAAATTGTTCGATAAAGACGTTGCCGAAATCACTCTCGATAAATCTATGGAGGCACGGTCGTCGCAAGGAGGCACGGCCACGCAGCAGGTCAGGCACAGCATTGCCGAAGCCAGGAAGCAGATGAAGAAATATGCAATCTAGTCCAAGGAGGCAATTGGGATGGATGCTAATATAATCCCTCGATTAATAGTTATAGGCGTAGCATTAATCGTGATTGGTATCGGAGCATTAATGCTCTATCTCGGTCGTTATCTGGCAGCACCGGAACAGAAAAGACAGAGTAGAGCTAATAAAATGCAATGGTATGGTATTATTTTTGTGATTTTAGGATTCGCCTACTTAGTTTATTGTATGTTTACCCTGAGGGGATAGCTACGAACTAAGATATTCCGTTAAGAAATATGCCGCATAAGAAGATAAAAATAGCGCCCTCGATACTGTCGGCCGACTTTAGCTGCCTGGGGCAGCAGGTCAAAGAGGCCGTCAGGGCGGGCGCCGACTACATACACGTGGACGTGATGGATGGGCATTTCGTGCCCAATATCTCCATCGGCATCCCCGTGGTCGAGGCGTTGCGCAGGACCACTAAAATACCGCTGGACGTTCACCTGATGATCGAGAAGCCGGAGCTTTACCTGGAGAAGTTTGCCGAAGCCGGGGCCGATATCCTGACGGTGCATGTGGAGGCCTGCAACCACCTGGATAGCACCATCAAAACTATCAAGAAGCTGGGGTTAAAAGCCGGGGTCTCGCTCAATCCCGCCACGCCGCTGACATCCATTGATGAGATACTGCCGCTGGCCGACCTGATACTGCTGATGACGGTCAACCCGGGGTTCGGGGGGCAAGAGTTCATCGGGAGCGTGGTGGACAAGATAGCCAGGCTGAGGAAGATATTTTATGACAGGAAAATCAAGGCGGAACTGGAGGTTGACGGCGGCATAACAGCCGTGACGGCGCCTATAGTTACCAGGGCAGGAGCAGACGTGCTGGTAGCAGGCTCAGCGATTTTTAACGCGAAACTTGGTATCGGCGCAGCTATGAAAGAATTGCGGAAATCCGTATGTTAACGGGATACCTTGTTCCTGGTCCTGATGCACCTGGAGCACAGGTTGGCGCGATAGGCCTTCCCATCGATCATAAAAGTCGTAGGTTGCACGTTCGGAAGCCAGACCCTGCGGGTATGCTGCTTGGAATGGCTTATCCTATTGCCGAAGCGCAATGTTTTTCCACACATATCACATTTGATTGCCAATTTAGAACCTCTTCTGTTTGATTACTTTCCAATAATTAACAACAATGGTATATAATACCACAATCGTTTTGATGTTTAAAGGAGACCAATGAAGCAAACAAATTCCTGGAATGGCAAAGACTTGAGAGACATGTTTGCCGCAGGAAGCAACTGGTTGGAAAAAAGCGTGGCAGAAGTTAATGCCATCAATGTCTTTCCTGTTCCCGACGGTGATACCGGCACCAATATGCTGCTGACGCTACGGTCTGTGATTGAGGAGGCCGACAGGGCCGCCGACACCACCACATCCGTCATGGCCAAGGCCATGTCGCACGGCGCACTGCTGGGCGCCAGGGGCAACTCGGGCGTCATACTCTCACAGGTTTTCCGTGGCTTCTCCAAGGGGTTCGACGGCAAAGACAATTTTACCGGCGGCGATTGGGCCAAAGCCTTCGAGCTGGCTGCCAAAACGGCGCGCGAGGGCCTTTCCAACCCGGTGGAGGGGACTATCATAACAGTCATACACGACGCCGCCGTCGTGGCCAAAGGATATGCCGAGAAAAATCCGGATGACCTGATAGGGATAGTTGAGGCCGCCGTTAAAGAGTCCAGGGAATCCGTGGCCCGCACCCCGACCCTGCTGCCCGTTTTAATGGAAGCCGGGGTGGTGGATGCCGGGGGACAGGGACTCTATATTTTGCTGGACGGCGCCCTGAGGTTCCTCAAGGGCGAACTGGAAGACCTTCAATTCAGGAAGCCGCAGATGGTGAGCGCCAATATAACGGCCACCAGGAATATCGGTGTGTCTGCCGCTGAAGAGGAGGAAGCCTACGGCTACTGCACGAACTTCCTGCTGGAAGGCGATACGCTGGACCCGGAGAAGATAAGAAAGAAGCTGGAGGGCAGGGGGCTCTCCCTGGTGGTGGCCGGCGACGAGACAAACGTACGTGTGCATATACATACCTACGACCCCGGCAGCATCCTGGCCTACGCCACCTCCCTGGGCACCCTGCATCAAATTCAGATACAGAATATGGACGACCAGCACGCCGGGTTCAAGGAGATGCAGCGTCTGAAGGCGCTGCCGGCCGATATCGCCGTCATAGCGGTGGCCTTCGGCGAGGGCATGACCAAGGTCTTCGAGAGCCTGGGCGCTATCATCGTGAAGGGCGGGCAGACCATGAATCCCAGCGTCAAAGAAATCCTGGCGGCGGTGGAGGCCGTCGATGCCCAGAAGATCATCTTGTTACCGAATAATAAAAATATCATTTTGACCGCCACGCGCATCAGGGAACTGACGCAGAAGACGGTGGAAGTCATCCCTAGCAGGACCCTGCCGCAGGGCGTGACAGCGCTGCTAGCCTTTAACTATGAGAACACGCTGGAAGAGAATATCCAGTCCATGACTGAGGCTATCAAAGGGGTAAAGTCGGTGGAGATCACCACGGCGGCGCGCTCCACGCAACTGCACGGTATGAAGATCAAGCAGGGACAGGCCATCGGCATCATCGATGATACCGACCTGGTGGCCTGCAGCGACGACGTCACCGAAGTACTGATGTCCAGCCTGAATAGCGCGGGCATCGAAGCCGTGGAGCTGGTGACCATTTACTACGGCGCGGACATCAAACCAGAGCAGGCCGAAATCGTGACCAATAAGCTCAAGGAAAAATACCCGGGGAAGCAAATAGAGATGGTCAGCGGCGGCCAACCACACTATTTTTATATTGTGTCATTGGAATAAGGTTAGGGGAGGAATCAGCAATGGTTAAGATCGTAACCGACAGCACTGCGGATATACCGGCGGACGTAGTCAAGAAACTCGGCATAAGTATCGTGCCTCTCAATGTTATCTTCGGGACTGAGAGCTACCGCGACGGCGTGGATATCACACCCGACCAGTTCTATAAGAGATTGGTGGAATCTAAGATTCATCCCACCTCCTCGGCCCAGTCGCCGGGCTATTTCTCGGAACTTTTTACCAGGCTGTCCCATGAAACGGACGAGATACTCGTCGTAACCCTCTCCAGCAAGTTGAGCGCAACCTTCGAAAGCGCCACCCAGGCCAAGGCCCTGGTGGGAGACATCTGCAAAATTGAACTGGTAGATTCACTACAGACCTGCGGCGGGTTGGGACTGCCCGTCATCAGGGCTGCCGAAGCCGCACTGGCGGGTGCCAAGCTGGCGGACCTGGCCCCACAGGCTGCCGACTGGTGCTCGAGGGCGCATGCCTATATGGTCTTCGACACGCTGGAATACCTGCGCAAAGGCGGCAGGATCGGCCAGGCACAGGCATTGCTGGGAGGCCTTTTGAAGATAACCCCGGTGCTCACGCTGAGGGAGGGCATCGTAACGCCCGTGCAGCGTACCAGGAGCCGGGTGCAGTCCATGGATGCCCTGATAAACCTGGTAAAAAGCGCTAATGCAGTCGAAGGCCTGATGCTGGAGGATGCTGAGACGCCGGAGGACCTGGATGCGCTGGCGGCCAGGATGGCCGATCTGTATCCCAGGGAAAAAACCTACCGAAGCAAGGTCAGCCCTGTTATAGGGGTGCACGTCGGACCCCATGTGCTGGCTGCCTGTTTCATCGAGGGCAAATAATGGCGATTAAGATAGTTACCGACAGCGGCAGCGATATACCCAAAGAGGTAGCTGAAGAGCTGGGCATTACCGTTGTGCCCCTGTATGTACAGTTCGGGGCCGTAAGTTACCGCGACGGGGTCGACATACAGCCCGACAAGTTCTTCGATATGCTGAGACAGGACTCGGTGTACCCGACCACGTCGACCGCTTCCCCCGGCGATTTCGCTGAAGCATATAAGAAGCTTTGCCCCAACAGCGACGGCATAATATCCATCCATCTTTCCAGCAAGGTCAGCGCCACGTACCAGGCTGCTTTGACGGGCAAACAACTGGTATCGGATTTGAAATGCCCCATCGAGGTAGTCGATTCCCGCCTGGTCACCATAGCTCTTGGCCTGGTGGGCATAACCGCCGCCAGGGCCGCCAGGGCCGGAAAGAATATGCATGAGGTAATGGAGCAGATCAACCAGGTAATACCGGCCGTACGCGCTTACGGACTGCTCGATACCCTGAAATATATCGCCAAAGGCGGGCGACTGGGCCAGGCTGTAACCAGGCTGGGCTCCGCGCTGCCCGTTAAACCCCTGCTGGTCATCAAGGATGGGGTGTTAAGCCCGGTGGGCGTGTCCCGCACCCGGGCCAAGGGCATAGACAGCCTGCTGGATCATATTAGATCGGTGCGCAACGTCGAAGAAGTCGGCATTTCCCATAGCACCAGTGAGGATGAGTTGGGTTCGTTCCTTGAGAAGCTTAAAGCCGTCCTGCCCAATATCAAGCCCACCATAGCCAAACTGGGCCCGGCGCTGGGGGCGCACGGTGGACCCGGCGCCATCCTGGTAGCTATGCGGCAGGAACTGGGCAAGACGGATGCAGATTTGGGGACGGGCAGAAAACAGATGACCTTGCCGTCGATGCAATCTATTAGAGAAGGTATTATGCAGCATATGCCCAAGGATACGTCGCATCCCTTCAGCTATCAATGTAAAGCTGCTCAAGTGTAACCAATGACTGCGCCCGCAACAGGCAAGCCGGCTTTTCTGGCCGTTATCTTAAAACTGGAGACCAACAACGGATACAGCGACCGGGCAGTCATAGGCGGGCTGGATAAATTCCTGCAAAAATGGGCGGCTGAAAACCTTCCTGACAGAAGCGCCTCTCCCCATGTTGCCCGCTTGAGATCGCTGCTTTTTGCCGGCGAAGGCTATGCGGCTAAAAGCATCGCCGGTCGCCGGGTATGGGTGCAGAGGGTGCTCGACGAGCTTGATAAGCAGGAAACAGACGGCAAGAAACAGGTTGAAGTAAAAAGCCCTGCCAGGACAGGCAAACAGTCTGCGTCTCCGGCGCAGAAAACTGCAACAGCAGGCCTTTCGCTGGATACGCCCGTAATGGCCATCAAGGGCGTGGGAGAGAACATTGCGCGCAGGCTCTCCAAGCTGGGCGTCGAGAGGGTCAGGGACCTGCTCTACTACTTCCCGCGGCGCTTCCTGGATTTCAGCCTCAAAAGAACAGTCTCCACGCTCGAGTTGGGTAAGGAGCAGACCATATTTGTCAATGTCTGGGAGGCGCGCGTTATCAGGCTGGGCCGCATGAAGAGCAGCGAGGCCATCCTGGGTGATGAGACCGGCAATATAAGGGCGGTGTGGTTTAACCAGCCCTGGCTGGCCAAGCAGATGAAGACCAACTCGCGCATCGCCGTCAGCGGCAGGGTCAGTGAGTTCAACTACGAGAAAGTATTTGAAAATCCCGAATGGGAATATATAGAGGAAAAAGAGCTGATGCATACCGGCAGGCTGGTGCCTGTCTATCCCCTGACGCATGGCCTCTATCCCCGCCAGGTGAGGGCCATCGTAAAGACCGCCCTTGATGCGTGTGCCGGCGGACTGGCGGACTTTCTGCCCGATACCATAAGGGAACGCTGCGGGCTGATTAGCCTGCGCCAGGCTATATTGAAGGCTCATTATCCGGCCGATTATGCCGACCAGAACCTGGCCAGACAGAGGCTGGCCTTCGACGAGCTTTTCATGCTCCAGCTCGGCGTTCTCAGCAAAAAGAAGGAATGGCAGGAGGACCAGCCGGGGCATAAATTCAGCATCGATGATGAGAAGCTGAGCCGCTTTATCTCCAAGCTGCCCTTCAAGCTGACGGCAGCGCAGTCGAAGGTGACAGGTGAAATTTGCGGCGACCTGCGCAGGGACGTGCCCATGTCACGCCTGATGCAGGGCGACGTGGGCAGCGGCAAGACGGTGGTGGCTGCTTTGGCCCTGCTGGAAGCTATCGAGAACGGATACCAGGGGGCGCTGATGGCGCCTACCGAGATACTGGCGGAGCAGCATTTCTCCACCCTGTTCAAGCTGCTCTCAGCTATGGGGACCGCCTGCAGCCGGGAGTCCAACATCTATACCTTCGAAGACGTCTTCCCCTTCGATTTGAAGATAGCCCTGCTCACCGGGAGCCTGAACCCCAAAGAAAAGAGGGCTACACACGACAAAATAAAGGAGGGTGAGGTCAACCTGGTGATAGGGACGCATGCCCTCATTCAAAAGGCAGTGAAATTCAAGAACCTTGGCCTGGTGATTATCGACGAGCAGCACAGGTTCGGTGTCCTACAGCGCTCGACCTTGAGGCAGAAGGGCTTCAACCCGCATCTGCTGGTCATGACGGCCACCCCCATCCCCAGGACGCTGGCCCTGACGCTGTATGGCGACCTGGATATATCGACCATCGATGAGATGCCGGCCGGGCGTCAGGTCATCAAGACCCGCTGGCTCCAACCCGGCGACCGCCAGCGTGCCTACAATTTTATCCGCAAGCAGGTGCAGGAGAGCAGGCAGGCCTTCATTATTTGTCCGCTCATCGAGGAGTCCGAGAACCTTGAGGTCAAGGCGGCGGTCGCTGAATACGAGCGGCTGTCCCGGGAGATATTCCCCGACCTCAGGCTGGGACTGCTGCACGGCAAGATGAAGGGGGCTGACAAGGAAGAGGTCATGCACAGCTTCAAGGAAGGCGAGCTGGACGTGCTTATCTCCACTTCTGTGGTCGAGGTAGGCATCGATGTGCCCAATGCAGCGGTGATGCTGGTGGAAGCCGCCGACCGCTTTGGCCTGTCGCAACTGCACCAGTTCCGCGGCAGGGTAGGCCGGGGCGAAAATCAGAGCTACTGCATACTGCTCTCAGAGAACCCTTCGGAATACGGGCAGGAGCGTCTCAAGGCCATCGAGGAGATAAACGACGGGTTCCTGCTGGCCGAGAAGGACCTGGAGCTGCGGGGCCCGGGCGAGTTCTTCGGCACGCGCCAGAGCGGGCTACCGGATTTGAAGATGGCCCGCCTATCCGATACTAAAATTTTAGAAACCGCCCGGCGCGAAGCACGCATTTTATTCGAAAAAGACCCGGCCATGAGACAGGCCGAGCATGTCCTGCTGGTCAAGGAGTACGATAGAATCTGGCATAAAACGGTGGAAAACAATTAAAATAGTGCTTTCTTGTTTATTTAATATGCGAAAAGTATTACAATCTTCAAGTTCTTTCACGAGGTAGCATATGTCATTCAGAAAACAACTTGCCGACACACTGGAAAAAGCCTTCATCAAGGCCAAGGAGAAAGGCCTGATGGGCGATGCCAACCTGCCTGAAATCACTATAGAGAGGCCGGCCAAGCCCGAGCACGGAGATTTCGCCAGCAGCCTGCCCCTGAAGCTGGCCCGCCTGACCGGCATGAAGCCCATGGATATCGCCGAAACCCTCATCCAGAATATTGAATCGGCCAAAGATGTCGAACAGATAACGCCGGCCAAGCCCGGCTTCATCAACTTCACGGTAAGCAAGGAATGGTTGAACAAGCAGGTGGATGTCATATGCAAGGAGGGAGAGGATTACGGCAATGTTAAGCTGGGCAACCAGAAAGTACAGATAGAATTCGTCAGCGGCAACCCTACCGGCCCGCTGCATGTGGGGCATGGCAGGGGGGCGGTGCTGGGCAGCACGCTGGCGAATGTATTGAAGGCTGCAGGCTACAAGGTTTTCACCGAATACTATGTAAATGATGCCGGCAGCCAGCTTGAGGCCTTCCACCAGTCGCTTTTCGCTCGCTATCAGCAGGCCCTGGGCAAGGAGGCGGAGATACCGGGAAACGGCTACCACGGGAACTATATGATCGACCTGGCCAAAGAGATCGTTGAAAAATACAAAGACAAGTTCCTGCAGATGCCGCCCGAAAAGGGCGTCGCCGAAATCGGAAAGGTTGGCATCGAGATGGTGATGAGCATGATAAAAGAGGACCTCGGAATACTGGGGGTGGAGTTCGACGAGTGGTTCAGCGAGCAGAGCCTTTTCAAGAGCGGCCAGTTCGATAAGACCATGAAGATGCTCAAGGACGGCAACTATATCACCGAGCGTGAGAATGCCACCTGGTTCACCTCATCGACTATGGGGGATGACAGGGACAACGTCCTGATAAGGAGCGACGGCACGCCGACCTATTTTGCTTCCGACATCGCTTATCACTATAACAAGTTCGTTTCCCGAAAATTCGCTAACGTCATCGATATCTGGGGCGCCGACCACCAGGGGCATGTATCCCGCATGAAGGTGGTCATGAACGCTCTGGGGCTCGACCCCGAAAGGCTGGAGATCATTATCTGTCAGCTTGTGACGCTACGCCGCGGTCAGGAGGTGGTCAAAATCTCCAAACGCAGCGGCGATATCATCTCACTGCGTGAGGTGCTGGATGAGGTGGGGCCGGACGCCTGCCGCTTCTTCTTCCTGTCACGCTCGGCCGATAGCCAGATGGACTTCGACCTGGAACTGGCCATCAAACAATCTGCCGACAACCCAGTCTATTACGTGCAGTACGCCCACGCACGCATAGCCAGCATACTCAAGAACGCCGCCGAAAAATGCCTGGACTACGAGGACGGCAGGGTCACGCTTCTGACTTCGGAACCGGAATTGACCCTGATACGCCAGATGGTTCGCATATCCGAGGTCATCGAGACAGTAGCCACCACGCATGAGCCGCATCACCTGCCTTTTTACGCGCAGGAGTTGGCGACGGTCTTCCATTCATTCTACAAACAGTGCAGGGTTATCAGCGATGATGCCGATATGTCCTGTGCCCGGCTCAAGCTGGTGAAGGCTGCACAGATAGTGCTGGCCCGCACGTTGCACCTGATGGGCATGACGGCGCCCGACAGCATGTAACAGCCTCGAAAACCTCCATAATTTGAAGCTGACTTGTATTTTATGATAAACTCTTTCGCCTGACCATGAAACAGAGAGTATTTTCCGGCGCCCGTCCCACGGGCCGGCAGCACATAGGTAATTACATAGGTGCCATCGAGAACTATGTTAAGCTGCAAGAAAAGTTCGACTGCATTTATTGCATAGTCGATATACACGCGCTCACCACCATTGAGAGCACCTCCGAGCTGCAGCAGAACATCTTTGAGATGACGCTCGACTGGCTGGCGGCCGGCATCGATCCGAAAAAGTCCATTGTCTTCGTGCAGTCCCACGTTCCCGAGGTAACCGAGCTCTTCACCTATCTCGGGATGGTCACTCCCCTGGGATGGCTTTTACGGGTGCCGACCTTTAAAGAGAAGGCCAGGATGCAGCCGGAGAACATCAATTATGGGCTGGTGGGATACCCCGTTTTAATGGCCGCCGACATCGTGCTCTATAAGAGCAACGTCGTGCCGGTAGGCGAGGATCAGTTGCCTCACCTGGAGATGACCCGCGAGATCGTGCGCAGGTTCAATTTCCTCTTCGGTGATACCTTCCCCGAGCCGCAGGCCAAGTTGACCAACTATCCGCTGGTGTTGGGATTGGACGGGGCGCAGAAGATGGGCAAGTCCTATGGCAACCATATCGAGCTGGCCGCTACTCCCGAAGAGACGCTGGCAGGAGTGAAGACCGCCGTCACCGACCCTGCCAGGCAGCGGCGTTACGACAAGGGCCATCCGGAAATATGCAACGTTTTCAGCCTGCACAAATTTTTCAATATAGACAGGACGCAGGAGATTGAGGTCCAGTGCAGGTCGGCCGAGATCGGCTGTGTGGACTGCAAAAAGCTGCTGGCCGACGGCATTAACCACGCGCTCAAGGATTTCCGCGCCCGCAGGTCGGCACTGGCCAAAGACCCGGACCATATTTATGATGTACTGGCCGACGGCGCACAGCGCGCACAGAAAATAGCATCTGAAACCCTTCACGAAGTTAAGACGAAGATGGGCCTTGTCCGGAATGCCTGACCGATATCCGGCAGCCCTCCCTCAATCGGTCCACCAAAAATCCGCCTATGCAGTAGCCAGATATGCCGCTGTCGAAGCGGGCAAAATACTCAAGGGACGCTTCGGCATGCATCACGACATGCAGGTCAAAGGCAAAAGGAACCTGGTCACGGAAGCCGACCTGCTGTCCGAGAAAAGAATCATAGCCGTCATTCTTGAGGAATTTCCCGGCCACGGCATACTGTCGGAGGAGGCCGGCTCCTGCAAGAAGGGCGGCGAATATACATGGATAATCGACCCGCTGGACGGAACCAACAATTATTATTTCGGTATCCCTTTCTTCGGAGTTAATATAGCCCTGGTCAGGAACGGCGAAATCGTACTGGGCCTGACCTACGACCCTATGCGAAATGAGATGTTCCATGCCGAAGAAGGGAAGGGCGCATTTTTAAATCGCAAAAAGGTCCATGTTTCCAAACTACCGTCGCTGGACGGGTCGGCGTTGGGTGTGGACCTGGGATACCAGGCTGAACGCAGCCTCGAACTGTTGGCTCTGGTAGATAAGCTGTGGCCACAAGTACATTGTTTAAGGCTGATGGGCTCTTCTGCGCTGGGCCTGGCTTATGTGGCGGCTGGCAGGCTGAGCCTGTATTTTCACAAGTATGTTTATCCCTGGGATATAGCCAGCGGCCTGCTTTTAGTGCGAGAGGGTGGCGGGGATGTGCTAACCTTCGAGGGGAGGGCCGTAACCACCGAAGATAAACAGATAATTGCTGCTAACCGAAGGCTTCTAGACAGCTTCATGAAATCGCTGAAAAATGGCTAAGCTATTTACGGTGTTTGGAGATGAATCTCCCCATGCGTTTTAGCGCTTCCTCAATCTCCGGCATGGAAGTGGCGTAGCAACAGCGGATATAGCCTTCGCCGGACTTACCGAAAACGGACCCCGGCACCACGGCTACCTTCTCCTCTTTAAGCAATCCCTCGGCGAATTCCTCGGAGGTCATGCCCGTCGATTGGATGGACGGGAAGGTATAGAAGGCGCCCTTGGGCTCGAAGCAGGAAAGCCCCAGGTCCCTGAACCCCTTGACGATCACGCGCCTGCGCCGGTCATATTCCGCCAGCATATCTTCGACTTCCTGGTTGTTGCTTTCCTTGAGCGCTTCGATCGCCGCGATCTGTCCCATGATGGGCGCGCACATCATAGTGTACTGGTGCACCTTGAGCATGGCCTCGGTAAAATCGGGGTTGGCGGCCGTATAACCCACGCGCCATCCCGTCATGGCAAAAGTCTTGGAGAACCCGCCGATTAATATAGTGCGCTCCCTCATGCCGGGCAGGGTCGCTACGCAGGTGTGCTCCACACCATAGATAAGGCGTGCGTATATCTCGTCGGAGATGACGACCAGGTCGTGTTTGACAGCCAGCTCGGCGATCTGAACGAGGATGTCCCGGGGCATGACTGCGCCCGTAGGATTGGCCGGATAGCTCAATAGGATGGCCTTGGTCTTGGGCGTCAACTTCTTTTTAATATCTTCGGGCATGATCTCGAAGTTGTTTTTTTCGTAGGTGGGAACGGGCACAGGTATGCCGCCGGCCAGGGATACGCAGACCGGGTAGGCTACGTAGTGCGGGTCGGTCATGATGACCTCATCTCCAGGGTCGACTATAGCCCTGCAGGCCAGGTCGAGCGCTTCGCTGCAGCCAGTGGTGACCAGTAACTCCAGGTGGGGGTCATATTCGATGCCGTAGAAGTCCAGGTGATATTTGCAAAGGGCCTCCCTCAGTTCGAACATGCCGCGGTTGGAGGTGTACATGGTGAAGCCCTTTTCAATGGCGAAGATGCCGGCTTCCCTCATGGGCCAGGGTGTCACAAAATCAGGTTCGCCCACCCCCAGCGAGATGGCACCCTCCATGGATGAAAGCAGGTCGAAATACTTCCGGATGCCGGACGGCGAGATCTCCCTGGCTTTCTTCGATAGATAATCGCGCTGTATATCTGTTTGTTTCAAATGACACCTCCTGAGGAAACACGGGGAGGTAAAATTAGGCTACTAATCCGAGGCGCCTGGGTTCCCCCTCATCCTCGAGGATCACGCCGTCTTCCTTATATTTTTTCAGGATAAAATGTGTAATGGTACCCTGCACGGTCTCCATCGGCGCCAGCTTTTCGGAGACAAATAAGGCGATTTCCTGCATGGTCTTGCCGGATGTCAGGATGGCAAGGTCGTATGTTCCCGAGGCCAGGAAAACGGACTTGGCCTGTGGGAAACGGTAGATGCGCTCGGCAATGGCCCCGAAACCCACATCCCTCTGCGGCACCACTTTCACCTCGACCAATGCCCACACCGTCTCCTCGCCCACCTTGCTCCAGTTGATGACGGTCTTGTATTTTACGATGACCCCTTCTTTTTCAGCCTTTTTGATTATTTTTTGCACTTCTGCAGCAGGGACCCCAGTCATATCGGCTATTTGGGCCGCTGAGAGCCTGGCATCTTTTTCAAGTGCTTGAAGGACTAATTTTTCATTCTCCATATCGTCGCCTCGCATTCCTTTATTATCGGGTAATCCAAATTATAACAAAATATATAAAGTAAATCGTTTTCAATTTGCTGCGGTAAATTGCCGGGATTCACGGTTAAGCTATAGTGGGCTTTTTGGTATGCCAGGGAGTTGCCTGCTCATAGGCGTAGGCTACGCGCAGCAGCATCTCCTCCGAGAAGTGCTTGCCGATGATCTGCATGCCAACCGGTAAGCCGTCTACGAAACCTGCCGGGATGGAGATGGCCGGCACACCCGCTATATTAATGGGCAGGGTGCATACATCGCTAAGATACATCTGCACCGGGTCGTCGACCTTTTCGCCTATTTTGAAGGCTGTAGTCGGGGATACGGGCGTGACCAGAACGTCATATTGCCCGAAAGCCTTCTCGAAGTCCCGCTTGATGAGGGTGCGCACTTTTTGCGCCTTTAAATAATATGCATCGTAGTATCCCGCGGAGAGTGCGTAGGTGCCCAGCATGATCCTTCTTTTCACCTCTGCGCCGAAGCCGTACTGCTTGGTCTTCTCCATAGCCTCCCACATGTTGGTGGTATCGCGGTAAGAAAAACCGTATTTAACGCCGTCATAGCGGGCCAGGTTGGCGGAAGCTTCAGAGGGGGCCAGGATGTAGTAGGCTGCCAGGGCATATTCCGTATAGGGCAGCGACACATTGCGGTCGACTTTGGCGCCGAGTTCCTCCAGCTTTTGGATGGCTGTCTCGACCGCCTTGCGCACCGCCGGCTGCATTCCCTCGACAAAATACTCCTTCGGAATGCCGATGCGGACGTTCCTGATATCAGACTTCAGAGCCTTGGTATAGTCCGGGACTTCGCAAGGCATGGTGGTGGAGTCCCTTTTATCATAGCCCGAGATGCTATTCATGATTAGAGCGCTGTCGGTTACATCCTTGGTGATGGGGCCTATCTGATCCAGAGAGCTGGCGAATGCCACCAGCCCGTAGCGGCTGACCCTTCCATAGGTCGGCTTGAGGCCGACCACGCCGCACAGTCCGGCAGGTTGGCGTATGCTGCCGCCGGTGTCGGAGCCGAGGGAGTATATAGCTTCATCGCTGGCCGTGGCAGCGGCCGAACCACCGCTGCTGCCGCCAGGCACACAGTCCAGGTTCCATGGGTTATGCGTTACGAAGAAGGCTGAGTTCTCGGTGGAAGATCCCATGGCGAACTCGTCCATATTCGTCTTACCTACTATCACGTAGCCGTCCGCCTTCAGTTTTTCAATGACGTTGGCGTCATAGGGGGGCACGAAGTTTTCCAGCATTTTCGAGGAGCAGGTGGTGCGGATGCCTTTGGTGCAGATGACATCCTTGATCAATGCAGGCACGCCGGTCAGGGGCTTGATATTGCCGGCGGCGATGGCCTTATCGGCGGCTTTAGCATATTCCAGGGCCTGCTTGTCTGTGATGGTGACACAGGCCCGGACCTTGCCCTCCACCTTGTGCAGGTGCTCGAGGACGGCCTCCGTCAGCTCGACAGAGGAGACCTTTTTTTCTTTGAGGAGCTTATGCGCTTCATGGATGGTAATCTTGTGCAGGTCGCTCATTGGCTACTCCAGTACGGCGTTGACCTTGAATGAACCGTCTTCCTGTCCCGGCGCATTGGCTAGGACATCGGAAGGAGGCAGGGAAGGGGCGGGTTCATCCGGCCTGTATACATTTTCCAGGTTTACGGACTGGGCGGTGGGCGGCAGATCGGTAGTATCAACCTGCTTCAGTATCTCGAAATTCTCCATGATGTGGGAGAGCTGATTTCTGAACTTCTCGACTTCATCGTCGCTGATGCCCAACCGAGCCAGCAAGGCTATGTGTCTGACTTCATCTGCGCTTAAATCCATATTATTAACCCCGGCTTTATATCTGACTTTATATCCAAAATAGCTTGCATATTATATCACAATGGGGCTTGTGGACAGCAGCGAATCATTTTGAAAGCTTAACTATCGCGTAAATAGGTAACAGTAAAAAAAGAGCGCGGAATTTAATCCGCGCTCTTTTTTACATCTGGATTACGTTAACTAATTTCTCACGGGTAGGTTGTCTGGGAGACCTGGCCGGTTGTCTGGTCAATGGTATAGGTTCCATGCGGCGAACCCAGGAAATAGGGGGACAGTGCCGCCGTATTGGCCGGCCTGGCGCCGGCGTTGTCAAACATAAAGGCTGATACTGCGGTCTGTACATTTGCCAGCTCGGTCGCTCCAGCCTGAGCTCGGCCACTGTTCATGTACCTGGTAACGTTCAGTATTACCACGGCAGCCAGCACACCCAGGATGGAAATGACCACTAACAACTCAATTAGCGTAAAACCCTTCTGTGCCGATTTAAATAATTTCATAGTAATTACCTCCTTAATTAGTTGCTCAACTGGCCGGACCGACCTGACCGGCATCAGTCTTTTTATCAATTTTTATCAGACTATCAAATTATACTTACTTTGATC
Source organism: Dehalococcoidia bacterium (assembly GCA_003142375.1). GTDB lineage: Bacteria > Chloroflexota > Dehalococcoidia > GIF9 > UBA5629 > UBA1162. The sequence goes on along the minus strand of PLME01000015.1, from coordinate 14,425 downwards.
GTAATGTGAATAGTGAATTGGTCACATTTTCGTAGTACTAAGGTCATAGTTTCGACTAATGCAAACTTACTGAGTCCAACTACGATTAATAGCCTTTTGGCTCACGAAGTTTATACCTGCGTTACTTTTCCGCTTTGGCCAGGATTGCCACAATAGAGGGCGATTGAATGTGCGATGGCGGCGTTTTTCAGATTTTGAGACTGCAGCCTGTCACAGGCGTGCAGTTCTGCGCGCTAAAAAATTAGCAGGGTGCCGGATATAAAGGAATAGCCTAAGAGGAAAGATATGAAGAAACTGAATTCGGTAATCAGGTCTGTATTTAAGTTCTTCTTCCGCTCTCTGAAGGGCAAGTTGATAGTTTTTGCCCTGCTGGTCGGCATTGTCCCGGCAATAACCATCGGAGCCATCGGCTATTTCATATCCGGCGACAGCATGAAGAATGCAGAGGTGGAGAAATTACAGGTTGCCAACAAGCTTACCAATCAACGCCTTATCGCCTTTTTCGATTCGTTGTCACAGCAGGTTGCCCTCGCTTCTACGGATGCCCTGGTATCAGATGCCGTTGTCGCCTATGAAGGCGCCTATACGGCAGACGGAAAAACAATGGGTGCCAATTGGTCGGCGGTAGATTCCAAGTATGGTAAATATATTGCAGCCTTGAAGACGGCCCACGGTTACCAGGATATTTTGCTAGTTACCGGCTTCGGAGATGTCGTCTATAAAACCACTAAATCTTCCGAACTGGGCAAGAACTTGCTGGAGGGGACATTGAAAGACAGCCCGGCCGGCCAGTGCCTGTTAAGCAGCTATACTTCCACGGGCGTGTCCGATTTTGAGCCTTACGGGCCTGCTAATAACCAGCCGTGCGGCTTTGTCGGCTCAGCCATCAAAGACAAGGACGGAAAGCTGGTTGGGATATTCATGATTGAGATACCCTATCAGCAAATCAATGCCATCACGCAGAACTCCACCGGTATGGGCAAGACCGGTGAGACCTACGTTGTCGGCGACGATAAGAAGATGAGGTCCGATTCACGTCTGGATCCAACGAATACGGTTTCCAATTCATTTGCCAACAATAAACTAATCGATACGGAGTCTGTCAAAAAAGGGATCGCCGGGCAGGAGGGCGTTGCCTCCATCATAAGCTATTCGGGCCAAAAGATTATCTCCGCTTACTCGCCATTGAGCTACCACAGCCTCAGGTGGACCACGGTATCGGAGATAAACGAGTCTGAGGTCAATGCGTCCACAGATTCATTCCTGAAAATGTCTTTGATCGCGCTGGCTATAGTGGCTGTGGTGGTGGGGGCCGTTGGTTTTCTGGTGAGTACTTTGATTGCCAATCCCCTGCTCTCCCTGGTGCCGGTTGCCATGGCCGTTGCCCAGGGCGATGTCAGCCAGGAAGTTAAGGTCAAAACCAAAGATGAGGTGGGGAAGGTCGCACGGGCATTCTCACAGGTGATTGCCTACATGAAGGAGATGGCCGCGGCGGCCGATAAATTGGCCGTAGGCGATCTCAGTGTTCAAATCGAACCCAAGTCGGAGAACGACGCTCTGAGCAAATCGTTCATTCAGGTCATAGATAACCTGCGGGAGCTGAGCTCAACCGTAGAGAAAATAACCGGAGCAGCAGTCGAGGGGAACCTGGATGAGAGGGGAGATGTCAGTAAATTCAGCGGTGACTATGCCAAAATCGTTACGGGAATCAATGATACTCTGGCCGCGCTCATACGTCCTCTGCGCCTGGCCGCCATCTATATCGATAATATTGCGAAGGGCATCAAGCAAAAGCATATCGATGAGGCCTATAACGGTGAGTTTAAGACGATTATAAATAACCTAAATCAGTGCGTCACAGCCTTCGACGCACTGGTAGAAGAGATGCTCATGATAATCGAGGCTGCCCGCGAAGGCAGGCTGGACCAGCGCGCCAATGCCGAAAGATGCGAAGGCGTCTACAGGAAGATACTGCTGGGATTCAATAGCACCCTGGATTCCATCACCATTCCTCTAGAGGAATCATCCGGCGTTCTACATAAGGAAGCTGAATACGACCTGACCACCAAGGTGGTCGGCGAATATAAAGGGGATCTGGGCAAATTCAAAGATGCGTTGAATGACGCTCTCGACAACCAGATCAATATAGTTGTGGAGCTGAAAAAGGTTTCGCAGGAGCTCGATAATTCCAGCAGCCGGTTGACCGGCGTTGCCGAGCAAGCCGGTCAATTGACCCAGCATATCGCCAGGTCCAGCCAGCAGGTTGCGCAGGGAGCTTCCGACCAGGCCAACTCCATGCAGGAGTCATTGAGGGCGGTCGAGCAGCTTTCTCAGGCCATTGAGCAGATCGCCAAAGGCGCCCAAGAACAGGCCCGTATGATCGAGAAGAACGTCCAGGTGGTTAACAAGGTATCGGAGGCCATTTCGGAGATAACTTCCAACGCCCAGCGTGCTACCGACGGCGCTAAGGCTACTGCCGATTCTGCAGCCAAGGGCGCAGAGATGTCGCAAAACATGGTCAAGGGTATGGAGAAAATTAAGAAGACTATGGACCAGGTGTCGGAAAAGATCAACGGACTGGGCAGCCGTTCCAAGGAAATTGGCAAGATAGTATCCGCCATCGATGACATAGCCGACCAGACCAATCTGCTGGCGCTCAATGCCGCAGTTGAAGCGGCCAGGGCGGGTGAGCAGGGCCGCGGCTTTGCAGTTGTGGCCGATGAAGTGAGGAAACTGGCAGAGAGGGCTTCGGCATCGACCAAGGAAATAGAAGCGTTGATCAACGGCATACAGGATGGTGTTATTGAGACAGTGTCCGCCATGGCCAAGGGAACCAAGGAGGTTGATGGCGGTTATAAGCTGGCCAACATGGCCGGGGGCGCTCTTGAGGAGATATTGGAGCGGTCGCAGGAAATGGGCACCCGTGTGCAACAGATATCCGGCGCGGCCGAGCAATTGAAGGAGATGAGCGCCGAGATGGTGATGCTGGGCGACAGCATCAGCTCCATCGTGGAAGAGAATACTGCTGCTACCGAAGAGATGGCGGCGACGGCCAAACATGTTTCCAAATCGGTAGAAGAGGTTGCCGGCGTTGCCGAGCAGAACAGCGCTGCCACTGAAAGCGTGTCTGAGGCGGCTAAAGAGATCAGCGGCCAGGTTCAGCAGGTCGTGGAGGCAGGCGGAACGTTGTCGCAGATGGCTTCTGCCTTTAAACGGCTGGTGGAAAAATACCGGGTCAACGGCAATGGACACAAGGTGGCTTCGGGTGTCGGCGCAAGCGTAAAGCCGGAGCCGGCGGCGTCAAAAGCCTCTAGAAAAAATTAAGATAACGTTGGCGTCTGAATCACTGAGCCTGGTGGGGCGTTGCGCTATAGCAGGCCCAGCATAATATCTCGCAGTCCGAGGGGGTATCAAGGTATTTCCCGCTGGTACTGCGGGCTTGCCAGCCGCCATTTACCTCCCTTCCTCTGGCTTCCCAGCTTACAGGCCTGATGCAGGGGTTTCTGCTATGGTCATGCGCCAGGTGGGGACATCCGCATTTTCCGTGCGATCTATTCCAGGCCTGAGAAACAACGGATTCGGAAAATGACATAACCAACCTCCTCCCACAACACTTGTCATTCAAGTATAGCAAGTGTTGTCAATAGGTTGGAGTTGCGCAACAAGCTCGTATTTGAGCTTGTTGCGAAACTCGGTCACTTCTTCTTGCGCCAGGGTTTCCACCACAACATTACTTCGGCAACCAATGTCATAGCAACAGCCAAGGCCATCCAAGCGAAGCGCCCCCAATCTGCTGGCATAGAGACAGAAGCAACAATAATAGACCCTGCTAAAAATATCAGTCCAAGTAATGCAGCAATCCTTGATGATTCGTCTATTTTGGCCTCAATTCGTTTTAAGCTTTCCTTGATTTCCTCATCCATTTTGAACCTCCTTTCTATAAATATTATGGTGCGTATCCAATCTCAAGACAAGAGGGTACTCTAATGTTTCCTTTTAATACTTTTTATGCACTAAAGGAGGAAGCGATCAAAACTTGGGAGCACAACATCTCTAATACCATCATGTATTTTGGAGAGAATATCGGCACGAATACCGAGAATAAACAGTTTCTGTCCAAAGCTAAGATCGTAAGATACCTCAGGGGGCGGTGGTGGGAGATTCTTATCCACGACAAGGATGGTAATTTCTATTGTGTTCTTATTGAGCCAGTTTTGGGTCATTCCATCCTTAAGAGCAACGTGCCATTCTCCCCATACAGTGATGAATTGATGCTTGTCGATGATCGACAAGTTATGGAGCAACCACAAAACGTGACGTTGCGGTTCCAAATCATCCCCTGTATGGTATGGCTGAAACGACTTGATAATCTTTCTGGCCTCATCGGGGACATTCTTCAGGAGGCTCTTGATATGCCTTTGCGACTCGTCATCGTTCCTCAAACAAATAGGGAACGCCGTTTTCCTACTGGGGTGCTCCGTAGTCTTAAGTGCAAGTTGCCAGGTAAGATAGTCAAGAGAAGCACGCAAATTATGAAGAGCATCGCCCGCAATAATTCCAATACGGGCGGGGATAGGAGCGAACTTAAAGCGGTAGATATAGGCCGTCTGATCCGCATTGAACTGTTCGTAGATAATACGGAGCGGTTTACTGTCATACCATTGACGGACAGCAACATCGAATTCTTGTATGTGTTCCGCCGCCCTATTGAGTCTAGCTCGTGGCCAATCGATTGGGCGCATATGTTACAGTCTTCCAAGGGAAATCGAGTATGACTATTATACACCCCATTGCAAGGTATTCAGACAGGTGCATATATACATTGTCTGACAGAAGCTATTTGATTGTGAGTAGCAGCATGAAGTGCTTGAGCTTGGGTAACGATTAACGAGATGAAGCAATGAACAGTTACTTTGCGAATACCATGAACGGTAATACTGTTAAGTCGTCTGTACGTCTTAAGACGGCTGAACATACGCTCGATAGCACTTCTCCGGCTATATATCCCCTGCCATTCTTTGCTTTCGACAAACCGCAATTTCTTGTGAGTCGGGTTAATTTTGATTATTGGCCGTGCTCTGTATTGCCTTTTTATAAGACTGATAAGCTTTTCACTGGAGTATCCAGCGTCACAAATGACAAACTCAGGATGAAAAGCCCGATAGGTGAATCGAGCATGACTCAGGACTCGGCTGGCCGCACGTACATCAGCGAAGGATGCAGTGCTTACGTTGGCCGCTATTGGAAGTTCGCTTTGAGTGTCAGCCAAGAGATGAAGCTTATAACCAAAATAATATTTCTTCTTTCCAGCCGTGTCGGATTTTACCGCCCACATGGCATTTTTATCAGACGCAGGTTTCTTATTACCGTTAGACCAGGCTTTCAAATCCGTGCTATCTATGGCGACGCTCTTACCGAAATCCGGTATAGAAATATAAAGCTGTCTCGTAAGTTCACGCATCACATTCTTGACCATCACAATGAAATCGGGTTGGGACAGTTTTCGGATGAAACGAGAATAAGCAAATTTGCTTGGGATTCCATCTTCGCTCATTATCCCGCAAGCAACGGCTATCATCGGATTGTTTTGGAGAGTGCGAATCAAGCTGGCAAATGTGGGGAGGCCGAGAACCGTCATAGCAATGTAGGTTTTCCAGAGAATCTCAACGGTATAACCTGGTCTGCCAGTAGGAGCTTTCAGGGCAGCCAGCAGGTCGGTATCAGGGATGGATTTAAACACAGCGTGAAGCTGCCTGACCACTGGTACAGTGTTGACATTTTCAGCGCATACGCTATCATAATAAATAGTCAAGGAGCTCATCCCTCCGTGACAATGGGTGCTAGTTCAGTTACCGCTGATGCTAGTACCCGGAATACTAGGCTAAATAGTGGAGGCGACGGGCCTCGAACCCGTAACCAGCGAATTTTAAGTTCGCTGCTTTGCCGCTTAAGCTACGCCCCCACGAAAAGCAAACGAGGAGTGGCGCTGACACGCCACTCCTCATCATTAAAATGGTATGTCATCTGGGTCAATATCGCCCTGTTTATACGAGTATTTCCCACCCTTGGTCTTCTCTATTCCTTTTGTCTTAATAAGTGCCGCATTTACAGCACGAATAAGCGAATTATCTTCTCGTTCAACCCCACCTGTCTGAAGCCATTTAACAATTTCTTCAAGAGAAAGTGGTTCGCCCGATTCCTTAAGGGCAGATACAACTGCTTTACCAATAGGCATATAAATAAATCTGAAACCACCATACAAATCAATTTCATCATTCCCCTTAGCCATAGGAGAAAGTCCATCAAGATTGGCTTGGGGTTCATATGGGCTGTGCCCCAAATATTTCGTAACCATATCTCTCATGGCAGCATATTTGCGGCTAGCTATGCCGAATTCAGTTTGATCATTCTTAAGTCTTCGGTAAATTTCCACGAGGGTTTCTTCCAGTACCAGCAATTCATCCATCAAACCCTTCTGAACAGCATCGTCTTTCATCATTTATACACTCCATACAGTTTAATGTTTCTACATATGATGATATCAATAGGAGGACACAATGTCAAGTACATTCCAGCAAAATAATTCAAAATATGTAATTATGCTATTGGAAATCCTGCAAAATGAAGGGCAAAATGTCTACACCGCCCATAAAAAAGTAGGGGATGATTTGGCTAAAATTAATGTTTTGGAAACCAAAATAGAGCGTATTAGGGCAGCGCTAGAGATATTGGAAGGAAGTAATGACCAGGCAGAAAAATAGGGAGTTTCGCAACAAGCTCGTATTTGAGCACTCTTTTGATACGATGCTATAATCTGTGCTGAATCCATCAGGAAATTAAATATATATGTTTGAAAAACTCGAATCACAGGAAAAACGTTTCGATGAGTTGAACGGGTTGATCTCTCAGCCTGAAGTCTACAATGACTTTCAGCGCGTGCAGACCCTGTCGCAGGAGCGAGCCCGTATCGAGGATACTGTCAATAAATACCGCCAATATAAATCCGTCCTCAAGTCAATCGACGATACACAGTCCATGATCGATGGGGGTCTTGATCAGGAAATGCTCGCCATGGCCAAAGACGAGCTGACCGGCCTGAAGGAAACGCAGCAAAAGCTGGTGGAGGAACTGAGGATAGCTCTCATACCCAGGGATGAAAATGAAGATAAAGACGCCATCGTGGAGATCAGGGCGGGGACGGGTGGAGACGAGGCGGCACTGTTTGCTTCCGACCTATATCGCATGTATTCTCGCTACGCTCAGATAAAAGGCTGGCAGATCGAGATCATCGACAGCAACCAGAACGAGGTGGGCGGTTTCAAAGAGGTGATCTTTGAGGTCAAAGGCAAAGGCGCCTACGGGCATCTGAAATACGAGAGGGGCGTGCACCGCGTACAGCGTGTGCCGGTCACGGAGGCTTCGGGCAGGATACATACTTCTACCGCGACCGTAGCGGTGCTGCCGGAGGTTGAGGATATAGATGTACAGATCAACCCCGAAGATTTAAGGATCGATATATTCCGTAGCGGCGGGGCCGGCGGACAGAATGTCAATAAGCTCAGCACCGCTGTGCGCATCACGCACATCCCCACCGGAATCGTCGCCGTTTGCCAGGATGAGAGGTCGCAACTGCGCAACAAGACCAAGGCCATGGCCGTACTGCGTTCCAGGCTGTACGATGTCGAGCAGAGAAAGCAGCAGGATGAGGTGACGGAGGAACGCCGGTCGCAGATCGGGAGCGGTGAGAGATCCGAGAAGATCCGCACATATAATTTCCCCCAGGACAGGCTGACCGACCACCGCATCAACCTTTCACTGCACGGTCTGCCGAAGATAATGGATGGAGATCTGGATAAGCTCATAGACGCACTGGCCAGCGAGGAGCAGTCGAAACATCTCCAGGAAACCGCGCTGTGACCATTGCGGAGACGCTCCGTAAATATACTTCCACACTCAAACAACACGGCATCGATGAAGCCTCCAGCGAAGCCAAAGTCCTGCTCTGTCACGCCCTGAACCTAAATTCCGCCCAGCTTTTCTCACAGGTAGACAGGGTTCTTACCGCCTCTGAGATCGCTTCCTTCGAAAGCCTTGTAGATCGAAGGCTTAAGAGGGAGCCCACAGCCTATATTACCGGGCACAAAGAGTTTTACGGCCTGGACCTATACGTTGATGGCCGTGTGCTGATACCCAGGCCTGAGACTGAGATACTTGTTGAAGAGGCCCTTAATTTCGGGCGCGCCTGGATTGAGCGGAATGGGAAGGCGCCGCTGATAGCGGATATTGGGACCGGGTCAGGGGCCATTGCCATCGGACTCGCATTAAATCTGCCCGGTTCACATGTTTACGCTGTCGATATCTCCGAAAAGGCGCTGGAAGCTGCGGCGATCAATGTTGATCGCTACCGGCTCAAGGACAGGATAACCCTCATCCATGGAAATTTACTGGAGCAAATCTCAGGGGAAATGGCTCTGGTAGTCGCCAATCTCCCGTATATTGGGGAGCCGGAAGTCGGCTATTTGCAGGCTGAAATAGCAAAATACGAACCCGGCATTGCATTGAGGGGTGGTTCAGGTGGTACGGAAGTGATACAGAGCCTTATAACTCAAGCAAACGATAAAATTGCCACAGGCGGTGCAATTTTACTTGAGATAGGAGCCGGGCAGGAGCAGGAAATAACCAGAGTAATACGCGATTGCATGCCGGGCAGTGAGATAGCGTTAATCAAGGACCTTTCTGGTATAAACAGGGTCATAACAATTGATGTAAAGGGTTCACAACGCTTGTAGTTATTTTCCGTAATGTTCGCAGAACCTGTAACGGAGTCATGGAACAAAGCTTGCAACATTCATAATACCTGAATAATATATCAACATTCGGAAAAAGGGGAGGAAATACAATGAGTAAAGCTGAAGATGCGGAGGCCGTATTTATCAAAGGGTTCAATTGCAGTCAGGCTGTTGTATCTACGTTCGCGGAAGAGTTTGGTCTGGATAAGACCATGGCATACAGAGTTGCTGCCGCATTTGGGGGAGGGATTGGACATCTGGGAGAAGCTTGCGGCGCAGTTACGGGGGCCGTTATCGTGATAGGATTGAAATACGGTATGACGGAATTGGGTGGTGGCCAGTCCAATAAAGAGGCTTATAAAAAAGTTCAGCAGTTGGTAGAACAATTCAGATCCCGTGACGGATCACATTTATGCAAGGAACTGCTTGGTTTTGATATCGACGACCGCGCTGCGCTTAAGGAAGCTTTAAAAAAAGGCTCACCCCAGAAAATCTGTCTCAAGGCCGTAAGGGACGCCGCGGAAATTGTTGAGAGTCTGATTAAATAGCGATTACGATGTATTCAGACGCTTTTGCCGAATAAGATCATCTGGAGGCGGAACGTTTATAGAGTGGCGATACGGTAAAAGTGCTTTATGCCACCTTCCAGCTATTAGATATGGAGACAGGGGTAACGGCAGCAAGATAACGGGATAACCGGATTTTCCACTTTTGACAACGATATACCTTTCTTGTAAAATTCCCGATTGGTTAATTTTGTTAACTAAATCTCAAAACAGAGGTGAATTGTTACCATGAACATGATCGTTTGCTGTAAACAGGTACTCGATCCCGAGGCAGCTCCCTCCACTTTCAAACTCGATGCCGCCAATAACAGGATGGTCCAACCGCCCGAGGTCAAACCGGTGGTAAACCCCTACGATGAGCAGGCAGTTGAGGCCGCACTCCGCATCAAGGACAAAGACAAGGCCGCCAACAAGATTACCATCATTTCCCTGGGCAACAACCTTGCGCGTGATGTCGTGAAGAAACCGCTCTCCATGGGCGCCGATGAGCTTATTCTGCTTGAAGACCCTGCGTTTGAAGGCGGCGACAGCTATGCAGTCGCCAGCGCGCTCGCAGCAGCCATCAAGAAAGTTGGGCAATTCGACCTCATCTTTTGCGGCAGGCAGGAATCGGAATGGGACGACGGTCAGGTAGGTTCCGGCCTGGCCGAGATGCTCGGCATTCCCAGCATTACCGTTGCCAAGAAAGCCGAAGTCGTGGACGGCGGCAAAGTCAAGGTTGAAAGGGTAACAGCCGACGGCTACCAGGTGCTGGAGGTCAGCACCCCGGCCCTCATCACCGTCAGCAACGAGCTTGGCGAAGCCCGCTATGCCACACTCAAAGGCATTATGGCCGCCAGTAAAAAGCAACCTGTAGTCTGGAAACCGGCCGATATCGGCCTGGATGCCGGCAAAGTCGGCGCCGCTGCCAGAAAGTCCAAGATCGTCAAGCTGTTCCAGCCCGTGAAAGAAGGCAAATGCGATATAGTCAGCGCCGATTCACCGGCAGAGGCAGCCTCCCTTCTCGCACAGAAACTACGCGAGAACAAGGTCATTTAACGATATATTCAGGATAAATATAGGAGGATACAATGGCTGATAATAAAGGTATTCTGGTTGTCGGTGAAGTTGCTGAAGGTAAATTACTCCCGATTACTTCTGAAGTACTCGGCGCCGGAAGGCGTCTAGCAGATGAACTGAAAGAGCAGGTTACCTGCATTTTGATAGGTGAGAAGATGGGCGATGCCGGTAAGGCCGCTGTTGCCGCCGGCGCAGACAAGGTCCTGGTGGCCGATGATGCTCAACTGAAAGATTACGAGAATGGCACCTATATGCAGGTAATGGATAAAGCAGTGGCCGAGGTTGCCCCGAGGATTATCCTTATGGGACAGACTTCCAACGGCCGTGACCTCGCTCCGAGGCTGGCATTTAAACTGGGCGTCAGCGCAGTTATGGACTGCCTCGAGCTCGCTATCGACCCCGCCACCAAATTTATGCATTGCACCCGCCCGGTTTATGGCGGCAATGCCAAGGCCATATTTACCGCCGAAGCCCTGCCGCAGATAGCTACCGTCAGGGTGAAGGCAAGCTCGCCTATAGCCCCCGATGCAGGGAGGGCCGGTGAAGTCGTAGCCTTCGCAGTGGCGCTGGACGCCGCCAAGATTAAGGCCAAAGTGCTTGAGACCGTCAAAGAAGAGGTCGCAGGCATTAAGGTCGAGGATGCCGCTGTAGTCATCGGAGGCGGCCGCGGAGTGGGTGGACCCGAGCCCTTCCAGAAAGAGCTGGCTGAACTGGCCAAGGTGCTCAAGGGCGCAGTCGGCGCTTCCAGGCCTCCTTGCGATAATAAATGGGTCCCTGACTCGATCCAGATCGGGCTTACCGGCAAAATCATAGCGCCCGAGCTCTATATCGCAGTGGCCATTTCCGGTTCAAGCCAGCATATGTCCGGCTGCTCCGGCGCCAAGTGCATCGTGGCCATCAACAAAGACCCCGAGGCCAACATCTTCAAAGAAGCCCGCTTCGGCGTGGTCGGCGACTGGAAGGTCATTGTTCCGGCTTTCACAGCCAAGGTCAAGGAGCTGGTCCAGTAATCTTACTGCATCAGATACAGAGAAATAGAAAAGCCCCCCGCAATTTGCGGGGGGCTTTTGATTTACCCTTAGAAATATTTATTGCTGTGCCGCGGCTTTGTGCTGGGCGATGATCTTCTGGGCTATGAGCGCAGGGACTGACTCGTAGTGGCTGAACTCAATGGTAAAAGTGCCCCTGCCCTGCGTCATTGAGCGCAGGTCGATAGCATACCTGAGCACCTCAGCCAGCGGCGCCTGGGCCTGGATGATATTCATGCCCTGGTTGGGGTTCATGCCGCTCACGTGGGCGCGCTTAGTATTGAGGTCGCCGATAATATCCCCGGTGAAGCTGTCCGGCACGGTGACCGTGATATTCATAATCGGCTCGAGTAATACCGGCGACGCATCGTTCATGCCCTTTTTGAAGGCCTGCGCGGCTGCGATTTTAAAGGCCATTTCCGATGAATCTACCGGATGGAAGCTGCCGTCGTAAAGCGTGACCTTCATATCCACGGCCGGGAACCCGGCAATTACGCCCTCGACGCGTGCTTCTTTGATGCCTTTGTCGACGGCGGGTATATAGTTCCTGGGTACGGAGCCGCCCACTACCTTTGACTCGAATACGAAACCACCACCCGGTGGCAATGGTTCCATCCTTATAAGAACATGCCCGAACTGACCGTGCCCGCCGGTCTGCTTCTTATGCTTGTATTCAGCCTCGACAGGGACAGTGATAGTCTCCTTGAAGGGAACCCTGGGCACATCCAGATTGACGTCCACACCGAATTTGCGCTGCATCCGACTGGCGGCGATCTCAAGGTGAGTATCGCCCATGCCGCCCAGGGTAAGTTCACCCGTATCTGCTTCGCGCTGCACTTTTAAGCTGGGGTCTTCTTCACATATCCTGGCAAGTCCCGAACTCATCTTATCGAGGTCGGCTTTGGATTTAGGGTGAACAGCCTTGCTCAGGATGGGCGCAGGGAAATCGATGGTGGCCAGTTTAAGCGCATGTTCCTTAACGCCCAGCGTGTCGCCTGTAAACGTGTTGACCAGCTTTACGACCAACCCGATATCGCCAGTGCCCACCTGGGTGACTGATTCCTGGCCCTTGCCCTTGGGCATCGACACCTGTCCGACCCTCTCGATTGCGCCCTTATTTACGTTCCATACCTGGGAGTTGCTGGATAGGATGCCCGAATAGACGCGGAAGAAGTTTATTTTTCCTACGTGCGGGTCTGTAGTTGTTTTGAATACCAGGGCCGTCAGCGGTGAATCCGCTGCCGGTTTGACCGGCGCCTCGGCGCCCGTGGCATTGGTTGCTTTGACGGGGCCGGCGGCAACCGGTGAAGGCAGGTAATCTACAATGGCGTCCAGCAGTCCCACCGCCCCGTTGTTGGTGAGGCCGGAGCCGGTCAGCACGGGGATGACCTTGCCCTGCCGGGTGGATTCGCCCAGGCACTTATAGATCTCTTCGGTGGTTATTTCGCCGCCGTCCAGATATCTGGTCATTATTTCATCATCTATCTCCACCACTGCTTCGATGAGCTTCTCCCTGGCGCTGTCAATATCCGCAGCCATGTCTGCCGGTACTTCGATCTCCTTGACAGGTGAGCCTGCGAAAGCTTTTTTGGTGATGATGTCGATTACCCCTTTAAAGCTCTTTTGAGAGCCTATGGGTATCTGGACGGGGAGGCACCTGGTGCTCAGCTTGCTTTGAATCTGGTCGAGCGTGGATGCGAAGTTGGCATTTTCACGGTCCATCTTGTTCATATAAATGAGGCGCGGGGTATTGTTTTTGGAAGTGTAATTCCAGACCTGTTCGGTGCCGACTTCCACTCCGGAGGCGGCGCAGACCAGGATAACGGCGCCTTCGCACACCCTCAAAGCCGACCTTACTTCACCCACGAAATCCGGGTAGCCCGGGGTGTCGATGATATTTATCTTGTTATTCTTCCAGGATACCGGCAGAATGGCCAGGTTGATGCTGATCTGGTGTTTGATCTCATCGGGGTCGTAGTCGGAGGAGGTGGTCCCATCGGAGACATTCCCCATACGGGTGATGGCGCCGGCATCGAAGAGCATAGCTTCAGCCAGGGAGGTTTTGCCGGAACCGGAATGGGATAGGAGGGCTACATTGCGAATTTTGTCGGGACTAGATTGCTGCATGTAATTACCTCTATATTTAATCGGTCGGCAGGAAATACAATAGGGCATTGTAGCAGTGTATGAGTGTAAACGTCAAGGTTTTTAGATTGTTAAATCATCTGGGAAGACGCTTTAACCCGACCTGCCATTCAGACTCGGTAGCTATAGGATGTATTAGGTATAATGGTGGCTAGGGGACTAGTTTAGAGGAGGATCAAAAATGGGTTATTTTAGAATACTGGCAGCTATACCCGGCTTCTTCCTGAGTGCCTTACTGGTAATGTGGTTATGGGGTCCGATTGCCCAGCATTTCGGCATGCCTGCCATAGACTATCCGTATTCGATGCTGGTTACAGTCACTCTATGGCTGGCTGTTGCGCCCCTGGCGGCAGCAGGCCACAAATGGGGCTGAATTCATTTGAATTTGACTGGACGAATATTGACACATTGAAAACCCTGTGCTAGTATATCCTCTGTTTCTCTAAACGTACCTTAACAACTGGATAGTGGAAGGAAGGTTCTTTTTTAAGAGAGTTTGATCCTGGCTCAGGATAAACGTTTGCGGCGTGCCTGATGCATGCAAGTCGAACGCCCTGATTTTTCGCAAGATTGATCAGGGAGTGGCGAACGGCTGAGTAACGCGTAAGTAATCTATCCCTAAGTGGGGGATAACTTGCCGAAAGGCAGGCTAATACCGCATGTGCTGGTAAGCGTCAGTTTATCAGCAAAGCTTTTGCGCTTGGGGAGGGGCTTGCGTCTGATTAGCTAGTTGGTAGGGTAACGGCCTACCAAGGCGATGATCAGTAGCTGGTCTGAGAGGACAACCAGCCAGACGGGGACTGAGATACGGCCCTGACTCCTACGGGAGGCAGCAGCA
>PLME01000003.1 GCA_003142375.1 Dehalococcoidia bacterium | reverse complement strand
TCAGCCTGCCCAGCCGGGAGCTGATAGCAGACTCGGTGGAGATTATGGCAGAGGCCCACCGTTTCGATGCCCTGGTGTTTATTCCCAACTGCGATAAGGTTGTGCCCGGCATGCTCATGGCTGCCCTGCGCCTGAACATCCCTTCAATTTTCATCAGCGGAGGGCCCATGCTGGCCGGTCATATATATAAAAAAGGAAAGTCGCTGCCCGTCGACCTTATATCGGTTTTCACGGCCGTCGGCAGCGTTGCCCAGGGTACGATGACCGAGGCCGAGTTGGAAGAGATCGAGATAGCGGCCTGCCCGGGCTGCGGTAGTTGCTCCGGCATGTATACAGCCAATACTATGAACTGCCTCACGGAGGCGATCGGCATGGCACTTCCGGGCAACGGCACCATACCCGCTGTTGACTCGAGGAGAATCCACCTTGCCATGGAAGCCGGCAAGCAAATTGTAGCGGTGCTTGATAAAGATCTGAAGCCCAGGGATATCATCACCCTGCAATCGATAGCCAATGCCTTTGCCGTCGATATGGCGCTGGGAGGCAGCACCAATTCCGTGCTGCATTTCAAGGCCATTGCCCACGAAGCCGGCATCAAATTCCCCCTTAAACTGATAAATGAGATGAACGATAAAGTGCCCCACCTCTGCAAGATCAGCCCGCATAGCGAGATGCAGCATATCGAAGACCTAGATAACGCGGGAGGCATCCCGGCTGTTATGCACGAGATAAGCAAATTCCTCAATGGGAATGAAAAGACAGTCTTGCTAAAGCCTATTTCCAGCTATTACCGCACGGCCAGGGTTAAGGACCATGAGGTCATACGTCCCCTATCAAGGCCCTATTCTAAAACCGGCGGTATAAGCATACTGTTCGGCAACCTTGCACCCGGCGGCGCAGTGGTCAAGAGCGGGGCTGTATCACCCGAGATGATGAAACATTCCGGCCCTGCCAGGGTATTTGAGAACGAAGAGGACGCCACCAGAGGTATTATGGCCAAGAAAGTTAAGAAAGGTGATGTAGTGGTCATCCGCTATGAAGGCCCCAAGGGCGGACCTGGCATGAGGGAGATGCTGACTCCTACCTCACTGTTAAGCGGCATGGGACTGGAAAGTCGCGTCGCACTGATAACCGACGGACGGTTTTCCGGCGGCACCAGGGGGGCAGCCATCGGGCATGTGGTCCCTGAAGCTGCCGATCGCGGTCCCATTGCGGCTGTACAGAACGGTGATATTATTTCCATCGACATTCCGGCCAGGAAGATCAATGTGAAGCTGAGCGATGCTGAGATCAAAAATCGTTTGAAAAAAGTGCCGCCCTTTAAGACTAGCATTAAGAGTGGCTATCTCAAGCGGTATATTGAACAGGTCGGCCCGGCCAGTGAGGGAGCAGTATTCAAGGATTGAGGAGTAGACCGCACAGATGATGAAAACCGGCGCAGAAATACTATGTGAGAGTCTAATTAAAGAGGGCGTCGAGGTAATCTTCGGATTCCCCGGAGGCGTACTTCTGCCTCTATACGACACACTGCCCAGGTATCCTGAGCTCAGGCATATCCTGGTACGGCATGAGCAGGGGGCGGCGCATGCAGCCGATGCCTATGCAAGGGTGACCGGCAAGATAGGCGTCTGCCTCGCTACTTCCGGACCCGGAGCAACCAATCTCGTTACGGGCATTGCCAATGCCTACCTGGATTGCGTGCCGCTGCTGGCCATCACCGGCCAGGTGCCCACCAATTTCATAGGCAAAGATGCGTTCCAGGAGATAGATATTACAGGCATCACCATTCCTATCACTAAGTTCAATCATCTGGTTACGGATATAGAAGACCTGGCGATGCTGATAAAAGAGGCTATCTATGTTGCAAAGACCGGAAAACCGGGCCCTGTGCTTCTGGATATACCCCGCGACGTATTCCAGGGCAAAACAGAGTTCGTCTATCCGGATAAGATTGATCTGCCCGGGTTTAAACCCAAGCTCTTCGGCCATCCCTCTCAAATCAAGAAGGCTGCCGATCTTATTAACACGGCCGAGAGGCCGGTCATCATTGCCGGCCACGGAGTCAACATAGCTACCGCTTACCTGGAATTAAAGGAATTAGCGGAGAAATCCCAGGTGCCGGTGGTCACGACCTTCCTGGGCATAGGCTGCTTCCCCGAATCCCACGTGCTCAGCTATGGCTGGCTGGGCATGCACGGTATGGGTTATGCCAATAAGGCCATCCACAGCTCCGACCTGGTAATCGCCATCGGCATGAGGTTCGATGACCGCGCAACCGGGCTGGTAGCATCATTTGCCCCCAATGCCCAGATAATCCATATAGATGTCGACCCTGCTGAAATCGGCAAAAACCTGCCGGTCGACGTCCCCATAGTCGGCGATGTTAAGAACGTGCTGCAGGTGCTCAATAAGCAGATCGTTAAGCGCGAGCATATAATCTGGCTGTCCCAGCTCGACGAATGGAGAGCCATGCACCCGGCAACCGAAATAAGAGACCATGAGAATGTTCTCCCTCAGTACATCATCAGGCAAATACACGAGGCCACGCGGGGAGACGCCATAATTGTTACCGGCGTCGGCCAGGCTCAGATGTGGGCAGCACAGTATTTTTTCTATGATAAGCCCAATAGTTTTATATCGTCCGGCGGCCTCGGCACCATGGGCTTCGAGCTGCCCGGAGCTATCGGAGCCAAGGTCGGCGCTCCCAACGAAACGGTCTGGTGTATAGCCGGCGACGGCGGCTTTCAGATGACGGTCCAGGAATTAGCGACCATGGTCCAGGAGGACCTGGATATAAACATCGCTGTTTTTAATAACGGATACCTGGGCATGGTACGGCAGTGGCAGGAGCTTATTTACAATAAGCGCTATTTCGGGACCCAGCTGTACAACCCGGACTTTGTTAAGATTGCGGAAGCGTACGGGATTAAAGGTGTCCGCGTAAGCAAGAAAATCGACGTGCGCCCCGCTATCGAGAAATCTATGGCGCATAAAGGGCCTTTCCTGATAGAGTTTGTGGTTGAGCCCGAGGAAAACGTTTACCCCTTCGTACCCCCCGGCAAGATGCTGGTTGAATTCCTCGAGTTGCCCAAACCTGCAACCAGTTTAAAAAAATAGGGACATACAAAATATAGAGGGAGCATTTATTTGATCAGGAAGCATATTCTAATAGCGCTGGTACAGGACCGTCCAGGGGTGCTCAACCGGATTGCGAGCACCATAAGAAGGCGCAATTTCAATATCGACAGCATTGCCGTGGGCCGCATCGAGGTCCCTCATCTCTCGCGCATGACCATAGTTGTCGAAGGCGATGATGCGAAGGTCGAGCAGGTAAGAAAACAGCTCGATAAGATCATTGAGGTTATCAGGATATCGGACATCACCAACGATAACCCGGTGGCCCGCGAGATGGCTATGATCAAGGTGAAGGCTTCCCCTTCAACGCGCAGTGAGATCATCCAGATCACCGATATCTTCCGGGGCAATATTGTCGATGTATCACCGGATTCGCTGATAATCGTAGTTACCGGCAACCAGGATAAAATAGATACGATGATAGAATTGCTGCGTGGTTTCGGCATCAGGGAACTATCGAGGACCGGAACCATCGCTCTGCCCCGTGGAGGGGCCGGACCGCTCACCATCGAAGAGGACAAACCCCTCCGGCATGCTGTAGAGCACGTTCCTCCTGAGGATGAGGACCTTCCTAACTGGTAGCTAACCCTGATTCTGCTAAATTCATTATAATATTAATTGTATTTTTTTATACAGGAGGAGATTATGGCAAAGATTTATTACGAGAAAGACGCGGATCTGGCGTTATTAAAAAATAAGGTCATCGGCATTATAGGTTACGGCAGCCAGGGCCATGCGCATGCGCAGAACCTGCGGGACAGCGGCCTGAAAGTGATCGTGGCGGAAGCCAAAGGAACCGAGGGATACAAAGCAGCCAAGAAAGCCGGTTTCGAGGTATTAGACGCCGCCGATGCGGCTAAAAGGGCCGATGTTATCATGATGCTGGTTCCGGACCAGCTTCAGGCCAAGGTCTATAAGGAGTCCATCGCAGATAATTTAACCAGGGGCAAGACATTAATGTTCGCCCACGGGTTCAATATCCATTACGTCCAGATCGTACCGCCGGATTTCATCGATGTAACCATGATCGCTCCCAAATGTCCGGGGCATATGGTCAGACAGCTATTCGTAGAGAAAAACGGTCCCCCGGCCATCATTGCCGTCTATCAGAACGCCTCGGGTAAAGCCAAGGAGCAGGCGCTGGCCTACTCCAGGGGCATCGGCTGCGCCCGGGCCGGCGTCATAGAGACGACTTTCAAAGAGGAGACCGAGACCGATTTATTCGGAGAGCAGGCCGTGCTCTGCGGCGGCGTGACTTCGCTTATCAAAGCCGGTTTTGAGACACTGGTGGAAGCCGGCTATCAGCCGGAGATTGCCTATTTCGAATGCCTGCATGAGCTTAAACTTATCGTCGACCTGATCTACAGGGGCGGCTTCAACTTTATGCGCTATTCGGTCAGCGACACTGCCGAGTACGGTGACTATACACGCGGTCCCCAGGTTA
This sequence comes from Dehalococcoidia bacterium, assembly GCA_003142375.1. Taxonomy (GTDB): domain Bacteria; phylum Chloroflexota; class Dehalococcoidia; order GIF9; family UBA5629; genus UBA1162. The sequence continues at coordinate 2,304 of PLME01000003.1, read as the reverse complement.
TCAATGAAGCCGTCAAAGCCGAAATGGCGGAGATACTTGAGGAGATACAGAACGGCAGTTTCGCCAGGGAATGGATTCTGGAAAATCAGGCCAACCGCCCGGTCTATAACGCCCTCAAGCGCCGCGAGGCGGAGCATCAGATTGAGACAGTCGGCAAGAAGCTGCGCTCCATGATGCCCTGGCTTAAATAGCGGGGTCTGTCGCTTCCTAAATAAATCGAGGCAGGTGGAATATGAAAGGTGATCGTGTTCTCATTTTTGATACAACTTTGCGCGATGGAGAGCAGGCTGCAGGCACCAGCCTGAACTCCAAGGAAAAGCTTGAGATAGCCAAACAGCTTGAGAGCCTTGGCGTCGATATCATTGAGGCCGGCTTCCCCATTACGTCGCAGGGCGATTTCGATGCCGTGCGCCTGATATCCAAAGAGGTGCGCAATTCGACCATATGTGCACTGAGCCATGCCAATAACGAGGCTATCGAAAGGGCATGGGAGGCCATTAAAAAGGCCAAGAAAGGAAGGATACATATCTTCCTTTCAACGTCAGAGGAACATCTTACCTATCAGTTAAAAAAGAGCCACGCCGAGGTTCTGAAATTGGCCGTTGCCTCCGTTGAGCGCGCCCGTAAACTCTGTGATGACATTGAGTTCACGCCCATGGACACTACCAGGACGGACATCAAATTTCTCTACAAAGTCCTGGAAGGTGTAATAAAGGCCGGAGCCACGACCGTGAATATTGCCGACACCGTCGGTTATGCTATCCCTTCCGAGTTCGGCCAGTTGATAGATGGTATCCGCAAAAATGTCCCGAATATATCCAGGGCTGTGATCAGTGTACATTGCCACAATGACCTGGGTCTGGGGGTGGCCAACAGCCTGGAGGCTGTACGCAGAGGGGCCAGGCAGATCGAATGCACCGTTAACGGCATCGGCGAACGTGCCGGAAATGCTGCGCTGGAAGAGATGGTAATGGCCATCCGCACCCGGGCAGACCAGTACCATATAACCACCAATATCCGCACGGAGCAGATATATAGAACCAGCAGGATGGTCAGCGATTTGACCGGCTTTGTAGTGCCCCCGAATAAGGCCATCGTGGGCGCCAACGCCTTCCGCCATCAGTCCGGGATACACCAGGACGGCATCATAAAAAAGGCTAATACGTACGAAATTATGGACCCCAAAACGATAGGTATGCCGGCCAGCGCACTGGTTCTGGGCAAGGTCAGCGGCAGGCATGCCTTTAAGGAAAGGCTCCTGGAGCTCGGTTACTCACTGGATGAAGAAGCTCTTATACATGCATTCAAAGCATTCAAAGAGCTTGCCGATAAGAAGAAGACCATCACGGACCGCGATATCCAATCGCTGATGGGAGAGGAAATACGTACATCTTCGGAAGTCTACCACCTGGACCATGTGGGAGTTTCCTGCGGCAACCAGAGCATGCCTACAGCTACTGTGCGGCTGATCGGACCAAACAAGGAGGTGCTGGCAGATGCCGCCCTGGGAACCGGGCCGGTGGACGCCGTCTATAAAGCCATCAACCGCCTGGTACGCGTACCGAATCAGCTTACCGAATTCAGCGTTAACTCGATTACAGCAGGCATAGACGCTTTGGGCGAAGTGCTGATCCGCATTGAAAGCGAAGGCGCCAGCTATTCGGGCAGGGGCGCCGACACCGATATCATCGTAGCCAGCGCCAAAGCTTACATGAACGCCCTCAATAGGCTCCTGGTCACCAAGAAAGTCAGCAGGAAACAGGTGGAAAATGAGCCCTGAAGTTGAAGGGGCACTGCGTTTACTTTTATCGGCCGTCCTGGGAGCAGCCATAGGCGTGCAGCGGGAACTGGCCCACAAGCCTGCCGGCCTGCGCACCCACATATTGATTTGCCTGGGCTCCGCCCTGTTCACCGTGGTCTCAGTGCTCGGATTCAGCGGCATGGTCGACCCGTCAAGGGTGGCGGCAGGTGTGGTAACGGGCATCGGCTTCATAGGCGCAGGAGTAATAATGCGCGGTGCCAGGGGAGACAGGGTAGTCGGCATTACCACCGCCGCCAGCGTATGGATTACAGCGGCAATAGGCATTGCCGCCGGAGTCGGACTTTATATCATCGCCGTCGCGGTGACGGTGGTGGCCGTTCTGGTACTGTTCATACCGAGGGTAAAAGGATAATAATAACCTACAGGAGCGATATACTTTGACACTTGCAGAAAAAATACTGGCAGCACATTCGGGCAGGTCCAGCGTCAGCCCGGGAGAGTTTATCAACGTTAAAGCTGACCTGGTGCTTTCCAACGATATC
>PLME01000016.1 GCA_003142375.1 Dehalococcoidia bacterium | reverse complement strand
CGAGAGGGTAAAATTAATCGTTCTGGCGGCAGCGACCTTAGCTACAGCAGCCGCGGTTTGTTTCTGCGGGGCCATCGGCTTCGTTGGCACAATCGTCCCGCATGCCGTAAGGCTGGTTTTCGGCCCTGATTACAGGCTGTTGCTGCCCATGTCATTATTGACCGGGGCGGGTTTTCTCATACTTGCCGATACGGCAGCACGCACGGCGCTGGCGCCCACCGAGATACCTGTCGGCATAATCACCGCCCTGATCGGGGCGCCCTTCTTCCTGTATATATTACGCCAGAAGAAAAAGGCTATATTTTAATGCCTGAATTAGCATTGGTCGACGCCGGTTTCAAATACGGGAACAATATCGTTCTGCGACGGGTCAATCTAGCTGCAGTGCGGGGCGAATTCTGCGGGATCATCGGGCCCAACGGTTCAGGCAAGACCACCCTGCTTAAAGGCATGGCGGGCCTGATACGTCCCTACGAGGGCGCTGTCACTCTGAATGGCAAACATATCGGCGCCTTCAACCATGATTATATCGCCAGAAACATAGCGCTGGTGCCGCAAAATGCGGTACTGCCAGAGCTGTTTACAGCCAGGGATATCGTCTTAATGGGGAGGACGCCGCACCTGGGACGTTTGAGGTATGAAAGCGCCAGTGATATCGGCATTGCCTGCCGCGCCATGGAGATCACTCAGACGCTTCCACTGGCCGGTAAACATATTAATGAACTTTCGGGAGGGGAAAGGCAGCGCATAATCATCGCACGCATGATCGCCCAGGAAGCAGGCATTTTGCTTCTGGACGAGCCGACCGCCAACCTGGATATCAACTATCAAGCTGAGATACTTAGTTTCTTAAGGCAGCTCTGCCAGGAGAAGGACCTTTCGATCTTCGCTGCCCTGCACGACCTCAACCTTGCCTCGCAGTACTGCGACCGATTGATAGTGCTGAACGAGAAGCATATATGGAAGCAGGGGAAACCCGCCGACATCATAGATGCTCCGACCATAAAAGAAGTATTCGGAGTAAATATCCACGTGTTCCAGCACCCGCTGAACGGCCGGCCTGCCGCCCTGGTTACGTCTCAAGACCAAGATAGCTGCAAGGAAAATAAAGTATGACCGGTATGGTTATTTTAATCCTGGCGCTGCTGCTGGATATAACGCTGGGAGAGCCGCCCAACTTCTATCATCCGATAGCCTGGCTGGGCAAGCTCATATCCTTTCAATTGAAATTCTCTCCAAAGACAGGCAACGCGCGCCAGTTCGCCTACGGCGCCTGGATGGTGTTGCTGACGGCCTCACTAATAGTAGTACCAATTTATTGTGCGCTACCTTTCCTCCAAAACTGGAATACCGTAATTTATACGATAATTTCCGCTTACCTGTTGAAAAACACCTTTTCACTGCGGGGACTCTGGCTGGCAGTGCAAAAGGTGAAAGAATGCCTGCAGCGTAACGACATCACCAATGCCAGGATGGAGGTCACTGCTCTGGTCAGCCGCGATACACAAGATCTCAGCCGGCAGCAGTTGATTTCGGCTTCGATAGAGTCCTGCGCAGAAAACCTGTGCGACAGCTTCGTAGCACCACTTCTTTACTACGCTGTTTTCGGGCTGCCGGGCGCCATCGTCTACCGTATCATCAATACATTCGATTCCATGATAGGCTTCCACGGGCGCTGGGAATACACAGGCAAATTCGCGGCCCGTCTGGATGATATTGTTAATTACATTCCGGCCCGTATAAGCTCTTTCCTCATCGTTCTGGCCTCGCTGTATACCGGCCGCGCCAGATATGGCTGGCAGGCTATGTTCAGGGAACATGCTAAAACTGAAAGTCCCAATGCCGGATGGACTATGGGAGCCATGTCAGGAACCCTTGGTATAGAACTGGAAAAGGCCGGTGTCTATAAGCTGGGAGCCGGCACTGCAGAACTATCTACAGCTTCGATCAGCCGCTCTCAGGTCATTATGCTGCTTTCGGCCGCCGTGTGGAGCCTGGTGATTATAGCCTCGGAGGTGATTGCAAGTGCTGCACGCTAAACAGCATATCTCTGATCTGCCGGCAGTCTCGCACGGCGGTATTAACTCGGCCGGGTTGGCCGGATCGAGTGTAAATCCCGACGCTGTGCTGGATTTCAGCACGTGCTGCAACCCCTACGGCCCACCGAAGCAACTACGAAGAGCAATCCGGGAAACCGACTTCTCCACCTACCCTGACCCCGGGTCAACAGCCATGTTGCATACGCTTGCCCAAAAGCTGGGTATTAGTCAGGAAAACCTCATCTTGGGCAACGGCTCCACCGAGATCATCAGGCTGGCTGCGGCAGCCTATTTAGGCCCAGGAGACAGGGCGGTGATGCCATCTCCCACCTATGGTGAGTATGAGCTTGCCTGCCGTATTGTGAACTCGGACGTAATCAAGTTTATCCTGCGTGAAAAAGACGGCTTTCAATTAAATGCCGCAGAATTTGCGGCTTTCGCAAAATCTCGCCAACCGGCGGGAATTTTCCTATGTAATCCCAACAATCCCACGGGCCAGTATCTCAGTTTTGACCACGTCTCTATGATTCTTCAGGAGTTCCCCGATTCGCTGGTCGTCCTGGATGAAGCCTATATTGCGTTTACCAGCGGCGCCTGGGATTCACTGAAATTACTGAAATCGCCCAATTTGCTGATAGTACGATCGATGACCAAGGATTTTGCACTGGCCGGGCTGCGGCTGGGCTACGGTATTGCCTCCAAAAGCATTATCGGAACGCTCAAAAAGGTGCGGCCTCCCTGGAATGTTAACTCGCTTGCTCAGCAGGCCGGCCGCATGGCCTTGAGTTGCGATGATTACATTTTGAGCTGCTGCCAGCGCATTAACAGGTGCAAGCTTTATCTTGCCGGCGAGATAATCAAGCTGGGCCTGAAGGTAATTCCATCGCAGACCAACTTCTTTATATTTAAGACTGGAGACGCGGCCGGATTTCAAAACCGTCTGCTGCAAAGAGGCTTCCTGGTCCGTGATTGCACGTCGTTCGGCCTGCCTGAATATGTAAGAATCTCGCCCCGCAGCATGCCGGATTGCCGCAGGCTGACCGCTGCCATAAGGGAGGTCTGCTGAAGATATGAAGGCCAGGACTATAATGATCCAGGGTACCGCCTCTTCGGTGGGCAAGAGCATTTTCGTTACCGCCCTATGCCGGTTACTCAAACAAGACGGCTATAAGATAGCTCCTTTCAAGGCACAGAACATGGCCCTGAACTCTTTTGTGACCGTGCAGGGAGGCGAAATAGGCAGGTCGCAGGCCATTCAGGCCGAGGCCGCCGGCATCGATCCCAGCGTCCACATGAATCCCGTATTGCTTAAGCCCCAGGCAGATGCCACATCTCAACTGGTCGTGCTTGGCCGGGCCATGGAAGTTTCCGATGCCGCAGACTATTACCGGCACAACTTCGACCTGCTCCCGGCTATAGAGCAATCCCTTAACAGGCTGCGCGCGGAATACGACATCGTTATCATTGAAGGAGCGGGAAGCCCTGCCGAGATCAATTTAATGGATAAGGAGATCGCTAATATGCGCATCGCCGCGATGGCCTGTGCCCCGGTTATCCTGGTTGGCGATATAGATCGGGGCGGAGTTTTTGCCTCGATAGCCGGAACTATGCAACTGCTCCCGCCGCGGCAGCGCCGGCTGATTAAGGGTTTCGCCGTCAACAAGTTCCGCGGCGATATCTCCCTGCTCAAGCCGGGGCTGGATTTCCTGGAAAAACGCTATGCCCGGCCGGTCCTGGGGGTTATCCCCTATATCAGGGATATGGGAATTGCCCAGGAGGATTCCGTATACCTCGATGAGCGCTCCAACGTAAAAAAAAGCGGCCGACCCTATATCTGCATCATCCGCTTGCCCCACATAGCGAACTATGACGACTTCGATCCATTGGAAGCCTTATGTAATGTCAGATACGTATCCAGGCCTTATGAGCTGGGTCAGCCGGATTTGATCATACTGCCCGGAACCAAGGCCACCATTAACGACCTTATCCACCTGGACAACATCGGTATGAGTGAGGAAATCCGGCTTATGGCGCAAGCCGGTGTTCCCATCGTGGGCATTTGCGGCGGCTATCAGATGCTGGGAAATAAAATTATCGATCCACATCATGCCGAGTCGGACACCACAGAAACGAATGGTCTGGGATTGCTGAATATGGAGACGGTTTTCGAGGTAGAAAAGATAACTACACAGGTAAAGGCCGGCGTTACCGGGAACGCAGGCCTGTTGCAGGGCATGCAAGCTGTGAAGGTCGCTGCCTACGAGATACACATGGGCCGGACTAAATCCCTATCCGGACAGCCCGCTTTCACGGTTACGCAATCTGTCATCTCGGATAAGCCTTATGCCGAGGGCGGCCTGAATGAAGCGGGCACAATCTTCGGCAGCTATATGCACGGGCTTTTCGATAATCGCGATTTTACCTGCACGCTGCTGGATAATTTATGCGGCCTGCGCGGTATTCCGCCGGTTAAGAAACACTGGCCGGACCGGGAAAAGGCTTACGACGACCTGGCCTCGGTATTCAGGAAAAACCTGGATATGCAGGGCCTATATAAAATTATCGAGGGAGGCGCTAATGGCTGATAAAGATTTTCAGGGTCTCATCCAGATTTATACGGGCGATGGCAAGGGTAAGACCACGGCAGCCCTCGGTCTTGCTACCAGGGCAGCAGGCCACGGCATGAAGGTCATTTTTATCCAGTTCTTAAAAGGAGAGGAGGGAGGTGAACACATTTTCTCAAGGGATTTCAAGCCTTTCCAGATTGTACAGTTCGGGAAGGGCGATATTTTCCGCAAATCCGACGCGGAACTGGCGGCCGAATCCCTGAAAGCCTACCAGTTTGCCGAGAAAGCGCTTGTGAGCGGCAATTATGACATGGTCATCCTGGACGAGATATTTATTGCGCACTGGCGCGGCCTGCTGAGCCTGCAGCAGATACTGGACCTGATACAAAAGAAACCGGCCGCCGCCGAGTTGGTGATGACCGGCCGCAAGGCCCCTCCGGAAATAATTAAGCTGGCCGACCTGGTGACGGAGATGCTCATGATAAAGCACCCCTTTACGGAGGGCATAAATCAACGCAAGGGTATCGAATACTGAAGGACGGAATATATGTCCACATTTGAACAAATTGTAAAAAGGGTTAAACCACTGGACGCAGCCGCCATGGCAGCTGCCCGGGAACGGCAGGGCCAGTTGACTAAGCCACGCGGCAGCCTGGGCGTGCTGGAGAAACTGGCGGTGCAAATCGCCGGTATTACCGGCAACCCGATGCCTCACTTAAAAGACCCCGTTATCCTGACCATGGCAGCCGACCACGGTGTGGTCTCCGAAGGTGTCAGCCTATATCCGCAGGAAGTGACACGGCAGATGGTGTTCAATTTCTTAAACGGGGGAGCTGCTATTAATGTTTTGGCCCGCATGGTTAATGCCCGGGTAGTAATCGTCGACATGGGTGTAAAAGGCGGATTCCCGCCTGCGGACGGCATGCTGTGCAAGATGATTGATTTCGGCACGCAAAATATGTGCGGGGGACCGGCCATGACGCCTGGGCAGGCCCGCGACAGCATCCAGGCAGGCATAGATAGTGTGGAAAATGAGATAAATAGAGGACTGGATATTTTAGGTACAGGTGAAATGGGAATAGGAAATACCACGGCGGCCAGCGCCATCATTTCGGCCGTTACACGTACGCCGGTATCTGAGGTGACCGGCAGGGGTACGGGAGTCGGGGATGAGCAACTCCAACACAAAATAAGGGTCATTGAGAAGGCTTTGAGCGTCAATAAACCCGACCCAAATAACACCCTCGATATACTGGCAAAGGTGGGAGGATTCGAGATAGGGGGGCTGGCAGGCGCCATCATCGCCTGTGCCGCACACCGCATACCTGTGATGGTCGACGGGTTTATCTCGGGCTCGGCAGCCCTGATTGCGGTGGGGATTTGCCCGCAGGCCGGGGATTATCTGATCGCCTCACACCGGTCGGCGGAAAACGGCCACTCCGTCTGTCTCGAATACCTTAAGCTCGACCCGCTGCTCGACCTTTCCATGCGGCTGGGAGAAGGCACGGGAGCGGCAATCGGCATTTTCCTGGCGCAGGCAGCAGTCAACCTGCATACACAGATGGCAACCTTCACCTCAGCCAAAATCTCGGATATTAAATAAAATGCTGTTCTGTATTGCCTTAAAATTTCTAACCATTATCCCTGCCCCATCCTTCAAAAAGGAGGGACCTGAGCAGGTCGGGCGCTCTTTGGGCTATTTCCCGTTTGTAGGCCTCATCGTCGGTCTTTTACTGGCCGGCCTGTACTNNAAAACTGGTTAGCGCCATCCTTGTCGCTGCCCTCGTGCTGATTACCGGAGCGCACCATCTGGACGGCCTGAGCGATACCTTTGATGCCCTGGTAGCGGGGCGTACCTCCGAACAACGGCTGTCGATCATGGCCGATACCAAGGTGGGAGTCTTCGGCATATCGGCGATAGTGCTTACACTACTCATCAAGTATGCAGCCCTTACGGGGATAGCTTCAATGTCCACCCTTATTATGGTCCCGGTGGTAAGCCGCTGGACAATGGCCGGCGCCATCCTCATCTTTCCGGCGGCCAGAAAAGACGGGATGGGTTACGCCGCTAAGAACGGCGCAGGCTGGGCAGGCTTTGTTGCAGCTACCATTACGGCCTTATTGATTATGATTTTATTCGGCGGCTGGATTGCCGGATTCATCCTGATGGCCGTATTGTTCGCTCTGACGTGCGGCCTCGGGCTTTTCTTCCGGCGGCTTTTCGGAGGGCTTAGCGGCGACTGTTACGGAGCATTGGTCGAGCTTGGAGAAATGATGGCTCTAATATTGATTTCTGCTTTGAATGTCCTGAGGACATCCAACCCTCAGTTGTACTTGATGACTACCCCTGTGCTAGGCTGGTAAAGCTATGATAGAGATAGCTAATAGAACAATCTTAATCCTGGGCGGGGCAAGAAGCGGCAAAAGCACGTACGCACAGCAATTGGCTTCAGGCATGGGAGAGAGGGTGCTATTCTGCGCTACGGCTGAACCGCTGGATCTTGAGATGCGTCATCGTATCGAGCAGCATAAAAATTCACGCCCGGCGAGCTGGGAAACTCTGGAGGTCAGCAGGGAAGTAGGCCGTGCATTAAGCAATGTACCATCCGGATATGACGCGGTTATCATCGACTGCATTACGCTCCTGGTATCGAATTGTTTGCAGGATGAGACAGAATCCGAGCATGCGGCAGGTATTGTATTCGACGAAATCAGCGGCCTTACCGAATATATGAGTGATAAAAAGAGCAATTATATTCTGGTTTCCAACGAGGTGGGCGGCGGACTGGTGCCCGACAATATTCTGGGCAGGCTCTACAGGGACATGCTGGGAAGGGCCAATCAACTTCTGGCTAAAGCCTCGGATGAGGTCTATTTGATGATTGCGGGCATACCTGTAAAGATCAAATAACTCCAGATCCGGCATGCAGCCTGATATCAGTTGGCAGTGGTTACCTCTTCGATGGTGTTGATCAGCCTTGAAAAATCCAGCGGCTTGCTCAAATATTCCCTGCCTGTAGTCTCCAGGAAGTCCAGTGTAGACCTGGTAATGGTATCCCCCGTTATAAAGATCACACGGTTAAGCAATAGCGGGAATTTCTCACTTATGGCCTCATAAATGTCCCTGCCGTCCACACCGGGCATCTTTATATCCAGCAGGTAAACATCATACTCAGTGTTCATTATCTTATCCAACCCCTCGGTACCACTGGCCGCTGATTCAACATTGTAGCCTTTTTCGGAAAGGATACGCAGCAGGATGTCCCGGATCACCAGCTCATCATCTACTACCAGAATCTTTTTACTGATTCCAACCTTCGGTGAGCCTTTTCCCAATTTAATGGGTGGACCCTGTTCTTTGGCCTTGCCCTCGCGGCTGGCCGGAAGCTCAACTATAAATACGGCCCCCTGCCCTTCCACACTTTCGGCATATATACGGCCACCGTGCTTGGTTACGATCCCATGGCAAACGCTGAGGCCCAACCCCGTGCCCTGCCCGACTTCCTTGGTAGTAAAAAACGGGTCGAACAGCCGTTCCAGCATTTGCCTGGGTATGCCTGGCCCATCGTCAGCCAGAATAATCTTCACCATGCTGTTATCCAACATGGTGGTCACTTTTATTTTCCCTTCCCTCTTCTTGGAGGTTATCGCATGCTCGGCATTAATGATGATATTCAGTAAAACCTGTTGTATCTGGTTTTCATCGGCCGAAATCCCGGGCAATCCGGGTTGAAGATCGACGGTAACCTCGATATTCCCGACATTATGCTCATAGCTGCGCAGCTCCAGCGACTTGAGTATGAGTTCATTGATATCGATGATTTTCTTCTCCAGCGAGTAACTCCTGGCGAAAGTCAAGAGATTCTGCACGATCCTGGCGGCTCGCTGACTCTGATTGAATATTTTATCCAGGTCAAGCTTGATATGTTCGGGTATATCATCCTGGGCAGCTAAAAGCTGGGCGTACCCCATGATAGCCGTCAAGGGATTATTGATCTCATGCGCTACCCCGGCGGCCAGCTCGCCGATGGAAGCCAGTTTACCTGCCATCAGCAGTTGCTGCTCCATTTTCATGCGGTCGGTAATGTCCCTGGTAATCCCCCGTATGCCGGCGATGTTTCCGGTAGCATCCCTCAGCGGTGAAACCGACACACCTATGATCCTGCGGCTCCCATCGCCCTTCACGATGGTCCCGAACAGACCCGACAGCGTCATCCCTGTACGTATAGCCTCATCCATAATGGCCCGGCTATTCTCCACGAACTTTTCATCTGACTGATCGATGAAGCTGCCGAAATGCTTGGCCACGATATCAGCCCTGCTGTAACCAAGGATCTTGCACATAGCATCATTAACGAATACATAGTGGCTCTTTTTATCCAGCTCGAAATACCCGTTGTCCATATCCTCGAGTATGGTGCGAAACCTCTCTTCCGAGCGCTTTAGCACCTCCTCTGTAAGTTTGCGCTCCGTCATGTCCCTGGCGATACAGCTTATAAGTTTCTTGCCGTCCACAACCACCAGCCGTCCGTGCACTTCCACCGGCACTAAGGAGCCGTCTTTGCGGTAATGCGCAGACTCATAGGTGATCTCGCCATCCTGAAACACTTTTTTAATACGTTCGGCCATGACCGTCCGGCTTTTCGGGTCCACTATTTTAGTTATATTTATACCCAGAAACTCGGTTTCACTATAGCCCAGGGTCCTCCAGCTTGCCTCATTAGCCAAAACTACATGCCCGGCTGCATCGATCACATATATCGAATCAATTGCCAGGTCCAGCAGTTGCGTGCGTAAAGACAATTCGGAGTCTATCTTTTTGCGGTCCGTTATGTCTTCACCGGACCATACTACACCGGTAATGCGGCCGGCATCATCCTTCAGCAGGGCGTTGCGCCAGGCAATAATCCTCTCCTCACCGTTATGTGTAACAACAGGCCTCTCAAAAATGACCGCCATATCTTTTTTTCGGGAGACAAACCGTTGATAGACCTGCCTGGACTCCTCTCTTACCCTCTGCGGAATGAAACCGTCGAACCAGTTTACTCCCAGTATTTCTTTCTCATCATACCCGAGCGTCTGGCAGCCCTTTCTATTGACCAGCACTACCTTTTCATTGGCGTCGAGGACAACTATGATGACATCGGCGGTATCCAGGTATTTCTGTATCCTCCGGTTTTCCTGAACTGAAAGCCTCTCTGTATCTTTAGCCGCGTTGAGATTTTCTGTCATCCTGCGTGCTCCGGTGGCCCCACGTTATATCCGGTGTTAATAATATTCTAATAAAATTAGCTTATTGTATTATCGAATGTGCCGTAAATCAACCATGCGTTTGAAAAATCATGGCCCGGCTCAATGTGGATTGTATTTGCAGCGAAATCGACAATAATATAAATTGTTATTATAATACAAGCATAAATTGTCTTTATACGAGTAATCTTATCCTGTGAAACATAGAACGCTAGTTCATACCAAGTTGGCCGGTTGGCTGATCGTAATAATCGCGGTCTCTGTGTTCTCTGTTGGCGTGAGGCCCGGCCAGGCGGATGCAGCGCCCACTATAAGCCCGGCCACGTTATCCGGAGGACAGGTAGGTACCCCTTATTCGGTGGGCTTTTCCGCCACACCCTGCGCCGGCACCTGCAACTGGAGTTATACCGGCACCCTTCCCCCCGGCCTGTCGATGTTCGGATCATCGATTTACGGCACGCCCACCACGGCCGGCGCTTACGCATTTTCCGTCACGGTCACTGACACCGGAGATGGTACCGCATCACAGACCTATTTTGTCAATATAACTGCGCCTGCCCTGACTTTTACAACCACAGATGTACCCGGGGCCACGGTAGGGCAGGCCTATTCGGCCAGCTTCGCCGCCAGCGGGGGCAGCGGCACGATAACCTACGCCATGAGCAGCGGGAACTTACCTTCCGGGCTGACATTCAATAACGGCCAGATCATAGGCGCACCTGCCCGCGGCACCGCCGGCAGCTATAGTTTTACCATCACGGCCACCAGCGGGACTACCATCACCCAGCAAGCGTTTACCTTAACCGTTGATAAAGGCACGTTTAATGCCATCATCGGCATCTCCGACGGGCTTGTCGAAGGACAGACCAAGGTGTACGTAGGCGGTACGTTGAAAGGAACTCTGAACGGGGGGGATACGATAAAGGTCAGCGGCCTCGACCCGGATTCAATAGCAACGGTTTCGGTGGATAGCATCGTCCCGGTTCCCGGCAGGACGGATATCAGATACAGGGCGGAACAGAGCTCCGCCAGCGTAAGCCAGGATTCACCCCAGATAACTTTCAATTACTATCCCGAGTACGACGTCGAATTGAAGACGGATCCGTCCGGCATCACCACGATCTCCGGCTCCGGATGGTACAAGCAGGGCCAGCCTCTGGCCGTCACTGCTGACGATGTAGTTACTCAGGATACTGATTCCCGCTACCAGTTCTCATACTGGCTGGCGCCGGGCGGCGATAAAATCAAGTCCCAGACCCTGAATATAGGCATTTCCCAGGCCGGTCAGTACATAGCGACCTATGATTTATATTATAAGATCACCATTGCCTCACAATTCGGCAGCGTACAGGGCGGCGGCTGGCAAAAGGCAGGAAGCACCATGAAATGGGACGTGAACCCCATGGAAATTGCTATGCCGGGCGTGCTTGGCTTCTTCGGAGGCAAATATAAAGCGCTGCTCTCCACAGGAACCGAGATAGTGGAAGGCCCCAAGACGGTAACCGTCCAATGGGATGCCGATTACACAACGCCGATAATCACTATACCCCTGGCCATCCTGATCGTAGCCGGCATAATCTACGGCATTTATGCACTGGTCAGGCGCGGCCAACGGGCTCCCCAGCCCATTCCCTACCCTTCGCCTTACCAGGCGCCACCTCCACCCTACTATCCCCCCTATCCCATGCCCCCACCCCCACCTCCGCAGCAAGCTATGCCTGCACCCCAAACTACGGTCTTTATGATTGGCGATGGATTGAAAAAACCTCCCCAGAATACGCGTGAGCAGCTCATGGAAAAGTTCGGCGAACTGCTTCAAAAATATGAGGAGGAACTGGCGCAGGGTAAAGAGCTCCCTCAGTCTGCGGAAATGACGGAGATGGGCCCGATCATGGAGAAAAAGAGCCTGCCTTCCCCTGATATAAATGTTATCGATTCCATGCCGGAGAAAGCATCGCCTGTTGAGGAGTGTGGGTTCACCACTAAAAAGCTGCTTCGAACTGTGGTGACCCAGTGGCAGAATACCAGCATTAAACCCATTGTCGTTACCCCGGGTGACAAGAAGAGCGCCGCCCTGGCGGGAGGCCGCACCGTAACCTGGACGCGCAACACTTATAACGAGTGGGAGCTGCATATCTGCAAACTGCCTACGGGACACAAAGGGACGCATAAGGGCGCCACCGAGATAGTTTACAGCGTCCTGGATACAATCAATGAAGATAGAAATTACGGCCCCAAACAGCCTCTAAAACCACCCATCCCCCACTATACCGACGGTATGCCCGAGGTGGATATCCCTGCATCCCAGATCATATCTTCCGATCAGCTTCCCGCTTGATTGATCGCCCAATTTGCTTTTAGCCACCTCATAACCTAAAATTTTAACCAAAACGCACTCAGGATTTTAACACCCCACCCTCCGGCTATCCCGACCGGGGGGTTTGAATGTGAACCCCTGATTCTCCGGAGGATGCATCATGACTCAAAAACATTTCGACCAGTTCAAGGGCTCGAGCGACTACGTGATATCGGAGGCTTTGAAAAATGCGGTCAACGTGTCCATCGTCCTGCAGAGGCCGCTCCTCGTCAGGGGCGAGCCCGGCACCGGTAAAACATTACTGGCCCACAGCATAGCCAAATCACTGGGGAAAAAGCTGATCGTCTGGAATATCAAGTCCACCACCAAGGCGTCCGAAGGCCTTTACGTCTACGATACGGTGCAGAGGCTTAACGACAGCCGCTTCGGCGATAGAGATGTTTCTGATATCAAAGGCTACATCAAGTTGGGCAAGCTTGGCCAGGCCTTCACCTCAGCCCAGCAGGATGTACTGCTGATCGACGAGATCGATAAAGCCGACCTTGAATTCCCCAACGACCTGCTCAATGAGCTGGACGAGATGAGCTTCTACATACCGGAGACCAACGAGAACATCTCCGCCCGGCAACGCCCGATAGTCATTATTACCAGCAACAACGAGAAAGAACTGCCGGACGCTTTCCTGCGGCGCTGCATCTTTCATTATATTGAGTTCCCTGATCCTCAGCTGATGGAGGATATTATCAGGGTCCACTTCCCCGACATCAAAAACTCCCTGCTCGAGGATGCCATGGAGTCGTTCTACAGCCTGCGGAAAATAGATGACCTCCGTAAGAAACCTTCCACCAGCGAGCTTATAGATTGGATTCAGGCGCTGATGGCCAGCGGGTTGGACGGCAAAATCAAGGACGGCGAGATACCTTTCCTGGGCACTCTCATCAAGAAAGAGACCGATATCAATTACTACGTAAGCCACCATATCAGGAGAAAGCCGGGGAGCCGGGATTACAACGTTTACGGCAATTGACATCACTGCCAATGAGTTAATATCGTGTTTACGCCATTTTTCTATAAACTGCAGGAGAGGAAGGTGCCCGTTTCCATCACGGAATGGATGATCTTGATGGAGGCGCTCTCCAAGGGCTGCATAAATAACCTGAATGAGTTTTATTACCTGGCCCGCGCCATCCTGGTTAAAAGCGAGACACATTTCGACCAGTATGACATCGCTTTCCAGGACTATTTCAACGGCATTGCCCCTCCCCTCGATTTCACCGAAGAGTTGCTTTCGTGGCTGACTGATCCTAAGAACAGGCCGCAGCTTACGCCTGAAGAGATAGCCGCCATCAAGAAAATGGATATCGAGGAGCTCATGAAGGAATTCGAGAAGCGGCTCAAGGAGCAGAAAGAAAGGCACGACGGCGGGAATTACTGGATCGGCACGGGAGGCACTTCGCCTTTCGGCTATTCGGGATACAATCCGCAAGGCATACTGGTGGGCGGGCCAGGAGGCATGCGCAGCGCAGTCCGCATCGCGGAGGCGCGCAATTTCCGCAACTATCGCAGCGATATGACACTCGATGTCCGCCAGATAAAGGTGGCGCTTAAACAGCTCCGGCAGTTGAACAGGGTGGGCCCCGAGGATGAGCTTGACCTCGACCGGACCATTGATGCCACCTGCAAAAACGCCGGCGAGCTGGAATTTAAATGGAAGCGGCCGCGCAAGAACAGCATCAAGCTCCTGCTGATTATGGACGCCGGCGGCTCCATGGAACCATATGCCGACCTGTGCAGCCAGCTTTTCTCGGCTGCCAATTCACTCAGCCATTTCAGGTCCTTTAAATACTACTACTTCCATAATTGCCCCTACGACGTACTTTACTCCGACATTTACCAGCGCAAGGGCGAGGGTATCGAGCACCTGCTCAAAATACTGGAGCCTGATTATAAGGTCATCTTCGTAGGAGATGCCTGCATGGCCTATTCAGAGCTGGTCGACCGCTATGGAGACCTTTATTTCCACGGCTATCAGAAGATGTCCGGCCTGGACAGGCTTCGCCAGTTCAAATCGCATTTTACTCACTGCGTATGGCTCAACCCCGAGACATCAACCCTGCGCAATTATCCCACCGTTCAGATGGTTGCCAAGCATTTCCCCATGTATGATCTCACCATCGACGGTTTGAACATGGCGGTCAAGAAGCTGGTCACCAGAAAGTAACGGGCGTTTTTCGATAAACCTGTAGACAACATATACGGCTGCGGTTATAATCGTCTGCATGTCCGGTACACCACATATACTCATAACACGGCAGGATATCCAGGCGGCCATCGACAGGATGGCGGGCGAAATCCGCCGTGACTATACGGATAAAAACCCGCTGCTCATCGGCATACTCAAAGGATCGTTTATCTTCATGGCCGACCTGGTGCGCCGGATAGCCATGCCGCTTGAAGTGACCTTCATTCGCCTGTCGAGCTATGGAAGCGGCACAGAGTCGTCGGGCAAGATCAAAGTTTTAACCCGCCTCAGTGAAGAGGTGAAAGGCAGGCACATCATCGTCGTCGAAGATATTATCGATACCGGGCTCACCACCGCCTACTTCGTTGATTACCTTAATAAGAAAAAGCCCGCCTCTGTACGCTTATGCAGCCTGACCGATAAACCGTCCCGGCACAAGATACCGGTTAAAATCGATTACCTGGGATTCACTGTACCCGATAAATTCATTGTAGGCTACGGCATCGACTGGGATGAGAAATACCGTTACCTGCCCGACATCTGCTATATCGAATGAGCGTTTTAATCATCAAATCTTATGTTGCGCTTATGTATGCCGCTATTGGAGGTGTGATATGAGCCTGCCCGATCTAATAGCTGTGGCACGGGGTGATAGACCCGCCGACCTGGTACTGAAGGACGCACGCATCATAAATACTTTCACCGGAGAGATCGAAAAGGGCGATGTCGCCGTCTATCAGGACCGCATTGCCGGTACCGGTGAATACAGAAAAGCCAAAAAAGTCATCGATCTCAAAGGCAGCTACCTGGCGCCGGGGTTCATCAACGGCCATATCCATATTGAGAGCTCCATGCTGCATCCCTCGCAATATGCCCGTGCAGTCGTTCCCCACGGCACCACATCCATAGTCACCGACCTGCATGAGATAAGCAACGTATCCGGAAGAGCGGGCATCAAATTCGTGCTGGACTGCGCCCGTGACCTCCCGCTGGACTTTTTCTTCATGGCGCCGTCCTGCGTTCCCGCCACGCATATGGAGACGGCGGGAGCGGATATCGAGGCGCCCGAGATAGCCAGGCTGCTTAAATGGAAAAACAACGTGGGCCTGGGAGAGATGATGAACTACCCGGGCGTCATCAACGCCTTCGACTCTGTTATTGACAAGATACTTGTTTCTCAGGGAACCATAATAGCCGGCCATGCACCCGGCCTGGGCGGAAAACAGTTGAATGCCTATATGTCCGCCGGCATATACTCAGACCACGAGACCACAGACATCAAAGAGGGCAGGGAAAAACTGCGCAGGGGCATGTACCTGATGATCAGGGAAGGCTCCTCAGAGAAAAACCTTGAGGCCCTGCTGCCTCTGATTACCGACAAAACATGGCACAGGTGTATGTTCGTGGTGGACGACCGCTCCTGCTCCGACCTGCTCAATGATGGTGACGTCGATGCCGTAGTCCGCAAAGCCATAAGGCTGGGCCTCGACCCGGTCAGGGCCATTCAACTGGCCACCATCAACTCCGCCGAATATCACCGCCTCTACGACCTGGGGGCCGTGGCCCCGGGCTACCGGGCCAATTTAGTGACGATTACGGACCTCAAGAAGTTAAAGGTGGATATGGTCTTCCACAACGGCCGGCTAGCCGCCGGCGGGGGCAGGTACCTGGGCCCGCATTCGGACAAAACTCCACAAAAGCTGCTGAAGTCTGTCAACATGCGGCACTTTGATATCGAAGCGCTCCGGCTCAAGATCACCCAGGACCGCTTCCCGGTCATAGAGATCATCCCCGGGCAGATCGTAACCCGTAAAACCCTGCTTAAAGTGCCCCGGGGCGTTTTCAAGCCGGATACGCAAAAGGACATCTTGAAAGCCGTGGTGATCGAAAGGCATAAGAGGACGGGCAATATCGGGCTGGGGCTGGTCAAAGGTTTCGGCCTCAAAAAAGGAGCAATCGCCTCCACCATCGCGCATGATTCGCACAATATAGTCGTGGTGGGAACCAGCGATGCCGACATCTATGCCGCAGTACAGGAAATTGAGCAAATGCAGGGAGGGCTGGTGGCCTGCAGGGACGGGAAAATCATTGCCCGCTTACCTTTGCCGGTATGCGGTCTGCTCTCCGTACGACCGGCCGAGGAGGTCTCCAGGCAGTTCGATGCTCTTGAAAGGACCGCCGCCAGGCTGGGCAGCCTGCCGCCGGCGCCCTTCGCCATCCTGTCGTTTATCGCACTGCCCGTCATCCCCGAATTGCGCCTCACCGATATGGGCATAGTGGATGTGACTAAGTTCAAATTAATTAAAAGAAACGGGAAATAAAAAAAGTCCCGCTTTGCTTAGCGGGACTTTTTAAAAACCTTGAACTAGACCTTAACTGCTTTGCTTGGCTTTAAGGCGTGCACTCTGCGCCAGAGCCCTGACCGCTTCCAGCAAGTCCTGGCGTCGGCAATCCTTGGTAAGGTACCAGCTGGCGCCGGCGGCCAAAGCATCTCCGGCATAATCGCCATAAACCGTCAGGAAGAGTATCTTCACATCAGGCATGATCTTCTTGATGCGCCGGATGGCTTCTGGGCCGTCCATGCGCGGCATCTGGCCGTCCATGAGTATTACATCCGGTTGAAGCTTTTCGGCCTTATCCAGCGCGTCCTGACCATCTACTGCCTGGCCAACGACATGTATATCTTTATGGCCCTCGAATATGCTTATTAACCCTTCTCTGACCACCTCGTTATCATCAGTAATCATTACTCTAATCGGTTCTTCCATTTTTCACCCTCTTTCTAATTATTTAAGCACTGATATTAATATCTGCAACGGCCGTAAAGCGTATTGGCTGTCCAGTCCGTCCAATCACGTCGAACCCTGCCTGCCAGCAGGGGCGTTGAATGAAAACCTCCTTCCGAAAGAAGGATTTCCTTGGGCCCTCTGGCCGTCTCATAGAGGGCTAATGCAGTGGTGTAGGGAGCGATGCTATCGCCATCGCAGTGGACGAAAAGTATAGCGCAGTCCCTGAGCTCACGTATGACAGCTGACAGCCTGGCACTTCCCATAATATTGAAGAACCTGCTCCAGTTAACGCGCACCCTGTAGCCGGCCACTCTCATCCAGAACTGCGACAGTAGTCCGGCGAAACCTTTCACCCAGGGGAGAGAGCCATCCCGCGGATATTCCATAACCGGCTTATCCCCTTCGATAAGCTCTGCCGGAACTTCAAAGGAAAGTTTACTAATATCACCGCCGATCTCCGGCGGACACGATATAGCGATCAAAGCATGCGGCCTGACCTGCCTCGCGGCCAGTATAGCCGCCAGCGCGCCCATGCTGTGCCCCGCCAGCGCTATTCGCTCGCTATCAACACCGGGCCAGGTTGAAAGGAAGTCCCGGGCGTCGACAACATCCTTCACAATGTCCTCATCTACTATGCCGTCGCTCCCGCCGTGACCTCTGAAATCAAAAATGAGCACTGCGATGCCTTTGCTGGCCAGGATACGGGCCGGAGATTCCACCGTGCGATATCCCGTGCCGAAGCCGTGGCATAGCACTGCGCCGGGAACTTTGCCATCAATAAGGGGATAAAGCAGCCTGCCGGTCAGCTTAACTTCCCCGCTTCCAAAGCTAACCTCGGAAACGCTCACTTCGAACTGACTGGTGGACCCTGTTAATTCCCTGATATTGATCACGCGTAAATACCTCTCCTGTTAGACGGGGTAAGTTTAACGTAATCGGAGCATATGTATAATCGGGAGATAGGTTGGTTTTGTTTATAAAAGGGTTGACCCCGGCAGGTCAACCCTTTCGCTGATACAAAATCATACTAAAGTATGACTAAAGCTGTATCACGCCCTTCCTGAGAGCAGTGGTTACCGCTTCAGTGCGCGTGGTCACGTTGAGTTTCTGGAATATGCTGGTTATATGTGTTTTGACCGTGCTTTGCGTGATGGAGAGCTGGTCGGCGATATCTCTATTCGACACTCCGCTGGCCATCAGCCGCAACACTTCGATTTCCCTCTCGGAAAGGGTTTCTGCCGACGGTGTTTTCTTGGACAGCTCAGCGAGTCTATCCAGCACCTTTGAAGCAACCACCGGTTGGATGAGGGATTCTCCCCTTGAAACCGCCCGTATAGCCTTAAACAGCTCCTCACGCGGCGCATCTTTCAATAGATATGCTCTCGCCCCGGCAGCAATGCCCTTGAATATATACTCGTCGTCGGAGTAGGTTGTCAGTATGATAAACTTGATCTCGGGCCTCTCTTCCTTGATCCTGCTGATGGCTTCCACGCCGTCCATCTCCGGCATGCGCAGGTCCATAAGCACCACATCGGGAGACAGTTCACGCACCTTTTCAATGGCCTCCAGGCCGTTGGTGGCTTCACCGACTATTTTAAAGTCCGGCTCACGCTTCAACATGGAGCCGATACCTTCCCGTACCACCGGGTGATCATCTACAATTAAAATTTTGATTGCCTCCAAACTCTTACCTCCTATGCGAGAGGAATTGAAACCTTGACGGTGGTGCCTTCTCCCTTTTCACTCTGGACCTCGAATTTGCCCTTCTGACCCAGCGCCCTTTCGCGCATGCTTATCAACCCGTAGCCACTCTTGCCCGGTTTTTTGTCAGCCCCCGGGTCAAAGCCTTTGCCGTTGTCTGTGATGCTCAAATCTACGGCGGAATCGTTAAAGCTGAGCACGACGCCCACCTCGCTGGCCTGTGCATGCTTTGAGATGTTGGCCAGCGATTCCTGGCATATGCGGAAGAGGGCAACGCCCATATCGGGCGGCAGGTCGCGCCTCTCCCCGAAAAGCGTGAAGTTGGCGTCGATGCCGTTATCTTGACGGAACCTGTCTACCTCCTGCTTGATGGCCTCGTCCAACCTGAGCTGTTCCAGCGCTTGCGGGCTGAGGTTCCATACGGAGCGCCTGGCCTCAGCCAAGCTCTTGCGTGCCAGGCTGCGCGCCTGGTTGAGATGCCTCTGCACCTCATCATTAGTGTCCCCCAAGGCCTGCTCGGTGGCTTCGAGCTGCAATATAATGCCGGTGAAGCCCTGCGCCAGCGTATCATGTATCTCCCGCGCCATGCGGTTACGCTCCTCGGTAACCGCCATCTGGCGCGTTTCCTGGTAGAGACGGGCATTTTCAATGGCTACGGCAAGCTGGTCGGCCAGGGTCTGGGCCGTAAAGACATCCGCCTCGTCGAACCCATTGGCCTCGGCACTTTCGATATCCAGCACACCCAGCACCCTCTCACCCATTTTCACCGGAACCGCCAGCTCCGATTTGGTCTCACTCCTATGCTCTGTTTTTTTATATTCCGGTTCGGCCTCCATATCGTTGATCAGGACATAGTCGCCCGACCTGGCTGCCTTGCCGATGATGCCCTGCTCATCCATTTCGAGGGGCACGCCCACGGGTATAACGCTTTTCTGCCCACTGAAATGAAGCGTCTTGAGCATCAATTTGCCCGAGTTCGGCTCGAACAGGAATATATTCACATTATAGAAATGGAAGGTCTGCCTAAGCAGATTGCCCACGTAGGCCAGCAGCTCGTCCAGGTTGACTATCGAGCTGATCTTGCGGCTGACCTCGTTGATAGTACGCAACTGCTCCGCCCTCTGCCGTTCCTTTTCCGTGCGGTCGATGACCTTCTGTTCCAGGTTGCTGTAAGATTCCTTCAGGGCCACACCCATGGCATTGAATTGTTCGGCCAGCACCTGCATCTCGTCACCCGTATTCACGTCCAGGGTGAAGTCAAGTTCGCCCTTACCGATATTCTCCGAACCCTTGGTCAGCGCCATCACAGGCCGCGTAATGGTTTCCGACAGCAGGAAGGATATGCCGGAGACCACTACCACCATAGCGACGATGACTCCAATAAATATCAGCTCGGCTTCTCTGGACTGCTTATCCACCTGGTTGCTCATGTCCTCAACTGCAGTGGCAATCTGGGTCTTGGTATCCTCGGCAGCAGAGGAGAATTCGTCAAGATAAGTGGAAGCTGCCACTACCAGCTTGGTCCCCTGAACCGGGACCGTGAACATATACTTGGTGCGTTCCACGTTGTCCGATGCACCCTTATAGCTATAATAACCGGATGCATCTTCGCCCAGCAGGCTCCTCTCGAAAATCGACGAATAATAGGTCGGCTCTCCGCCGAGCTGGCGGAGATTGGAGCCTATCAGCTTGGGGTCAAGAGCAAACATAACTATGCCTGTGGTATCGTAGACTCTGGTGTTGCCCGTCCTGCCCACGCTCTGGACCGCTATCGTGCGCAGCTCGTTGTCCTTCATTATTGCTTCCTCATCCAGGCTGGGATGCAACTGCAGGTAAAAATAGATCTGCTGGGCCACGTCTTCGGCCTTCTGAGCTATAGTTCGCCGGCCCTGGTCCTCCAAAGCCGCAATGCTCACCGACATGACGGTCTCCCCCAGCGTGGCGCTATATTGTTTGGTCAGCGAACCCACCGAACCTATATAGCGTAGCGCCAGCGAGCTGATGATGCCCACCGAAATAAGAGACAGTGCCAGGAAGGAGATGAGGATCTTGTCGCGTATGCCGAACCGGATTTGGACTTTGTTCCTGCGGACAGGGCCTTTATCCTGCATGGGTCCCCCTGTCGGCAGAGAGTTTTTCGTTGATCAATCTTTCACCATATTCAAGCAGCTTCTTACGCCTTTCAACGGCGATATTTTGAGTCTCCATATATTTTTTCAAGGCCTCCAGCGGAGTCAGTGAATCGTTAATCCAGCCTGCGCCCCGACCCCTGGAAACCTTTCTGATATCCCTGGCAATGCTTACATTATATGCTTCTTTTAAAGCTTTAAAAATCTCTCCGTCCCTCAATGCCGAGGCCAGATGCCCGGGCAGCGACAGTTTCAAGCGGACTATGGCACCCGCAATATCGCCCGCCCTTTGAGCAATATTAGAAAGTACTCTGGCAGTGGGGTCGTCTTCCTCATCGGGGACCTCTATTTCCAGCGTTAAAAAACGCCTGGCCTGCATTTTGTGGAACGCATATTCGACCTTGCGGTCTTTCCCTGTTTGCTCTATCTCCGCCACGTAAAAGCCCTTATCTTCGCCTTCGTCGCCGAAATCCAGCCTCTCCAGGCTTCCGGCGTAGACGACCGGCGGATGTTCGCTTAAAACCTGCTGCCTGTGCACGTGCCCCAGGGCGATATAATCGTAGACCGGGCTGGCTATGGTGCTGAGCATCACCACGGGATCGCTGCCTATCACCATGTTTTTCTCTGTGCCGGTTTTAGCGCTGGATACCGCCACATGTGCTGCCAGGACGGCGGGTTTGGAGGGGTCTATCTTCCCGGCCAGCTCCACCAGTTTGTCCGCCATGGCGTTCTGGAGCTGCTCTATGACCTGCCCGATGCCCAGGTTTTTCACATCTTCCCTGGCCAGCAGAGCCGTACGCCTGGGCCATGGGAAGACAGCCACCTGGATCTCGCCTTTTCCCGTCGTGACGTTTAATATCTCCGGCTTGTTGGCCACGTGGACGTAATCGATATCCAGCGTATCGAATATCTCCACCGAGCTGGCCTTGCCCGGCGATCCCGCCAGGTCGTGGTTGCCCACCACCGCCACCGTATTTATTTTGGCTTCCGAAAGGCGCCGTATCCTCCTGGCAAACTCCCTCTGGTAGGTAGGCGAGGGCTCCCGGTTCTTATAAGCATCACCGCAGAACAGGACCAGGTCGGCCTTATCACTGATGGCGAAGTCGATAACCGCATCCAGCGCCTTCAGCTCGTCGATGACACGCGTATTAAGGCCGGTGGCGGAGTCCATGCCCCCGTAGGTTTCCAATCCTATATGAGCATCAGCGAAATGTACAATTTTCATAGTTCGATTCAATCATTGGCTGCCCCGCATGCGGGCTATCTAAAAACTAAACTTCGATTTCAGCCTGTCCAGTAACTCGGCCACCGGCACCCTCTCCTGCTGCATGCTGTCCCTCTCACGAATGGTGACCTGGTTATCGTCCAGTGAGTCGAAATCGACGGTCACGCAGAAGGGCGTGCCGATCTCATCCTGCCTGCGGTAGCGCCTGCCGATGCTCTGCGCATCGTCGTACTGAGTCATGAAATGCGGCCGCAGCATATCGTGCACTTCTTTAGACTTGGGAAGGAGCTTGGCATTACGGCTGAGCGGCAGCACAGCCACTTTGATAGGGGCGATCTCCGGCTTGATATGCAGAACTACCCTGGTCTCTTTGTCGGCCGGCTCCTCGTCGTAGGCATCGCACAGCACAGCCAGCAGGCTGCGGTCCACGCCGGATGACGGCTCGATCACGTAGGGAACATAGCGTTCACTTTTCTCTTCATCGAAATAGTCCAGCGTCTTGCCGCTGAACTTGGAGTGCTGTGTCAGGTCGTAGTCGCCGCGGTTGGCTATGCCCTCGATCTCGGACCAGCCGATGGGGAAATTATAGTCCACGTCGAAGCAGCCCCTGGCATAGTGGGCCAGCTCCTCCTTACAATGCTCCCTGAGGCGCAGGTTATCCCTCTTGATTCCCAGGCTGACATAGTAATTAAGCCTTTCGTTGACCCAGTAATCGAACCACTGCTGGTCGGTGCCGGGCTTGACGAAATACTCGATCTCCATCTGTTCGAACTCGCGGGTGCGGAAAATGAAATTGCCGGTGGTGATCTCGTTACGGAAGGACTTGCCTATCTGCGCAATGCCGAAGGGCAGCTTCTTGCGGGTGGTGGACTGCACGTTCTCGAAATTGACGAACTGCGCCTGCGCCGTCTCGGGCCTCAGGTAAACGATGGCTGCTTCCTCCTCCACCGGGCCCATGAAGGTCTTGAACATCAGGTTGAACATGCGCGGCTCGCTAAGTTGTCCGCCGCAGTTGGGGCAGGCGGTGGTGTCTATATCTGTGGAGCGGAACCTCATGCGGCAGTTTTTACATTCCACCAGTGGGTCGGAGAAGCCCGCCACGTGGCCGCTGGCCTCCCAGACTTTGGGATGCATCATGATGCTGGCATCGATGCCCACCATGTCGTCGCGTTCCTGCACGACCTTCTTCCACCAGAAATTCTTAATATTGCGTTTTAACTCTACGCCCAGCGGGCCGTAGTCCCAGCAACTGGCCAGTCCGCCGTATATTTCACTGCTCTGAAAAACGAAGCCCCGCCTTTTACAGAGCGAGACGATCTTCTCCATATCAACTTTTTTGGTATCTTCCGGCACGGTATCCTCCTGATAGACTTTCAAAAGACTCTAAATTATACCACTTCGATTGTTAATTCAGCATTAAGGAAAGGTTACCTCCTCGTAGCCAACGACGTGGAACCTGTCTTCCCTAGGTGAGGCCGTCCTGGTAGGGGGCGTCGAAGAGCTTTCTCTCATCTAACGATGCGGTACATGTTTTCCCACGCTAAGGTTATTCGGGTAGGGGGCGTCGAAGAGGGGCTTTAGCCCCTCTTTTAAATAAAAACCCCCTCTCCAGTGGAGAGGGGCAGGGGAGAGGCATAAATCATGAGAGTTTGAATATTGGAATTTTGAAATATAGTTAAACCCGCGTAGTATAATGGAATTGTGAGTAGTAAAAGCTTGAGGATTGCCTCGTCCCTGGTCGGCCTTGCCCTTTTAATAATATTGTCCATTCCCGCAGGCTGCACAGCCCCCATTACAAACGAGCAGTCGAACCTACCCCCTCCGGCAGCTCCGCCGGTCCTCCCCTCCAAGGGCATAATCCGACTTAAAACAGCCATCATCGACGGGCCGGAGGGCAAAATCAACTACGATAATGTGACCTTTACCTGGGGCACCCTGCTGTCCTCGGTGGACCCCTTTAAACTGACCTACTCGTCATTTTTAGAGGGATACGATAAGGATTACACCCCCTTCCTGCCCGACACCTCCCGCACATTCAGCAAACTCCCTAATAAGGACTATGTATTTTATGTAAAGGCGCAGGATGCCGACGGCAATATCGAGCCTGTTCCTGCCAGCCGTGCTTTCACCGTGGCTGCTTCTCCGCCCGGGCTGATCAACCCGCAGCCGGTGCCCGGCGGTGGCGGCGGATATCTCCTGATCGGCATCCCCATCGACCGCCTGGTAGTGGGTAGCGACGGCCTCACCCTTTATGCACTCAATTCTTTCTATGCCCGGCTGTACCGCTCCGATGACGGTGGTGAAGGTTGGAACGATATTTCGGGCAAGGTCGGCGGCGGCGCCCCCTGGGTCGGCCTGGCGGTAGCGCCCGATGATCCAACTTTCGTGGCCGTGGCCGCTAACGGGGGCCGGGAAGTATACGTGTCATCTGATAATGGTGTAACGTTCAATGCCAGCGGGCTGTCTTCGGTCATAGGCGGTGGACAGGCCGCCACCAGCCTGGCCATATCCCCGGCTTACGGTGCGTCCCGGCGCGATATAGCAGTCGGCACCTGGAACGGTGCAGCGGGTGGAAAGGTGTACATGGACGTCTTATCGGGCTTCCCCAGCGGATGGATGGATACCGGGCTGAGCGGCGCGGATATATTTGCCCTCAAATACTCGCCCTCCTTCGACTCAGACGGCACATTGCTGGCGGTGGGCGCGGGGTTTTCACATACTGACCTTTATATGGCTACCCGTGACCTGGGCTCCACCGTAATCAATTGGAACGCCGTCCCCAGCTACCCAGCCGAGATAGGCATACCCGGCACGGGCACGCCCGGCACGCCCCTGAACTATGCCGATATCACCTTCCCAGCCGATTACAACGGCGGCAACTCCTTCTCTCGCAACGTATTTGTCTCGTGGAGCAAGACGCATCCCGGGCAGGATGTTTACCGCATGATAGATACCCAGGCCTACCGCATGAACATGCCCGAAGCCATAGCTTCCATCGCTTTCTACGGGCGGCTGAGCAGCGGCAAGATGCTGGCCGGTGCAGCGAAGTGCTCAGGGGGAGGGTGCTTCCAGGTGCAGACTTATTTCAGCGGCAACCCGGGTTCAAATTCCCCGGGCTGGCAGCCCAGCCAGAAGCCTCCCACAGGCTCATCCAACGCCCGAGTGGCCTGGTCGCCCAACGGCACTATCGCCTATGCCGCCACCAGCGGATCTGGGTCGGCCGTCTCACACAGCCTCAATGACGGGTATACCTGGAACCAGTAATATAGATTTGGAGCAGTTGAGGTAAGCTAGAATCGTGGTTAGCACCACGTCACGACGCCTGTTTTACCTGCTTAGCCCACGGCAAATTGTGCGTCCTGTTCATGAAGAAAAGCTGCAATAAATATGCGGCAAAGGCACCCACGAAGCTATCGGCCATCTGGCCCAGGGGCCAGCGGTCCTGATAACCTGACTGTGTAAACAGTACTCCGCCCATGGCCGCTGAGGCGGTAATTATCAAACCTAAAATGGCAAAAATACGGACATATATGCTTGACTTACTGGTGAAGGCAAATATAAGAACAATTATTGAACCAATGCCTATCAAGAATCCCATTATGGCATGATAGACCGAAAGGCCGGCCATGGCTTTAAGGAATTGGTCGCTTAAACCGCCCGACCCTCCCGGCAAAATTAAAAAGAAGGTGATCCAGTTACCGCTCCAGGCCTGTATGCTCATGAGCACCAAAACGGCCAGGGTCGAAATCCACAGACTTTTAGAAGAAACTTTTTGCAATTTTTCACCCATCCGGCAATAACCTCCAACTGTTATATTTACTTTAGCATGATACCCCAGCCATTCAGAGGCAAGTATAAAGGAAATACCCCGGCGCCATTATATACGACACCGGGGTTCCCTGAAGATACCCTTATAAATTTAATTTGTGTATTGCTGGGGCGTTTTGGGCTGAGGGGCTGGTAATGGAACCGCAGGCGCCGACATAAAACCGGTCGGACTGACGGCGAACCATACACTATTGAAACCCTGCCCCTTGGTATCGCCCGCTGCCTGGTCCTGAGCATAATAGTAAAGCGGCCAGCCTAAATAGGTGGTCTGCATCGTCCCGTCATCCCTGGTGATGATTTGAAAGTCCCCTGCCTTCAGCGGCGCCGGTACAGACATGCTTGCAGCATAGAATACCGGCCACACCTGCACAATGGCCGCGGTGGCGTTGCTTTTACTGTTAGTGTCCTTGGTGAAATAATATAGCGTCATGCCCTTGGAATCGACCAGATAGTCTCCCACGCCGGCTTTGTTCGAGATGTTAACGGTATAACCGGGCGAGACCGGTGTTGTGGCCTGGGGCGATGCCGGCGGCGCTTGTGGGGGTGCCGCAGGGGCCGAGACCGGCGCTGCTGCACAGGCTGCCGCAGCAACTATGACGGCCAAAAACACGATACTTAGAATTCCTCTGACTAAACTTGGATTAGTCCACCTCATTTCAATACCTCCATAATTAATGAATTCATTTATCATCATATCCTCCTCAACGTTAACAACTCATAAAATTCCGACCGAAAAAGTTGCGAACTCATAACATTTAATAAAAAATTAGTATTCCGCTGATATCATCCTATTAACCACAGTAAATCACCAATATAAACAAAGACAAAAGGAAGTGTGAACAACCATGTCGATCATTTTTGAAACTAACCGCTTTAAACATTACGGCCTGGTATCGTTTTTGAGACAGATGCATTGCAGCGTAGTACAGTTCAAGCTGCTGCGCTTCCTGCTGGCGCATACGCAGGCCCACCTCTGCCCGGATACCATCGCCGGCGCGCTGGATATAACAAGGACCTTGCTGTCGCAGGAGATAGGACCATTAATCGTGCTCGGAGTTGTCTCGGAACAGTCCTACAGCGAAATCATCACCTATTCACTTACCACCGATCCCATTATCCGTAACTATATAAGCGAGCTATCCAACCTGGACGCCTGCGAAACCGCCAATATAAGGAAGGAGTTATTCGAGGAAGTCGATATGCATTGACAAAGATCCCGGGAATAGACTAGTCTACAGGCAGGGCATTCTATTCAGATATATTTATATGAAGTATATTACGGCACTAAGCCTGTATTCACTGGCCTGTTTGCTTGCAATCGTTTCTCTCGGCTGTGGCAGTCCGCCGCCCGGCCAAAAGGCTGAAAACAGCACCGTAACGAATACCATTGTAGAGACGGGACAGCCGGTCAGCGAATTATGCTTGAATACCGATAACGCATCCCGGGCAGTGAAGTCATTCCGTTACTCTATTAGAATCACGCAGCTTGACACGACAAACGGCCGGATTATCAATACTGATAGCGAAGGCGCAGGCATTATTCCTGATTTATACTCTGACAATACTACACGGGATACTGAAATTGAGGGGGGCGGATTTAAGAAGACATCAGAAACCGTGATTGCTTTTGGGAAAGAATATACCAGATTAGATGATGGAGATTGGATAGTAAGTGAATTGCCCCCTAATAATTTTTTCCTTGCTCCCGGGGCAAGCGGCTATTTAAAATTGTCAAAAATCGTGCACCAACTGCCCGATGGCGATATTAAGGGGACAACCTGTCTCCATTTTCAAGGGACCTGCAACCTTTATCAAGTTTCATCGGTTTCAGATACATCAAGTGATAACTCAACGGTTCTCGATATTTGGATAGGTAAGGATGATCTTCTGCTCCGGCAAGCCGAATTTAACTCTAATATTTCCAGGGAATCTGAGCAATACAAAAGGGAAACTCTGATTACATTACGCCAGGTCAGGAATATCTACGATTACAATTCGCAAATCGTGATTGAACCGCCTGCAATTAAGCCTCAATGATACTTTTATTAATTTCCAATTAAATAACTGCGATAGTCACGGCAGTGATAATATCCGGCACAACCGGGGCGATCGCAAGGATCGTGAAATAGATGGAAAGCATACCTGGCCCAGGGGCCTGGTTATACTCGACAATCATTGCCCGCAGTCCGTGGATGAAAGACTTTTATCGCGCTGTGGTGGACGAGGTCTGCGCACGGTTATCTTCCGGCAGGATTCTGGATATAGGCACGGGGCCGGGCCTGGTGCCGCTGGAGATCACCCGCAATTGCAGCAGTATCGAGGCCTATGCTATCGATATTTCGCACGCCATGGTGGAGATAGCCAACAGGAATGCCCGGCAGGCCGGGCTCTCAGACCGTGCACATTTTCGGTACGGAAGCGCAGAGAAAATCCCTTTCGAAAACGACTATTTCGACCTGGTTATAACCACGCTCAGCTTTCACCACTGGGCCAGGCCGGAAGACTACTTAAAGGAAGTAAGCCGCGTGCTGAAAAAGGACGGCGAGCTCTGGATATACGAGATCAAACATGAACCCACCGGGGAAAATAAAAAGGATTTCAAGAGAAAATACGGCCCTTTCCTGTCATTCGTGGTCTTGAACTTCGTGAGGGCGCATTCCTCCATCAGCTTCGGCAAAATACACGAAGTGCAGTCATACAAAAACCCGGGCTTTACGGAAATAGGCACCGAAGATAAGGGTATGTTTGTAAAGCTTCGGCTGAAGAAGTAAACCGGGACTATTCCTGCGACAGCCGCAGCACCATCTTGGCCAGGTCCCAGGCATGCTCATAAAGGTGAAGGCCTTTGCTGAAGGCGTGAATCTCCCCATCCTCCACACCGATCTCGTTGGCCATGTATTCCTTAAAAATCTGAAGACCGCCCAGGTTGGTCGGGAAGCCACCCCACAGGTCCCAGCTCCTGAAATAAAGTATAAAATGCAGGGCGCCATCCTGGATGCGTGTATCCACCAGGCGCAGGCAGGGCGGGTCATTCTGGTAGATGCTGTCCTTGTTCCCCACGCACATGCACATCTGGTTGGTTCCATGCCCCAGCTTGTACCTGCGGATGACCTCTTCGATCTGAGGCGACAGGAACTCGCCGTACGTGTATTCTTCGTTCTCCTCGCGGTGCGGGGTCATAAGGTAGGTCATATACTCTTCGATCACCTCGTCGGTGGTGGGCAGCGGCACGCCGGTGGGCACGTCCGGGCTAAGCGGCCTGATGCCGGGCTTGCTGATATTGATGGCCACCAGCTCGATCTCCCGGCGGCGCATGCCTTCGAAGCTGCCCTGCTCGATGACATATTCCCTTCCGTCGAAAAGCGCCGTCTTGAGACACTGGAACCAGGCGTCGCTGAGGCTCAAAGCATCGATTACGGTTAACTTCATTTTGTCCGTAGCATATTAAGCAACAGGGGCAATTAATGTCAAGAGATATCCTCACCCCGACCCTCTCCCTTCGTTATACACACGTCATTGCGAGGAGCCCGCAGGGCGACGTGGCAATCCCATGGCATTCGTCCAGGCTTCGCTCGCAACGACCTGGTCATTTCACACGTCATTGCGAGGAGGCCGCAGGGCGACGTGGCAATCCCTATAATCGAAGGCCTCGGTCCCTTCGTACAAAGGATTGCTTCGCTTCGCTCGCAATGACGTATGATGGATGTTCCTCGCAATGACGTGTAATAAGGACGTGGTATAATCGGGCATCGCTCACGAAAAGGGGAGGCAAATCATATGCACTGGCAGGAAATAATCGGACTCATCGGAGGGTTGCTGGGAAATATCGGCATTATACCCCAGATATGGAAGCTGTTCCATTATAAGGCGGCTTACGAGATAAGCCTGCCGTTCGTCTATTTATGGCTGGTCAGCATACTCTGCTGGCTCTCCTACGGCATCTCCCTGGGTCTCCCTTCAGTTATTATATGGAACTGCATCACAATAGTGCTGGCCTCTCTGATACTGTATGCCAAGCTGAAATGGGGCATGCGAAGCAAACCCGGGAAAACCGCATAGATTGACTTTTATATCGGATAGGAACCATAATTTTAAATTGCCATGATTAAAGCCGTCTGTTTCGATTTCTTCAATACGCTGGCCTATTTCGACCCGCCCCGCGACGAATACTACGCTGAAACGGCACGCGGGCTGGGTATAAATGTGACTGCGGAGCAGATAGCCGAGGCGCTGCCCGATGCCGACACCTACTGGCGGCAGGAGAATTTCAAGTCTCCCATCCGTGAGCGCCCCGAGAAGGAAAAATTCAAGGCCTATGAGGGCTACGGCATGCGTATCTTGAGAAACGTCGACCCCCCAGCCACACCCGAAAAGGCCCTGCAGATGCTGGCCAAGGCTTTTACCAGGGGATTCAAATTTGTACCCTTCGATGACTCCCTGCCCATACTGAAAGCCCTCAAAGAAAAGGGCTTGAAAATCGGCGTTATCTCCAATATCGGGCAGGAGATCGACGCTTACTGCGAAGAGCTGGGCTTCGCACCCTATCTCGACTTCAAGGTGACATCCTTCGAGGTCGGCTACGACAAGCCCAACCCCGAAATATTCCAGCTTGCGCTGCAGCGTGCGGGCGTCTCGGCGGACGAGACGGTCTTCATAGGGGACCAGTACGAGCAGGATATCAAGGGCGCCAGGGGCGTGGGGATCAAGCCCCTGCTCATAGACCGCAAAGGAAGCTCGAACTCCTGCGACTGCACCGTCATCCACAACCTCTGCCAGGTCGCCGATCATATCTAACATCCGGAGGCGACTTATCCGGTCATTGCGAGCAAAGCGAAGCAATCTCTATGGTCAGACGACAGTCCCTCCGGCCGCCTTAAACGTAACTGAACCTAACTGACCGGCCAATCAGCGATTTTTTCACCGACCTTATACGGGTCACGTTTGCGACGAACCTGACACAGTACCATTTTATTACATTAATATGGGACTAATGGGTCATTGACATTGTACTTTCTGGGTCTTTGCCCATGGTAAATACCTATGTATTATGTTAATACATCAAAATAAAATAGCGTGGTGATCGAATGAAAGCAGTGAAGAATTTGTTAAAGGACCAGAGGGGTATGACAGGCCTGGAAACCGCCATCATCCTGATAGCCTTTGTTACCGTAGCGGCGGTTTTCGGCTATGCCGTACTGAGCGCCGGCTTGTTTTCAGCCGAGCAGGGCAAGGCGACCATCTATGCAGGCCTCACGGAAGCGCAGAGCAATTTGCAGGTTTCCGGCGCTGTCGTCGCTAAAAGCGCCGATGAGGAAAATGTCAGCAGCCTGATAGTAACCGTCAGGAATACGCCCGCCGGCAACCCGATCGATATGACTCCCTGCGACGGGACCTCCAACGCCACCAACAAATGCGTGATCAGCCTGGCAACCAAGGGCTCTTATCTGAATAACGTGAAGTGGACAACCACGTTCACGGGCAACACCGATAATGACGCCAACCTGCTGGAGCCGGGAGCGCAATGCCAGATTACCATTAACCTCAGCGACCTCGGCACCGGACAGACCCTCTCCGACAACCTGACAGCCAACACCACTTTTACCCTGCAGGTAAAACCGGGGGTAGGTTCGGTGATAACCGTCCAGAGGACCCTGCCTGGATCGCTCTCCTACGTAATGAACCTTAACTAAATAATTTAAGTCGTGCCCGGGCCGCAGTTTCGGCACCTCCCTACGTAAACTGCGGCCCTTTCCATTTTTTGGGACCGATTGAGGGATGCAGTTACAGGCCCCTTAAAAACTCGGGGCGCAGCAGGGCTGGGTCTTTCCTGGACAGTATAGTATCCAACTGCTTCAGCACCCTGGCCTTATCGGCCGGCATGGTCCCCCTTATGGCGTAGTAGTTCGAAGCATGCATGGAGCTGAAAAAGCAGTTACTGAAAGTGGAATTTTCCATGATGGTACGCAGCTCCTGCAGTGAATCGAAGGGGGTGATCAGGTCGAATTCTCCGCGCTCCCATTCCCCATAGAGGGCGGTGCCCGGTATGAGCGTCAGAGTCAGGGCGCCGGCGTAATCGGGGTCCATTTCCGTCAATATCCGGGCGCTCTCCAGTGCGTGCTTGCGGCTGCCCTTAACACCACCCAGGCCCAGTATCACGGTCACCGAGAGCAGTATGCCCGATTCCTTGACCCTGGCGGCCGCCTGCACCATCTCTGCATGAGTCGCGTTCTTATGAATATGTGTCAGCACGTCATCGTCGCCACTCTCCACACCCATATACAATATGCCCAGCTTCAGTTTTTTCAGAGCCTTAAGCTCATCCACGCTACGCCTGAGGATATCCTGAGGTGTGGCATAGCTGGCAATACGCTCCAATTCCGGGAATTTCTCATTCAGATACTTCAGCGCTTCCACCAGCTTCGCGTAGGGATAAACCAGCGCGTCTCCGTCCTGAAGGAAGACCTTTTTGCCATCCCAGCGCCAGAGGATCATGTACATGATATCGGGCTGCCCCTGCACGCGGATGCCCTGGTTAAAATAGAGGGACATGGCATCGATTTCCTGCTTAACATCCTGTAATTCCCTGATGCCAAGCTGAGTGAAGGAAAAATTGCAGAACGAGCAGGAGTTATTCGAGCACCCGGAGGTCAGAGGCAGGTAGTAGCTGGCATGCTCACTGGGTGGTCTTATTATATCCGGCCTTTCAAATGCCATATTCTCTCTCGATTAGTGCAGCAGGGCCACGTAGCTGTTCAACAGGACTTTCAGCGATCTGGCCACGGGACTGCATTTTGCCTTCAGACAGAAGAATATCTTGCCCTCGGCAGGTAATTCTTCCAACGTTTCATAATAGCCCATACCCTTGGCGAAGACAAAATCGGCGTCTTCGAAGGCGCGCTTGAAATCGTCCGAGGCCTGTGAGAAGTCGATGCCCGGTGTGGCCGTGCCTGTCGTCATCACTTCTCCGACCTGTTTTTCCATACCCGCCTTCTTGATCTCCTCCAGCGTTATGTCGTTCTGCACCGGGTCTTGCTTGACTACGTAAACGACGCGGCTGTACCTCCTCATGAGCTTCAATAACGGCAGGTCGAAATATACCTCTCCGGCATTGTCGGCCAGGTAGAGGATATTACGGGACCTTTTGACTTTGCTTTCCAGTAAGGAGGAATCGTCGATGGTAAAGGCCAGGCGATTCCTGTTTATCTCCTGCCTGACCTCCTCGATAGGCCGGAAAAAGTCAATGGCATTGCCCAGAGCGGCCAGCTTCAAATATTCCACGAAACCCTCTTTATAGCTGGATTTGACCGAGTCGAAAAGCTGGCGGGCTGTTTCGATCTCAATATCCTTCATGCTGCGGTAAGGGTCGGGGTTGCCGCTGGCCTTTTTAACGGCGGCATGCATAGCGGAGGCTACCACGATGGAAACCGAGCCTGGCTTCAACTTCTCCTCCAGTACCTGTTCGGCTTTTTGCCTGGCCGCTCCACGGAGGGTTTCGTCTTCAGCGGCCAGCCTCGAGGCCTGGGCGGCCAGCTTCAGCAGGCATTGGCGGCATTCTCTGGATATTCTCATTTGCAAATACTAACAGTCAATACCAAATATCATGGGAGACATTAAAGCTGCGAGCGCAGCCTGATTATCATTACCAGTGTAATTATAATAAGAATTACGCCGACCGCGATGACACCCCAGACCCACAAGGGGGTGGAAGTTTCGACGGGAGGGGCTTTGACAACCGGAGGCGCCGGTTCGGTCTGGAAGGTGAAAGTGGCGCTCCAGTCGCTGGTAATCGGTTGCCCGTTAACCTCCACGGCACGTACCCGCCAGAAATAACCCGTCTCATAGTCCAAAGTGCCATTATACTGATAAGCCGTGGTGGACGTGCGGGCGTCCCTGATTACCTGTTTAAACCCGGCGTCGCCGGACAGCTCGAACTCATAGCCCGTAGCCTCCTTCCAGGGCGACCAGGAGAACGAGGGCCGAACCTTGCAGGCTGTATACCGGTTTACCGGCGAGAGAAGCTGGACTCCCAGGTAGGGCGACTTGACCATAAAGCCGGGCGCGACCTTGAAGCTGCGAGGCTCGGACCACGGGCTGACGGCAATCTGGCCGGTGGCCGACCTGTAAGAGCGTATCCTCCAGTAGTAAAATGCGCCGGCCTCGGGCAGCGAGCCGGGCGAAAGCCAGGCCGCTGGGTTGGTGACATTCACCGGGTCCGTATTTATAAGGATCGACCCGGTGACTGACTCGATATGGTTAGCGTTGGATATCTCCGGATTAATCCTCAAGCTAAAATTCCGGTCCTTGGCGATCTGCATCTCATACGTATTGCTCAGGCAGAGCTGTTCCCATGACAGGTCGATCTGCTGGTTGCGACCGGTTACAGGATCGGCGCCGGCTAGCGCCTGGTCTTGCGGGCTCCTCAGGACAGGGCCTCTTTTAGCCAGGCAGTCCGTATACGCCCACAGCATGCCCTTATTGTTGTCGGGGTTATAACCGGGAGTTTGCTTATAGCGGCCGTTGAGGCCCAACGCCGCCAGCAGGGCGGTTATATTCTCCGTCTGCAGAAAAGCGCTGGCGCTGAGTGTCAGGCCCGACTGATTATCGATGGCAAATAGTGTCGTATTGGTATTGGGGGAGCAGCATCCGCAGGCCTTCAGGGATGTCGGCTCGAGCGTAAAATGCACGTCGTTTTGCGTGGGCGGCGCGAATATATCCAGGCAGTCCCAGTACACTCCCGGTTTGGGGATGCCGTTCCTGCATTCCAGAGTGCGGCATACTCCGCTGTTGGAAGGCAGTCCGCCCGGCCCGGGTGCCACTGAACCGGTGATATTATCGTGGGCGGCATAGAGGGCCGGCTGGGGGTTCCCGGTATTGGCCATGACGATGCCGAAGAAACTGCGCTGGTGCGGCGGGTCGCCTGCGGCCTGGCTGTAGCCATCATTCCACCAGTCGGGGCCTGTGGCGCCGTTGGAAACATCCATCAGGTCGCCGTCATGCCAGCGTGTGAAGTTGGGCGCAGTGTTGCGGTAGACGCTGCCCGTGCCATTATCATCCGTTGCGGCATAAATGAATGAATTGTTTTCGTAGTTTACATCGAAGATGACATGCAGGTTGCCGCCCGAAGGGATGCGGTCTTTGTAGATGTACCAGTTCTGGCCGCTGTTGGCCGAATAGGCCACCGCCCCGCCCTGCATATTGGCCAGCACCGCTCCTACCAACACCTGCCCGTTTCGTGCGGCAATGGTATGGCCGTACAGCCCGCAATTGGTAACGGGAATGGTATTGGGCCACGCCGTACCGCTGTATACCAGCTTCTGCACTATCCCCCGCAGGCTGAGGGTGTAAATTATCTTGCCCGTATCGAAGGTGAAATCCTGCACGATGTCGCTGGGAGCTATGGCTGACCAGTAGTCGCCATAGTCGGAAGACCATGCCATCACACCACCTTTGCCGGCCGGCGTCAAAGGCTCATATTGAGCAGCCCAGGCCACGATGCCGCCGTCCGCCGAATCGGTGCAGGACGGCACCGTACGCAATATGGGCAAATCGGTCTGAGGGAAGCGGCAGCATACCGAGGTGGTGTGCGTAAAGACACGCTCCCATGAAAATCCTGTGGCTCCAGGCGCCGGGAAGGGAGCCGCTGCAGCCGGGCTGATGGTCGAACGCCAGATGCTGTCGAATTCATTGCAGCCGGTCCCGATATTCCGGTTAACCGAGGCCAGGTAAACAGTGGAACAATCGGCTGATACGGCCACATCGTTGAACCAGTCGATGGTGGTATCTATCAGGGCGAGCTGGTTCCAGGTATCGCCGTTATTGCGGCTGATGGAGAGAGCCGACTCATCATCGGGTATCAGCGTTGAAATCCAGGGGCCGGGCCTTGAAGAGGAGTCCCACCAGGTGATGTTGTCGGCTATGGTGCCCGAGCCGGTTGCCGCATAGGCCAGCGAGCCATCGTGGTCCCAGGCCACCAGGGCCGAACCGATTCCTGTCAGGTTATCGCTGCAGGTCAAAATGCTGGCGCTGCCGCAAAGCCCCTGATTGGCTGCTCCCGTTGGCGGCTTGAGCGACTTATATACGCATGATCCTGCACAAATACAGGGTGTATCGGCGAACACTGTCGGCACGGCCGCATTGCAGGGAGACCCCCACACGAAACCGGCCAGCAGTTTGCCCGTCTGATATGTTCCGGAGAAGGCTATACTGTAAACCTGGAGGGTGGAGTTGGCCGTAGTGTTTAGTAGCGAAGCCGGAACTGAATCGTCCATGCGGAAAATACCCGATTCATCCGTCCCGAGAATCGGCGAGGGTACGTTGAGGCTGACAAAGGCACGCCGCAGGCTGACGGTCTGGCCGGAGAAATCGGCCGGCAGTGATATATCGGCCGTCGCCAGCGTGGAAAATGATGGCGATGCTCCAACCGGTGAAGTGCTGGAGATTATTTCGATGCCGTTTCCCGTGTATATCCATGAAGATAGGGAATTGTTGTTTATGTCTCTGATACCTATGTTGTAAAAGGTCGAGGTCGCATTGGCCAGCACAGCTATCACAGATTGGTCTCCGGCATAGCCCGGAGAAAACTTGACGCTGAAAAAGTCCATCGCATCAGATGTGGGGTTGGCCTGCTGGCTCCAGACGCCGAACCCGGTCTGTTTGGTAATAAAGATACGCCCGGCCCCGGTGCTGCTGCGGGTGGCAACCAGGAAATCTCGCCCGGTTGTGTAGTCGACCGATATATCCAGGGAACTGATCGCCTCACCTGCGGCCAGGGCGGGAACCAGGCTGTTGCTCCAGCTTGCACCGGCGTCGCTGGAAACCCACAACTCGACCGGCCCGGAGGCTGCGTTGCCGGCCGTAGCCGCCCACAGCTTTGAGTCATCGGCGGCTATCAACACGTTATAGACATGGTTGCCAGCCGTCCAACCCATTGCATTTACCAGGTGCAAATAGGGGGCGGCAGTCCAGCTTAAACCTCGATCCGAAGAAGCCAGTAACACACCCAGCGGGCCGGGAGCTGCGGCCGTATTTATATACCTGGCATCGACCGTGACAGCCGTCAATAGTGTGGTGCTGTCGCTGCCGACGGAAAGGTCACGAATTTCACTGCCGGTAAAGGCGCCGCCGATGAGTGGATTTAAAATGTCGTTCCTGCCGGGGTAGGAATAGGGTGTGGAAACCGTCTCCCAGCGCATGATACCCGGGCCGGCCTCGGCCGGCAGAGGGAGAAAACATCCACCCGGCACTGCAAAGTTCGTGATGATAGCCAGTGAACAGATAAAAGCTAAAAGAAAACGACGATTACTAATCATTTAACCGGCAAAATACTACGATTGTGGCAGACAAAGGGACCGGACAATATGATAACATAGGAATGACTTTACTGCACCGGATGAAATACGATGACGGATAATATAGACAAACTGAAAGAACTGGGTAAAAACGAGCCCATCGCATCCTTCCTCGGCATGAGTTTAATTGAGCTGTCGGACGGCTTCGCCAGGGTAGAGATGAGGATGAAGCCCGAATATATCAACTTCAACGGCACGATCTTCGGGGGCATTATCACCGCCGTCGCCGACCAGGCATTCGCCTATGCCACCAACTCGCTGGGCACGACTAACGTAGCTTCGCAGCTAAACATTCATTTCATAGCCGCTGTCAAAGAAAATGATAAGCTGATCGCCGAGTGCATGGTGGTCAAGAGGGGCAGGCGCGTTTGCATTTCGGAGATCAAGGTCACCGACCCCGAGGGCAAGGTAATAGCCCTGGCCAGCGGGACAACCATCCCACTCGGTTAAACCGCCACAAGCGCAGCGCCATGAGTTCCACTCTATGGTTTACGTTTAACCGGCCAAATTCTATAATTTTAATCAGGCGACAGTGAGGAGGCCATGAGAAAAGTCAAAATCCTTTTTACCGACGTTCACCAGCCCGAGTACCATGACAAGAACCCTTTCAGAGAAGGGTTTGAATGGGGCAAGAAGGTCATCCTCGACCTCTGCGTGGAGGTCGACCTGGACGATATGTTCAATATCTACATAGAGCAGCCTGAAAAGCGCA
Source organism: Dehalococcoidia bacterium (assembly GCA_003142375.1). Classification (GTDB taxonomy): domain Bacteria; phylum Chloroflexota; class Dehalococcoidia; order GIF9; family UBA5629; genus UBA1162. The sequence continues at coordinate 26,249 of PLME01000016.1, read as the reverse complement.
TCCGCAACGGCAGGGTCATCAAGTTCAGCGAATTCGCTATGGAATACCTTGAGCATGAACAGAAGAAGCAGCGGGAGACGCTGCAGGCCACTGGCGATGCTGCGGAGGCCCCTCCTTTCGATCAAACTCAAAATTAGATGGAGTCGGTAAGCAGATGGAAGGGGGGCATGGCCGTCCTTCTGGCAGTCATCCGGCGGTAAGACTACGCCAGCATGGCAATGACTGTCAGCCACGTCTGCATAATAGAAACCGCCAGTATGGCGACGAGTATGGACAGGGATACCGGCGTATTGAACTCCCTGTTGCCCCGCCCTATGAATACGGCGTGAATGATGAAGGCGAAGATGCCGGCCAGGGCCAGTATCAGCGATATTATGTAACCGGCGGTAGTCTGCTGCTGCAGTTGCAGCAGGCCATACAGTATTAAGAATACCAATGGTATGTGAATTATCAGGAAAAAGTTGATTCCGCCGGGCAGTTTGAACATCTTCCACTCACGCCAGTAGGCCGAATCTATTTCATGCACGGTGATAAGCACGGCATTGGTCATGTAGAAAAGCATTAAGATGTTCATTAGGTCAGCTCCGGACCAGCTATTAAAGAATGATGCGCACCCTTCTGCGCAGAAGCCATCCCGCCAGCAGGCCGCAGAGCAGGCCGCCCAGGTGCCCCTGCCATGAGACTCCGGGTATTAAAGCCAGTACCAGGAAGGTGATCAGTATGGCTACCCAAAGGGGCATCGGCACGGGAATGGGGAAAATGAAGACCTTGAGCTGCGGCGTAAGCACCGCCAGCGCACCACCCAGAGCAAAAATGGCGCCGGAAGCGCCTATGGTGAAGGAGGTGACGGGCGACAGTAGCAGTATGACCAGTCCCGCTACCAGTCCTCCGATGAAATAGATCGTCAAAAATATCCGGGTGCCCACTATTCTATTGAGGAATTGCCCGAAGAAGTACAGTGTCAGCATGTTGAACAGGATATGGAAAAAGGCCTGATGTGTGAACATGTACGTGAAAATAGTCCAGGGGTACTCAAAGAAAGTCGACCTTGAGAGCGCCAGGAACTGCATTATGCTGCCGCCTGTAAAATTGGCGATATTGACGGCGATATACACCAGGAAGTTCAGTATGATGAGGACGATGATCGGGGTCAGATCACCATCGTTGGACCTGTATCTCATGTTAGATGTTCTTTCCCTTCCTGCCTAAAAATATCCTGCAATAATAGCCTATCGTTAATCGATTATCAAACATGTCACTCTAGCGAATAGTATACCTGGCCGTCCTCCCGGTAACTGCGCAGCACGCCGTCATTTTCCAGATACTGAAGGTGCGCTACCGTCTCGCCGACTGCGAAGAATTTTTGGGCGATGGGGAACTGCTCCCAGTCGGAGCATTCTATTTTCCACGTGATATAAGGGGCGACCTCGTAGGCCGTCATATCCCCATCCTGCAGGGCCGTGACCGCCTCATCCAGCCGCTGACGGTGGTGTTTCTTCAGCTCTTCGATCCTTGCCAGGTGGTTATGCCAGGAGCTCCGGTGGCCCGGAAGGACCAGCGACACGTCCAGCTTGCTCACTTTATCCAGGCTGGCGAGATAGCTCCGCAGAGCATCTTTCATCTGCGGCCAGTAAGAGATATTGGGTGTGATATCGAAAAGGATATGGTCGCCCGAAAATAAAATCTTTTTCCCGGCCTCATAGAGGCACATGTGTCCCGGCGAATGTCCGGGAGTCTCTATGCATTGCAGAGCGTATCCTCCGGCCTCGATCACCTGGCCGTCTTCAACCGGCGTTATATCCACCAGCCTGCTGGGGCCGTAGATCACGCCGGGGTGCCTCGATATCGATTCCTTAAGAACGTCTACCGGGAAACCGTTATCGGAGAAAAGCGACAGGTATTTATCCCAGCTCTTTTCGCCCTTGATTATCTCGGTTTCAACACTCCCGAAATAGCACTTCGAGCCGTCGACGGCCAGGTCGCCACTCAATCCGAAATGGTCGGCATGCAGGTGGGTTATAAAGAGGTCCGTCTTCTCCATATCGACCCTCAACTCGTTGAGGGCTGGAAAGAGGACCTCCCTGCATTCGGGCCGGTTCATGCCGGTATCGATGATGAGGTTCCTGTTTTTCCCCTTTATGACGTAGCAATTAATGGATTTGAGCGGGTTTTGCGGCAGAGGCAGTTCAATGCAAAACAGGTTGGCAGCGATTTCATTTATCATGCGAGTCCTTTAAAAACGATGTGTAGATTATTGTTACGGGGATATTTTAATCCGCTATTATAAGGCAGTTGGGCCGGGTAAGGCCAGAAAACAGGCCGTTACTCCGCAGTTTCAACGGGAATGATGGACTTCTCGGTCCTGGCCCCCCTGCGTTATCCACGTTATTAAATAATGCTCTCATTCCCGTTCTAAGGCTATTACCGGCGCTATTTTCATGTTAAAATCTCTGCACTAAACTATGGGGTACATGATATGGCGGCGGATATTAATAGCGGCATAAAGGACCTGGACAGCCTTCTTCAGGGATACCAGCCCGGCGATAATATCGTCTGGCAGATCGACAATCTGGACGACTATGCCTTCTTCGCCGAGAAATTCGCCGGTGAAGCCCTGGATAAAAAGAAGCAATGCATCTACTTTCGCTTCGCCTCGCATCCACGCATACTGCCGGACCAGCCCGGTATCACCACCGTAAATATCGATCCGGCGCCCGGCTTCGATTTCTTCAGCAGTGAAGTCCATAACATTATTCGAGATTGCGACCGGGACGCCAGCCTTATCTTCGATAACCTGTCGTCGCTGGTCACCACCTGGGCTACGGACGAGTTGCTGGCCAACTTCTTCATGGTTACCTGCCCCTATATTTTCGAGCTGGGACCCGTGGCCTATTTTGCGCTGACGAGGGGTAAGCATCTGCACACGGCAGTAGCGCGCATTCGAGATACCACGCAAATACTGATCGACGTTTTCCACGTTAAAAATTCCATGTACATCCACCCCATCAAGGTCTGGAAACGCTATTCCTCGCAGATGTTCCTGCCGCACCTGGTCTCAGAAACCGGATGGGAGCCCGTATCCATCAGCGGTGAAGCGGCCGTCCTCTCTTCCACCGCTTTGAAACAACCACTCGGCACGTCGGTAGCTTCCGGGGCGCCCTGGGAAGTGATCTTCGACAGGCTTCAAAAATACCGCAATATCGAGCAGCAGCCGGGCGCTTATACCCCGGAAATAGCCTCGCTCAAACACGAGTTGATACGTATGATGATTGGCGACCACCCCTCCTTCAACAAGCTGGCCGACGAGTATTTCACCATCGACGACCTCATCAATGCGCGCAACCGTTTGATCGGCTCCGGCCGCATCGGCGGCAAAGCGGCAGGCATGCTTCTATCCAGGAGGATTTTACTGGCAGATAAAGGTCCCATCGATTTTGCCAAAGTGCTCGAAGCGCACGATTCATTCTATATCGGCTCGGATGTATTTTTTACCTTCCTGGTGAAAAACGACCTGTTCCAACTGCGCATGCAGCTCACCCGGGATTCCTCCATGTCACATGAAGAATTCGAGCAGGTCGAGCGGCGTTTCCTGGCGGGTGAGTTCCCGCCGGAGATTATGTCCCAATTCCGCGATATGCTGGACTATTTCGGCCAGGCGCCGATCATTGTCCGTTCCAGCAGCCTGCTGGAGGACCGCTTCGGCAATGCTTTTGCCGGCAAATACCGCAGCGAGTTCTGCGCCAACCAGGGCGGACCCGAGCAACGCATGAACGCCTTCCTTCAGGCTGTGAAATTGGTCTACGCCAGCGCTATCAACCCCGACGCCCTATCCTACCGGCACAAGCAGGGCCTGGGCGAGAACGACGAGCAAATGGCCATACTGGTGCAGCGCGTTTCCGGTATGCCCTACAAGCAGTTTTTCTTCCCGCCGCTGGCCGGAGTGGCTTTCTCCAGGAACCTCTATGCATGGACCAACAGGATCGATCCCAATCGTGGCATGATCAGGCTGGTCTTCGGGCTGGGCACACATGCGGTCAACCGCGTGGGCGGCGACTATACCAGGATCGTGGCAGTAAGCGATCCCCAACTAAGGCCGGAAGCCGGCACTAAAATAATTAAGTACTCACAGCATAACGTTGACGTGCTCGACCTGTCCGCCGATGATTTCCGCTCTGAAACGGTCGCGGAGCTCCTGGTGGATTGCGACTACCCTAACCTCAACCTGGTCACTTCGCTGGTGACCGACGGCTACCCCCAGGAAATGATCCGCTCCTGCCCGCAAGGCAGGTCCGACGACCTGGTGCTGACCTTCAATAACTTCATCAACAGGACGCCCTTCATAAAGATTATGGACGACATGCTGAAGAGGCTTGAGGCAGCCTACGGGCAGCCGGTCGACACCGAGTTTACGGCGCACATCGACCCCGAGGGCGGGGTTAAGATCAACCTGCTCCAGTGCAGATCCTTAAGGCTGCCGGGCACAGCCGGCCGGGTCGAATTTCCCGAGCATATATCCGACGAGCAGATACTTTTCACTTCCAATCGCTTCATCAGCGGGGGCGCACTGCACAATATCAGGTACATCCTCTATATCGATCCGGACAAATACGCCGGCATTGAGTCCATCGATGTTAAGAAATCCATCGGCCGGACGGTAGGACGCATCAACAGGCATCCCAGCGTGATCGAAGGCGGGATCATCATGATGGGGCCGGGCAGGTGGGGCAGCAGCAATATCAACCTGGGCGTCAACGTGGGATATTCCGACATCGACAGCACCTCCGTGCTGGTCGAGATGGCACGCGAGGAGCGGGGGCATGTCCCCGAAGTCTCATACGGCACGCACTTTTTCCAGGACCTGGTCGAGTCGGGCATAATGTACCTTCCCGTCTACCCTTCCGACCCGGAGTCCAAATTCAACGAGTCCTTCTTCGAGAGCGCTCCCAACGTACTGCCGGATATAATGCCGGAGCTGGCTGAGTCCAGCAGCCTGATACACCTGATCGATGTAAGACAGAAATCCAACGGCCTCTATGCCCACATACTGGCCGACCCCACGGTGCACCGGGCTATTTGCTTCCTCGATATCACCTGCGCCTGACTGTTTGCCGTATTATTTCCGTTTACCCTCATACAAAGCTGAAAATATTTCCGTAACCTATTGACTTGGATATTTGCTGATGATATAATTCGGCAATCGGTTTCCGTTATCCACAATAATATGGCTTTCGACACACAGGGCGTAGAAAGAAAAACCTGCTGCATACTCCGGATTTTATCCAGCTCGATGGAGCCCATGGGCTCCATCGTTATCGCCAGGAGGTTGAAAGATCTGGGAGTTGACCTGGGTGAGCGCGCCATCAGATATCATTTAAAGTTAATGGATGAGCAGGGGCTCACGCGGCTGGCCGGCCGCAGGGATGGCAGGGTCATCACGGAAGCCGGCCTCAGAGAATTAAAGCACGCCATGGTTAAAGACAAGGTGGGTTTCGCCATATCCAAGATTGAACTGCTGGCCTTCCGCACCACTTTTGATCTGGATACACGGACGGGATTGGTGCCGGTCAATATAACGCTCTTTAAAAAGCAGGATTTTCATAGGGCGCTGCGCCTGATGAAGCCGATTTTTCAATCTAGGCTGTGTGCCGGCAACCTGGCTATGGCTGTCAAAGGCGAGGGCAACCTGGGTGATTTGATCGTACCGCAGGACAAAATCGCTCTGGTTACTGTCTGCAGCATAATCGTCAATGGGACATTATTGAAAGCCGGCATCCCAATGGACTCGAAATTCGCCGGGCTGCTGCAGATACATGACAACGAGCCCATGCGCTTCACGGAGCTGATTCACTACGACGGCTGTTCCCTCGATCCTTCCGAGATATTTATTAAGGCCAAAATGACCTCGGTGACAGGGGTGGCTAAAAACGGCAACGGCAATATACTGGCAAACTTCCGTGAAATCCCTTCTATTTGCCGCCCCCTGGCCCATGAGGTCATTACCAAGCTGGCCAAGGCCAAGTTGAACGGCGTGCTGGTCTTTGGAAACGTAAGCGAACCCGTGTGTGAGATAACTGTGGACCTCAACCGTGTGGGCGTGATACTCATCGGCGGACTGAACCCGGTGGCCGCGCTGGAAGAATCAGGCATCGAAGTCGAAACACACGGCATGAGCATGTTGATCGACTATGAAAAGCTGGTTGATTTTGAGGAGCTGCTGGAGTGAGAGAAGTAACTGTCATCCCCTGCCTCCGGTAAGACAAGCTTAAAGTATCCCGGAGTAAGCAATCAGGTTAGAACCGTTTCTGACAACGTTAAAAAATCTTAAATCAAAAATACAGGAGGAAAAATGTCACAGATCAACCCGTTCGAAATCGTCAGAAAGCAGGTCGATAAATGCGCACGTATCCTTAAGCTGGACCCCGACGTAACCGAGGTGCTGAAGAACCCCATGAGGGAACTGCATCTTTCACTTCCGGTCCGCATGGATAACGGCTCGACTAAGCTGTTCAAGGGCTACCGTGTACAGTACAACGACGCCAAAGGCCCAACCAAGGGCGGTATCCGCTTCCATCCTGACGAGACCATCGACACCGTCCGCGCCCTGGCGGCATGGATGACCTGGAAATGTGCGCTTTTAGACCTCCCGCTGGGCGGAGGAAAGGGCGGCATCATCTGCAACCCCAAGGAACTGTCCGAAGGAGAGCTTGAGCGCCTGAGCAGGGCTTACGCCCGTGCAGTCTATCAGTTCATCGGCCCGGAAAGGGACGTTCCTGCTCCCGATGTTTATACAACCCCGCAGATAATGGCCTGGATTATGGATGAATATTCGGCCATAGCCGGAAAATCGCAGTTCGGCGTCATCACTGGCAAACCGCTGGCGCTGGGAGGTTCCAAAGGCCGCGGCGACGCCACAGCCAAAGGCGGCATGTACTGCATCCGCGAGGCGGCCAAGAAGCTGAAAATAGACCTGTCGAAAGCCACCATCGCCGTCCAGGGCTACGGCAATGCAGGCTACTATGCGGCCAAGCTGGCCAAAGAGATGTTCGGCTCGAAGATCGTCGCCGTCTGCGACAGTCAGGGCGGCTGCTTCTGCAAGTCCGGCATCGATGCTGATGAAGCCCAGAAGATCAAAACCAAGACCACATCGGTCTGCAATTTGAAAACGGGCGATAAGATCGATAGCGAAGAGATACTGGAACTCGATGTCGACATCCTGATTCCTTCAGCCATGGAAAACGTCATCACCGAAAAAAATGCACCCAAAATCAAGGCTAAAATAATTGCCGAGTTGGCCAACGGCCCCTGCACCCCGGAAGCCGACGACATCCTGTATAAGAAAGGGGTGCACGTTATCCCCGATTTCCTGTGCAACGCCGGCGGCGTCACTGTTTCCTACTTCGAAATGGTGCAAAACTTCAACATGTACTACTGGACCGAGGCAGAAGTCTACGAGAGACTCGATACTAAGATGACGACTGCCTATCACTCAGTCTGGGATACGCATAAGGACTACAAGATCAACATGCGTCAGGCAGCTTACGTGAGGGCTGTGGAACGTGTTGTGGAAGCCATGAGGCTGCGTGGTTGGGTCTAAATTAGAATCAATGCATAAATAAAAGGGATCGGCTGCGCTGCAGCCGATCCCTTAATTTTTACTTATAAATTAATATCTGCGCATTCCACCACGGCCGCCGCCGCCGCCACGGCCGCCACCGCCACCACCACGGCCACCGCCACCACCAAAGGACGATCTGCCACCACCACCGCCACCACGGGTACCACCCTCGCCCTTAGGCCGGGCGCCGTTGACTGTAATGGTGCGCTCCTTCAGTTTCTTGCCGTTCAAGCCTGTGATAGCCGCCTGGCCTTCCTGTAATTTAGGCATCTCTACAAAGCCGAATCCCTTGGAACGGCCCGTGTAGGTATCCTTAATAATGGCTACCGAAGCGACTTCTCCAAATGCTTCGAACTCTGTCTTTAGGTCTTCCTCTGTCACCTCGTAGGCCAGGTTTCCAACGTAAATGTTCATGATACTTAGTGTTTCCCTCCAAAAATTATTCCGGTATATATATTATGGCTTGAAGTCGGGTCATCTTAAACTTAGAGCGATCGAGGCGGGGTAATTGCGCTAACAGGGATTAAGTCGACAATAACCTAAACAAAAACCACTGACATAACTATACACTTTATAGCGGTTTGATGCAAAATAATATGTCGCCGAGAAGCGCCGCCAGACTCGTAACGCGTTTAGCGCATTAACCGTCCATCTGATATACTTCTAACCTTCAATTATGGAAATACACGATCTCAGTTTTTCAAAGCGCTTTGTAGTACCCTGCATCATCTACGGGCTGCAGTCGATGTCGCTTTGGACGGTGCTGACCTATATAACTATCTACTGGATAGACATCGGCTTCAGCCACTTCCAGGTGGGCGTGCTCATTTCCATTTTCCCCTTCATGTCATTGATATTGATGATCCCCATCGGCGTCTTCGTCGACCGCATCTCTCCTAAAAAGCTGGTCGTCGTCAGCCAGGTTATCTTCGGCCTGGGTATTGCCGGCCTCATGATGTCCCAGGAATTTTGGCCTACGCTTCTGTGGGTGGCGGTGGCAGGCACGGGATATGCTCTTTTCAACAATGCGCTACCCTCACTTTACTATAAAACGCTGGGCTATAAATTTCGCGGCCTCAAGCTCGGGTATTTCAACGCCGCACTACTGGTAGGATATGGCCTCGGACCGCTGCTGGGCGGCTACATATTGTCCGCCTTCACTATGAATGCCGTCTTTATATTTTCCCTATCCGCCCTGGCGCCGCTATTCATCCTGTGCATTTTCCTGGCCGATGTGCCCGGCACGCGGGTGCAGATCTCGGATTATAAAGCCGACCTATCGAACAAGTCCGTGCTCATCTTCATCATGCTGGTCTTTGCCTTTTCTCTGCATGCCGGCGCAGAGCAGTCCAGCTTGAGCCTCTTCCTCAATAAAGATGTAGGGCTCAATGACGAATCGGTGGGCTGGCTGTTCTTCATCCATGCCAATGTCATGGCTTTGCTATCGATATTAAACGGGTTTCTGGGCGACCGCCTCAGCTCCGGGGGCAAAGGGCTGGCCAAGCTCTACTATATCGGCATTGCGATTTCAGGTGTCACCAATATTTTGCTGGGCTTCGCCGGCACTTTCGGCACCGTCCTGGGCACGCGCTTATTTCATGCTGTAGGAGACAGCGTTGTAATGGTGACGCGCAGCCTTATCATCTCCAATCTCTTCGTCGCTACCCGCATGGGAGGCAACCTGGGAGTAATCACTGCTACCGTAACTCTGGCCACCCTGGTAGGGTCCATCATCAGCGGCTCTTTTCCCGGCTACGTGACCGGCTTTGTCATTGCCGGAGCGATGGCCCTGCTATCCATACCTATTGCCGTCATTGCAAAACCGAAATTTTAATTTGGCTTTCAACCGTCGGACTGCTTCAAAGCGTATATGAAGCTGCCCCGACTTTGGGGTATAATTCGCTCAATGAAGGCCGAATTAAGAAAAGCCGTCAATGCAATTGGCAGGGACCGGGAGCACGGGGCGGGCTGGTTGACCTTACAGTCACTTGAAGCTCTCAAGAACGCTTGCCTGGTGAGCGATGCCCGGACAGAAGCCAAATTCCACAGCCAGATCGGCGAAGTTGTAGATGCTCTCATTCAAATAAGGCCGGGCATGGTCTCCATAGCTAACTACGCACTTAAATTCAAGGACGAATTGACGGCTCCGCAAACCAGCATCAAAACGGTCGATAGATTGAAAAAACTCGGCTTGGATACAGCCGGCCGTCTGATTAAATATCAGGGAAAATCAGCCGCCTCGGTGGCACGCCATGCAACTAAATTGATCGGCCGCCGCACGATTATCATGACCTGCAGCTACAGTTCCTCAGTCTGCAGCGCGCTGGAAACCGCCATGCGCAAAGGCATCGAATTCAAGGTCCTGGCTGTAGAGTCCCGGCATGGCAAAATATCCTATGGCAGGATTACTGCCGGCCGCCTTGAAAAAGCGGGAATCGTCTGCAGGATTGTCCCGGATGAGCAGGTGCGCTGGCACGTGGCCAGGGCCGATACCGTCCTGATAGGCGCCGACTCCGTCTCCCTGCAGGGGTGGCTCCTCAACGGCTCCCCTGCGCTTGAAGTTGCTGAAATTGCCGGACGCAGGACCATCCCGGTCTACTCTATATGTGACAAGGCTAAGTTCGATATCAGGGGCTTCATCACAGGCATGCGCAGGCCCGAGCCAGGATTTGACATGGTCCCTCTTGAGCTGGTCAGCGCCTTTGTCACGGAATCGGGCCTCTTGAAGCCCGACGACATATATAATTTCGCCGTGGACGACATCTTCGGGAGCCGACTTGCCGGGACTGGTTGACACGCATGCTCACCTCGACGAAATCGAGGATATCGATTCCACGCTGAAGAAAGCTGTTCAGGCCGGCGTGGAGGCCGTTATAGGGATGGGCCAGGATCTAACCTCCAATCAAAAAATAGTGGAGCTTGCCGGCCGTTATCCAGGGCTCGTTTATGCGGCTGTCGGCCTGCATCCGTGGGCACTGGGAAATATGGATGAAAGCGCGATAGAGGAGAATATCGCCTTTATTAAAGGCCATCTACCGTCCGTCTGCGCCCTCGGCGAGGTGGGGTTGGACTATGATAAGCGGGTGCTCAAAGGGGCCGGCAAAGAATTGCAGCAAAATGTTTTGCGCAGGCTCCTGCAATTGGCACTGGAATTCGATAAGCCGGTTTCGCTGCACAGCCGCTATGCTTGGAAGGACTGCCTGCAGTTGGCCAAAGAGGCGGGAATAAAAAGGCTGGTATTCCACTGGTATACGGGCTTCTCCAGCACTTTATCCGAGCTGATCGAGGCCGGCTATTATATATCCGCCACGCCTGCAGCGGAGTATCATGACGAGCACCGCCGGGCTATCAGGGAGGCGCCGCTGGAAAGGCTTCTGCTGGAGACCGATTGTCCCGTATTCTACGGCCGTCCTGACAGGTACCGCTCGCAGCCTTCGGATGTCCTTCGCAGCCTTAAAGCGGCTGCTCAGATCAAGGGCATTGATGAGAAGGACCTGTCTGTTCAGACCACATTGAACGCCAGCGCCCTGTTTAAACTCTTGGGATAACGTATAATATCTGGAACGATGTTTAACTGCTTTCGCACGATGAAGGAAGATATCCGGGCAGCCATGGACCGCGACCCGGCAGCGAGGAGCGCATTCGAGGTCCTCGTCCTCTATCCTGGCCTGCACGCACTGTGGTGGCACCGTGTGGCCCATTTCTTCTACTGCCACAGATGGTTTTTTGTCGGCCGCCTGATCTCGCAGGTCAACCGCTTTTTCACGCAGATTGAGATCCACCCGGGCGCCATCATCGGCAGGCGCTTTTTCATCGACCACGGCGCGGGAGTTGTGATCGGCGAGACTTCGGAAATAGGCGATGATGTCCTCATGTACCAGGGCGTGGTGCTGGGCGGCACCATGCTTCAGAAAAAGAAAAGGCATCCCACCATAGGCAATAACGTGGTCATCGGGTCGCGCGCCATCATACTGGGCGCCATAACGGTGGGCAACGGCGCACGGATAGGCTCAGGCTCAGTGGTTATCAAATCCGTCCCGCCCGGCGCCACGGTAGTGGGCGTACCCGGAAGGATAGTCGAGGAGCAGCATGCGGCTAAAATCGAGTTGGATCATGACCGCCTGCCCGATCCGGTAGCCGAGGCTATCAGGCTGGTACTGGCCGAGCACGATAAACTGGAAGAGCGCGTAAAAATGCTGGAGACCAGCATCGGAGTCACGGCGCCCGCAGATGAGCTGAAGGAAATGCAAATGAAGGTAAAGCAGGAATTTAACTACGACTACCAGATTTGACCCGCCGCCATATTTAAAGTCGCTCAATTAGTTGCTACACCTTAACAAACGGATTAAAATAATTTAACCCCTATTATGAAAGCCATAATTCTCGTGGGCGGCGAAGGCACCAGGCTCCGCCCCCTCACTTATACAGTTGTTAAATCCATGGTGCCGGTTGTCAACAAACCGTTTATTGAGCACGTCCTCCGCCAACTCGCGGCGCATGGCATAAATGAGGTTGTGCTCGCCATGGGTTATAAGCCCGACTCCATTTTCGAGTATTTCCGCAAGAACAGCACGCTGGACATCAACCTGACCTACAGCTTGGAAGAGAAGCCTCTGGGCACGGCGGGGGCTGTCAAGCATGCCGGCAGCCAGGTGAACGAAACATTTTTCGTTCTCAACGGCGATGTTTACACAGACATCGACTATACCGATATGCTGAATTTCCACAGGCGAAATAAGGCCAGGGCCACAATTGCTTTGACCAGAGTGGAAGACCCGACCAAATTCGGCGTTGTAGAGACAGACCAAAACGGCCGCGTTCTACACTTCATAGAAAAGCCTTCCGCTGATAAGGTCACCAGCCACTGGATAAATGCAGGTATATATATACTGGAGCCGGAGGTGCTCAACTATATTCCCGAAGGTGCCTTCTATATGTTCGAGCACGGCGTTTTCCCCGAAATGCTGGAGAAAGGGGAACCCGTTTATGCTTATATCAACCGAGCTTACTGGATCGATATGGGAACTCCCGAAAAGTATCATCAGTTAAACTGCAATATACTCGGGGGCAGCTGCGATTCACCGCTGCATAACGGCGATAAGATTGTAATCGACAGCAGCAGCAAGGTACACCCAACCGCCCGCCTGACAGCACCGGTCATAATTGACGCCAACTGTGTGATAGAAGAGAAGGTGGAGTTGAAGGGTCCCGTAGTGCTGGGAAAAGGCTGCCTTATTAAAAAGGGCGCCGTTATAGAGAATTCCCTGCTGTGGGATAACGTCGTCGTAGGTAAGGGCGCTTCTATTATTAACAGTATTCTGGCAACTGGTGTTAAGATAAAAGATAAAATCCAGCTGGAAGGCCAGACCCTTAACCAGGAACATGGCGGCTCGGCTGATACGAAATAAACTCTCGGAGGCGAAATGACCGCAAATATCAAAGACGTTGGAGAAAAGGATTTCAAATCGGCTGTCCTTGAATCCCAAAAACCTGTGCTGGTTGATTTCTGGGCCGTATGGTGCGGACCCTGCCGCATGGTAGCACCCATCATCGACGAGTTGTCGGTGGAATACAAGGACAAGATGGAATTCGCCAAGGTCAATGTTGATGAGTCGCCGATGATAGCTTCGAACTACTCAGTGATGAGCATACCGACCATCATCGTTTTTAAAGAGGGTAAACCGTTTGAACAGGTCGTTGGCTACCGGCCCAAGAAAGACATACAGAAAGTCATGGAAAAGGTTTTAGGACAATAGGGACCCTTTGACAGATATACATTACTGGACAGCCTTCGGCGCTGGTCTGCTGTGTTTTTTTTCACCCTGTGTACTACCGCTGGTTCCCGCTTACCTAGCCAACCTGGCGGGCGCTTCGGCCATCGAATCGAAGGAAAACAGGCGGATGTGGCCGACCCTGCTGCACAGCGTAGCCTTCGTACTGGGTTTTTCGATCTTATTCATCCTGATGGGCGCCTCGGCCGGCCTGATCGGCTCGGCTATGACCACATATGCCGAGCCTCTGCGCATAGTCTCCGGAATCGTAATCATCATTTTCGGCCTATTCCTGGTAGCCGCTTACAAAATACCCTGGCTCAACTACGAGAAACGCCTGCATCTAAAGCATTCCAGCAACCCGGGCTATGTCAGGTCCACCCTCATAGGGGCGGCTTTTGCCCTGGGCTGGACACCCTGTATAGGCCCGATACTGGGATCCATCCTCTTCATGGCCTCCTATACACATGAGACGATAAAGGGGGCTGCACTGCTGGCAACATATTCCCTCGGCATGGGCATACCTTTCCTGTTGATCGGGTTGGCCTGGAGCTATGTGGTGCCCTACTGGAGGGGCATTACCCGCTACCTGGGCGTCATTTCCATCATCAGTGGAATCTTGCTTATAATTGTCGGTATACTGATGCTGACCAACCAGCTTATGTGGCTAGGCCGTTTCGCAACATAACACCTTATCTACGGAGGAGAAGCTCGTTATGAAATTCTTTTTTTCAGCTCTGCTAGGAATATTTATATGTGCTGCCTTTCTGGCTGGTTGCGGTGGGGCTCCAGCCTGCCCCAGGATCGGCGACGCGGCCCCCAACTTCACGCTTCCCACTTATGATGGCAAAACCATCAGCTTGAGCGATTATGCCGGCAAACCTGTGATCATCAATACCTGGTCCGTGAGCTGCGTCGAATGCAAAAAGGAAATGCCGTATTTTAAGGAAATCTGCGATGAATATATCCCGCAGGGCCTAGTTTTTCTATCCGTAAACACGGTAGACAACACGGGCGTCGCCAAAGACTTCTTAGCTAAAAACGGCTATAGCTTCACCGTGCTGTTCGACTCGAAAGGGACCATCTATAAGACCTACTGCTGCCCCAAAGCTGCCGACCCTAACACGTTCTTCGTAGGCAAAGATGGCATCATCAAGTCTATAAAAATCGGGGGCTTTGCCGGCAAAGACGACCTTGTAAACGAAGTAAAAAAGATAATGGGCGGCTCCTGAAGTATTAATTATTTGGAATATCCCCATGAATATGTCTAAAACCCCTCTCTTTCTGTTGCTACTGCTGGCTGTATTGCTGGTTTCACTGGCGGTCGTTGCCGTTGTCGACCGGGCCTACCACTTTTCACCGCAGGCTGTGCAATCCCAGGTCTTGCATCCCGCAAAGACCGAACCGGATATCGTAGTAGGCAATAAGATCGGCGATACGGCGCCCGACTTCACGCTTGAGACGATCGACGGCCATGAAATTAGCCTCAGTGATTACCGGGGAAAGAATGTAATCTTGAATTTCTGGGCTACCTGGTGCGGGCCCTGCCGCTTCGAAACGTCAACCGTAGAAGCCATACATGAAGCCTGGGCGGATAAGGATGTCGTGGTGCTGGGAGTCAATTTGCAGGACGGTTTCGATAACGCGCGCAACTACGCCAAGGCCTATAACCTGAAATTTACCATTCCGGTCGACGTGCCTGGAGAGGCAATACGGCTTTATGGTATCCACGGCATTCCCACAACTTTCTTCATCAACCGTGAAGGTATAATCACTGCAGTTAAAATCGGTCCTTTTATCAGCACGGATGAAGTAGAAGAAATGATGGCATCCTTTAAATAGCCTTCCAGTCACATAAATCGGTTGCAGAATGCCCAGTTATAAACAGATATATTCAATTCCGTTTATTGTAGGTGTATAATTCGTATAATTAACAGGCATTTATACTTTTAGCCGACGCTGTTCGATGGAAGATATTAATAACGTATTCGAAAAGATTAAAAAGGCCGAGGCAATCCTGGACGACCTGGATAGGAAACGTGGTGAGAACGCAGTTGAAAATAATGCCCTGGCCAAATTAGATAAAGAATATCTGAATAATATCGCCAACGCCAGGCACACCCTCGCTTCCATTAAGGAGAAATTGAGCAAAGAGCTCGCAGTCAGGATACTGGAGCTTGATAAGTGTCAGGAAGACCTGGCAACCCTCGATGCGAGGTTAAAGGTCGGGGAAATTACCGAGGAGGAACACCAGACCAAAGGCAAACACCTTATTGAAAAGATCAAAGTCCTGGAGCAAAAAGTTACTGATACCCAGAGCCTGATAGCCGCCAAGTTTGCCGAAAACATAGCTCCCGTAATACAATCTGGGAAAGCATTGGTGGTTGCCGGTCCGTTAATTGACCTGACGCAGGCTCCCCAAAAGGCAGTTGCACCAAAGGAAGCCGAAAAAGACCTGGTTGCGGAAAAAGAAAGCCCGGCAGAGGAAAAAATAACAGCTACAGAAAAAATTGAGGAGAAAGCTCCGGTAACTGAAGAAGCACGGGTGATGGAACCCGAGCAAAGCGTGGCTGAAATAATGAAGAAAAAAGAAGAAGAAAAGGAAGCCGAAAAGCAATCGGCGCCGGTCGGCGGACGTAATAAAAAGACCAAGTCCCCCAAGGGCCATAAGCCTTCGCTGCACCTCCACCCCTTCAAGGCGCAGAGAATTCCAAAGGTGCATATGTCTGTGCTGGCTATGTTGAAGAAAAACCGGACCCTTACCACAATTCTGGCGGCCATTGCCCTGGGACTGCTGGCCTGGGGAGCGATGGCGCTTTTCATACCGAAGCCCGGTTACAACGTGGGTAATGTAGCCCCCGATTTTGTTATGCAGCTCAGCGATAATAAGACTTCAGCCCTGAGCGAGTTCAGGGGTAAAAATGTTATCGTGGCCTTCTGGGACCGTGACTTCTGGGATGAGCAGTTTTTCTATGTAAATGGAGTGCAGCGCAAGCTGTATATACCCGACAGGTTAAATGAGCTATATGCAAAATATGAGGACTCTGATCTCGCCATCATAGCTATCGCTTCAGGCACCAATAACAATGAGGTCGACCGACTAATACAAGATTACGGGATAAAATTCCCCGTCATCGTCGATTCCTTCGGTAAACTGCGAGCCAGCTATAACGTAACCTATGAGCCGACTTTTTTCTTCCTGGACAAAAGCGGCGTGATACGTTCGAGGGTAGAGAGCCCGATAGTGAATACTTCGGACTTCGAACAGATATTGTATGGCGTCAGTAAGAATAGTGAGGTCAAGCAGCCAAAACCACCTGTAACGGATGTCCTCATACAATCCATAACTGAAAAATCGGCGGTTGTAAATTGGTCTACCGATGCTCCCACGACTACACAGATGGATATAGACGGTAAAAATATTCTTTCGGTAATAACTCCCGCTCCCCAGACCATTCATTCTCTGACATTAAGGGACCTTTCGCCCGCCACAGCCTACCGTGTAAGGATCCTGTACAATATAGACAATATAAACGTTTCGGAGCACTCGTTCGCAGCCCTCACAAATACGATAGTCTCAAAACGCTACCTGATAACCACATCCAACAATGACAGCAGCAACCCTGAGATTTCGAATGTAAGCACAGGGTTCGTTACCGATTCATCCATAACAGTGACATGGAAGACCGATGAACCAACTACCGGGCTGGTAGATTATGGCAAAGACTCAAATTACACTGATGCGGAAACCCAGATCGAACCGTTGTCGATCTGGCACACGGTAAAAATAAACGGGCTGCAGTCTGATACGCTCTATTACCTGCAACTTGAGTCCAAGGATGCCAGCGGAAAACAGAGCAGCCTGGCGATCGACCCGATAAAAACACAGAGCACGGTAGAAGTTGCCTCAACGGTCGGTAAACGTGCCCCTGATTTCTCGTTATACTCCATCGATGGCACCAGATATACCCTAAGTCAGTTCTTCGGACGTCCCATTTTACTTAATTTCTGGCTTGAAGGTTGCCCCGCTTGCGAGTCGGAAATGCCCGTGATTCAGCAGGCCTATGACAAATATGGCCGCGACCAGCTAACTATACTGGCGGTCAACGTGCACGGGGATCCGGATAAGGTCTCATATTTCCTGGCCCAGGGGAAATTCACTTTCCCGGTGCTGATGGATTCGGAAGGCAATGTTGACGATATCTACAAAGCACCCTATTTCCCCACCACATACTTAATTGACTCCAAAGGTATTATCCAGCAGATAGTCGGAGAACGGTTCCAGTCTATCGGCGAGATTGACGACGCACTGAAAAAGTTAGAGCAATAGAAACACCGGGCTCTTTCGTTTTCAGGTTGTGAAAATGGAAAGTAAAAGCCGCTTCATCATCTGGATCTTCGCCCTGCTCTTTCTGATTGCCTTCGGGACCCTCGGCTTTATGGTCATCGAAAAATGGAACGCTTTCGATGCCTTTTATATGACAGTCGTCACCATCTCAACGGTCGGTTTCATGGAAATCCACCCTCTTTCGGTTTCCGGCCGTATCTTTACCACCGTTCTCATCCTGGGTGGAGTTGGGACGGCATTTTATATCCTGACGTCAATAGTACGTGTAACACTAGAAGGTGAATTTGGGACATTCGGGAGGCGCCGTATGGAATCCAGAATTAAAAAACTCGACCAGCATTTTATTGTTTGCGGCTACGGCCGCGTCGGCGAAGCCATAGCCAGCACACTCAAATTGCAGAAGGCGAATTTTGTAGTCATCGATCACAGTTTGAATAGCTATACCAGGGCAGTGCAGCAGGACTGTCTGACCATTATGGACGATGCTACCAACCATGATGTTCTTAAGCGGGCTGGCATCCTCAAAGCCAAAAGCCTCATAACCGCCTTCGGTGACGATGCGTACAATACCTATGCAGTATTGACTGCACGCGAGATCAATCCCCGTTTAATCATAATAGGCAGGGCCAGCAACGACGAAGCAGCTAAACGGCTAAAACAGGCGGGCGCCACCCATATCATCCTGCCGGAAGTCATTGGAGGATTACAGATGGCCCGACTAGCCCTACGCCCTACTACTGTCCAGTTCGTGGAAACCGTGCTTTCAGGAAAAGAACGGGAGTATCTGGTGGAAGAGATCTATGTGGGCGAGAATTCAACACTGATCGGCAAAAACATAAAAGAAGTTGAAGAGCGTTTCCCCGGTGTGCGCATACTGGCAGTCAAGGAGAGAGACGGCAACCTTCACATCAATCCCAGCCTGACCATGACAATTGTAGCCGGCGGCAACCTTACCGCCTTCGGAACCATGGAACAACTGCAGGCTGTGGAAGGCTGCTGCTCGTTTAACCGTGATCAGGCCGGACCTGTGAAGCCGGACCTGTGAATCATACTCTTAAGCACCGGTTAAAGACCTCTAAGCTGCGTAGGAACAGGGTAGTATCATGACCGTTTTATTTATAATCCTGGGCATCCTCGCTTTTATCATCCTCTGGCAGATCTTCTTGAGGCTGATACGCAGGTTCGTTAAATTCCCGGCTCCCGCCTTTATGGGCGGCTTGCTGGATTCGGGTTTACGCAAGAGGATGGAGCCACCCGCCCGGGTTATTGCGGGCAGCGGCATCAAGCCGGGTATGCAGGTGCTGGAGATCGGCTGCGGCCCTGGCACATTCACCCTGGATGCCGCCCGGGCTGCCGCAGAAAAGGGGAAGGTCTATGCGCTCGATATCCAGGAGGATATGCTCAAACAACTCCAGCGGAAATTATCCCTCCCGGAGAACTACGACATAAAAAATATCGAATTTCTGAACAATAGCGCCTACGAATTACCGCTTGAAGACAATTCTCTTGACCTGGTTTTTATGGTGACGGTATTTCAGGAGATTCCCGACAAACAACGAGCCCTGAGTGAATTTAAACGCGTTCTCAAGCCATCCGCTATACTCGCTATCTCAGAATGGATAGTGGACCCCGACTATCCATGGACATCTACCACCCGGCGTATGGCAGAGAGAGGGGGATTTGTTTATGACGGGTTCTCTGGCAACCGGTGGAACTATACTGTAAGATTTAGAAAACCGTGTTAAATATTTTTAGGTAAGTATCCCTTGACATCACGCTTGGTTTCTGTTATACTTGTATTTAAGTGAGGATAGAAACCATGAAAAACAAACAGGCTAAATTCACCAAAGCAACTTTCGATAAGAGATTCCCAGATAACGATGCATGTCTCGATTGGCTCGTAAATCACCTTAACCCAAACGGAATTGAATGTCCTGTTTGCAAGAAAATAACCAAGTTTGCCAAACTGCACAAGCGACCTGTATATGCCTGTGATGTTTGTAGACATCAGATATCCCCACTTGCTAACACGATTTTTCACAAATCCCCAACGCCCTTGAAAGTTTGGTTTGAAGCTATCTTTGAGATAGCCAATACTCGGACTGGTTACTCGGCTAAAGCACTTCAAAGGAAAACAGGAGTAACCTATAAGACCGCTTGGAGAATGTTCAAACAGATTAGAGCAATGCTTGATGAAAACCATGACCTTTTTACGGATAAGGTTGAAGTCGATGAAACGTATGTAGGTGGCAAACGGACTGGCAAGAGAGGTCGTGGAGCAGAGGGTAAAACCGCCGTGGTCGGCATTGTCCAGAGGCAAGGCAAAATTACCACTACCGTTGTTGCCAATACCAAACGCTCTACTGTAATGCCCTTGATTACCAAGAATGTAGCCCGTAAGTCGGTTATCTATACTGACGAATATCCTACTTATGACATCGTGGACAGGCTCGGTTATCACCATGAAACCGTCAATCATGGTGCAGGCCAATATGTCATTGGCGATGCCCACACAAACACAATTGAGGGCTTCTGGTCTCTTACCAAGCGTGGAATAAGTGGCGTTTATCATGCAGTCAGTCCTAAATATCTCCAGTCTTACCTGAATGAGTATGAGTTTCGTTATAATCATCGGAAGGATGAACAACCGATGTTTGAGACTGTTCTAAATCGAATTTCTTTTTTCTTCTAGTCCAATATCTAATAAAGACAGCTATCACCACAAATACAGTAAATGTATAGCCAGTTTCATAGCCATTAATCAATCTAAACGCTGATAGCACAATAATAACAGCAAACAAGAATATTACGACTGACCAAAACACATGAGTATTAATCCAACTTTTTATCTTCTGTACCATGTATCACCTCTGCCTTACCTTTTTCACTAGATTGTATAGGCTTCTTTAATGGCTGGCATACTTGTTTTAGCACAGCCATAAACTGATATTCTGTCAAATCACGCTTAGTTATCCTTCTTGGTCGTTTCATTTTTGAGATACCCTATTTAATAAATCTGCTCTGATTTAGACCTTATATCTTTGAATAGTTTGTAATACTCATTGAATTGTTCTTTGTCTTCACCCTTGTTTTTTACAACCCATTTATGCCATTGTACCCTTTCTTTTGCTCGCCCTGGCTCAATTGGGAGCACAATTATCCATGCATGCTTAGAGTTAGGCAAATTCCCAATAGGCTTAGGATCAAATATTGTAAAACTATAGCTAAGTGTTTGTGTATGGTAATAGATATCAACTTTAGGGATTGCGTTTTTAGCTTTTTCGGTAAGGGAGTTTATTTCATCGACTAATCTTCTCTTATCCTCTTTAGTGTCTCCATTAGCTAAAGTGGTCAATTGTTCAAAGGCTGAATTGGGAATTCCGATTTCAGGTTTCAATAATATCAATTCTTTTATGCTTGTTGGCTTCTTTCCTTGTATGACTTTATCAGCTAATGCTTGTGAGCCTGTATACCAAAAGGCCCAAACCACCTTAGCTTTCTTAACGGAACTTTTTAAAGATTCAATCTCAAACTCTTTCCATCTGTAATAACCAACTATCACTATCAAAACTGCGGATATACCTATAAGTATCCAACCTAATATCTGGCAAGGAGGTATTACCATTGCAACACCTCCTCCCAAAAGGATACCCAAAATACACAGAAATATATCGTATGAATATCGGCGCATATCTTATTGAGTAGATGCCATTTCCTAAATCCATTATATACCCTATTACAAGCATGATGATATACTTGAATAAAGCCTTGGCAGAATTTCTTGAGCGTGACATTAAGGGATACTAACCTATTTTTATTTAAAAGGATGCTTTGATGAGCCTGCGTACAAAAAAGATACTTCTCTTCATCGGCCTTACTTTTCTGCTGGACTGGTTGATGGTCCTGCTGTACGTGGCCATGGGGGGCAAAGATGAGGGGATTGCATTCCTGGCCGCTGCCTACATGTTTATGCCCATGATCATAGCTTTCGTTGTTCAGAAAGGAATTTTTAAAGAGCCAATCATTCAACCCCTGGGCATCTCTTTCAAAATAAACTCCTGGTTCTTTGTGGCCTGGTTCCTGCCGGTTATCCTAGCCTTTGCGGTCATGGGGGTCAGCCTGTTGTTGCCGGGGGTCCGATTCACCCCTGATATGTCGGGATTTCTTAGCTCGCTGGCCGGTTCTTTGCCTCCCGAGCAGATGGACCAGGTCAGACAGCAACTGGCCGCTTTCGCAGTTCCTCCCATCTGGTTGGGAGTCCTGGTGGCGCTGATAGCCGGCACAACCGTTAATGCAGTACTGGGCTTCGGTGAAGAGGCGGGATGGCGCGGATTCCTCTTGAAGCAGCTTGGATTCATGGGTTTCTGGAAATCATCCGCTTTAATCGGATTTATCTGGGGTATATGGCATGCGCCGCTGATACTGCTGGGATTTAATTACCCCGATCATCCACAGGTCGGGGTGCTGATGATGGTCGCCTGGGTTATCGTCATCTCCCCCCTATTCAGCTATATACGCTTCAAGGCTCGTTCGGTTATCGCCAGTTCGGTCTTCCACGGGACCATCAATGCCGTTCCGCTGCTGGCTATCCTGCTTATTACGGGCGGCAACGATCTGACCGTCGGCATCACCGGGCTGGCCGGCATCATAGTTTTTGCTCTGGCGGATATTTGCCTGTTCATCTTTGACCGATTCCTGACCAAAGAGCCAGTAAACCAAATTATTAAAAACATATAGTGGAAATGCGCCGGCTCGAAACTTATGAATGAAAACCTGGCGGACCTGATTTCGCAGAAGCTCCCCCAGCCTGTGTTCAGGCTTATCCAGGGTGCCGGACGGGCCGCTGCCGTATCCAGCCAAGACCTCTACCTGGTCGGCGGCGTTGTACGCGACCTTTTGCTCGGCCGGCCCAGCAGTGATATAGATATGATGATTGAGGGCAATGCGCTGCAGCTGGCCGCAACCATGTCCTCTAAATCGGATAAAAAACCTATCTTGCATAAAAGATTCGGGACTGCGACTTTTAAGATCGGAGATTACAGGATAGACCTGGCAACCTGCCGCAGCGAATCATATACCTATCCCGGAGCCTTGCCCACCGTTAAATCCGGCAACATTAAACAGGATCTCTTCCGCCGTGATTTTACCATCAATGCACTGGCCGTTTGCCTCAAGCCCGGCCGATTCGGCAGGCTGATCGATTATTACGGCGGCCGCCAGGACATTGAGAACAAATTGGTCCGCATTTTGCATGCTAAAAGCTTCCAGGATGATGCCACCCGTATTATGCGGGCGGTGCGCTATGAACAACGGTTAGGCTTCAAGCTGGAACCCGTTACTTTAAAAACCCTTGGCCGCGACCTTAATATGCTGGATACCATCAGCGGCGACCGTTTGCGGCACGAGATAATCCTGTGGCTGGGAGAGGCCCAGCCGGAAAAGATACTTAAGCGTGCAGGACAACTGGGCATACTGTCCAGCCTCAATACATCGCTGGCTTGGGATCCTTTATGGAAGAAAACCTTCCCCACAGCCAGAAAATTGTCTAAGGGAACCCAACTCACGCAACTATATTTCGCCCTGCTTATCTACAGCCTGGATAAAAAGCAGTGTGACACGCTATTGAAGCGGCTGGGCGTAGACGGGGGCGAATTCAGTGAAATCGCTGCCGACACTTTGAAATTGAAATATAACCCGGAGGGCCTGGATAAATCCGGCCTCAAACCGTCCGAAATATATGCCAGGTTGAGTCGCTACAGCAAAGCTGCCATTCAGGTCCACGCCCTGTGCAGTTCATCGCTCCACGTGCGCAGGAACCTTAAGCTCTTTCTCGACAAACTGGCCACGGAAAAAACTTATTTGAACGGAAAAGACCTGATGCAAATGGGCATGCCCGAGGGGCGGAAGGTCGGGCTGATACTGGCAAGGCTTTTAGCTGCCAGGATCGACGGTGAGGTCAGGACGAGGGCCGACGAGATGAGACTAGCACGTAAATTGATCAACGGTTGATAAACCAGGGATGTACCAGGAAGGGTATCTGGTGTCCCAGGTAGGCCACCAGAAAGGCACGCGGTAGCTTGCCCGCCCAGGTAGCCAGCAAGCATTTCCACCAGCGTATCTTCAGTGCACCGGCGGCTATCCCCACCAGGTCATAAGGCACTATGGGCACCAGCGCTATGCCAAAGACCGTCCAAGCGCCGTAGCGGTTCATCCACGTTGTAGCCTTCTGATAGGCAGGCATATGCTCATCCACAATTATTCTCTCGCCCACATAGCCCAGCCAGTAAGCGGTCATTTCACCAATGGCGTCACCGGTACCGGCTGCCAGTGCGACGAAAAACGGGTCCCACATGGTCGCGGCAGCCAGCACAAAGACGGGCCCCGGCGCTGGAACAAGGATAGTGGCGCTGCTCAGCATGCTGGCCACAAACACGATCAAATAGGCCAGCCAGCCATAGCTGCGCAGGGAAACATTGAAGAAATCCTGGAAGTGGTATAGCAGCAGGGCAATGCCGCCCGATAAAGCCAGCATTCCCAGCACCAGCAATGCCTCCTCAAACCATTTAAGCTTCTTCCCTGCTATTTTTTTCGGTGCGGTATCAGGCTTCATTTTTCCCTAAACTCGTGATTACGTAAGATTTTAACCCCTTGCTTCCCAGCTTTACTTTAAGGCTCTCGGCCTGCGGTCGGCCGCCCATTATAGCAAATAGCGCCGGCCCTGAACCTGCCAGGTGAATATCATCACCCACCATCGCACTGAACCGTGTCCAGCAATCCTCCATCCCGTGGTAGGTATGCAGGGCGATTTTATCAAAGACGTTATACAGCGAATGCGGGTTGATTTTATGCCCCCTTCGTATCTGCTCGGCGGCGCTGTCTGCATAACGGCCTTCCGTAAACTCCCCGGGGCCGAGCAGACTGTACAGCCTGCCTGTCTTGCCGGGCTGCACCTGTATCTCAGGCCTGACCAGCAAATAATATGCTTCAACCGGATCAGGCAACGGGGTCAGCTTCTCTCCTCTGCCTTCCGCCAGACAAGTTCCTCCATAGATGAAAAAGGGCACGTCGGACCCGATGTCCGCCGCGATTTCAGCCAGCTCGTTTCGGGATAGGCCCAGCGACCATAATTTATTCAGCCCGGCCAGGGCGGCTGCGGCGTTGCTGCTGCCGCCCCCCAAACCGCTGTCCAGGGGAATCGTTTTTTCAAGACGGATGCGGGCGCCCTCATCGTGGCCTGTCTTTTCTCTCAAAGCGTCAGCAGCTTTAACAACCAGGTTATCGGCCGATTGCAGGGCGGACACATTGCAGCTTATTTCCAGACGGTCGCTTTTTTCGAAGCTTATTACATCAAACAGGCTGACCGCCTGCATGATGCTTTTTATTTCATGATAGCCGTCGCTGCGTTTGCCCAGCACCTCCAGCACCAGGTTGATCTTGGCCGGAGCCCTGAGTGTCAGCATGAAATACCCCCGGAGATACAATACAGGTCTCGCCACTCGGCCAGCTCCAGTGTACCCGGGCGACGCTGAGGGTCGATTTTAGCCAGCTTCAACAGTTCCCCCGCTTCTTCGGGCTCTTTTTTCAGCCCGATAGCCAGCGAATTATGCAGTTGTTTCCTGGGGGCAGCGAATCCGCTGTGCACGAATTGTAGAAACTCGTCCATATTTTTCACGCTGATGGCAGCCTCAGTCAGCATGTTGAATTTAACCACGGCCGAATCCACCTTGGGAGGAGGATAAAAGCTTTGAGCAGGCACACGGCATACGATTTCAGGCCTGCTGAATATCTGCATGCTGACGGAAAGAAAATTCATCTTGCCCGGCCGGGCCGTCACATCTTCGGCCACCTCCTCCTGCATCATGATCACCATCAGGCCAGGCTTCAACTCCCCGTGCATAAATAGATGGAGTATAGGCGAGGTTATATAGTAGGGGATATTGGCCACCACTTTGTATGAACGGCTGCTTCCCACAATGTCCTTTAAATCGACATGCAGGATGTCGGCGTGGATGACATCCAGGTTACCGTGTCCGGCCATTTTTTGCTTCAGGCGTTTGGCCAGACTTTCATCCAGCTCAACAGCCACTACCTTGCCCGCCCTCTCGGCCAGCTTTTCCGTGAGGATACCCACTCCCGGACCGACCTCCAGGACTATATCAGCTGCGGACAGGTCTGCCGCCTCTATAATGGTATCCCTGATATTTTCGTCAATGAGAAAATTCTGCCCCAGCCTTTTTTTGACCTTTGTATGCGCGCTTTGAAGCTGGGAGTGGATGTTGCCCGGTGGTCCTTTCTTTTTATGCAGCACTAATATATTAGAACGAAAAAATTAAGTGGGCCGTGCACCGGCTGTCGATAGTGCCTTTCAGCTTACACTTGCCAGCCAGCTCCAGCCAGGCATCCCTGCGTCACCCGGAGCTTACCATTTACCGCTGCTTCCTTCCGGACCTGACGGGGTTCGCAAGCCTCCATTGCACAGGGCCCGGCTATCTATTCTGGCGGAGAGAGGGGGATT
>PLME01000024.1 GCA_003142375.1 Dehalococcoidia bacterium | reverse complement strand
CGGGCCTTGTACACACCGCCCGTCACGTCATGGAAGTCGGTAACACCTGAAGTCGATGGGCTAACCCGTAAGGGAGGCAGTCGCCGAAGGTGGGACTGGTGACTGGGACGAAGTCGTAACAAGGTAGCCGTACGGGAACGTGCGGCTGGATCACCTCCTTTCTAGGGAGTATGATCTCCTAGGTCGTTCGATGGTTTACCATCGTGTTTTTTGAAATCAATTTTCTTCCTTCCACTATCCAGATGTTAAGGTCTTTCTTTTGGTTGCGTTGTATTTTGCCCTTGACTGCCAATGGTAAAATTATATTGGATGGCAATGTGGAGGGGTTTCATTACCGGCTTGGATAGGTATCTGAATTGTATAAATTAATGAAGCTGTGTCTTCCGGAATGATTTACGACGCTTCTAAGTTCGTCTTCGAACCGCCGTCCCTTGTTTCAAGGGCGCATAGAATACTGATTAAGCCCAGCGCCAGCTATCCCTACCCCTATCCTTTCAGCACCAGCCGTGAAATCCTGGGCATGATCATCGACCGTGTCAAACAGGTCAGCGACGCCGATATAATCATCTTGGAGGGGGCCGCCAGCGGCGAATCTGTTTATCCGATCTATAAATCGCTGGGCTATGATTTCCAGCGTGTTCTGATGCTGGATGTCAAAGACTGCATCTGGGTGGAAATCGAGAACCCGCTGCCACATCCCTTCGCCATAGCCACTTTCTGGGTCCCTAATGTCGTGCTTTCCTGTGATTTCCTGATCAGCGTTTCACCATTCCGTACCATCGGCAACCAGGGGATTTTCAGCATTAAAAACCTGTTGAGCCTGCTGCCGGTCAGCAAATATAAGAAGGAGTCGACGAGTGGATGGGGCGCTCTGGATGAATTCGGATGGGACAAGGTTTTCGCCGACCTTTACTTCACCCTGCCCTTCGACCTCGCTATTATAGACGGCAGGAAACGCTTCAGCTCTCAGGACGAGTCGTTTAAGGGCAAGACGGAGAGTTTAGGCAAGATAATCAAGGGCGAACCCTTTGAAGTCGATTGCGAAGCCTCGAATTTAGCGGGGCTGGATACGCAATACCTGGATATCATCAAGGCCGGTAAAGTTGAGCTGGACAGCTAGTCCAGGTACCTGACATCGAAACTTGTATATGTCCCTTTGGGATCGGACCATTTCAAATCGATTTTTTCAATTATAGCCTCCGGCGGCCCTATCTTCAGTTGGCGCAGCAATTCCTCTACCTTATCTTTATTGCCTTCAACTTCGATCTCCACATCGCCTGCCCTGGTATTGCGCACATAGCCTTTCAGGGACAACGATTTTGCCAGGCGGGAAGTAAAGGCTCGATAGTATACACCCTGCACCCGTCCGTGCACGAGCGCGTTGAGATGTACGATATCAGACATGCAGTTATGACCGGCTCAGCTTAATGATCGGGGCTGATATGACAGCCCGTTTAATGCTACTCGGGGAACTCCTCTTTCTTCCCTTTCTTTTTTATAACTTCCACTTCGGCTACCGGTTCAAAGATAGAAGCCATAGTCGTCTTCTTACCGTCTTTTTTCGGTTTCTTTTGTTCTCTCTTGCCTTTGTCTTTGGAACCCATAACATCACTCCTTATGCCCTATTATGTGCTCAATACAAGTTTAGCAAATAGAATTCATGTAAGCAATGAGTTTTTGTGTTTCAAACCTTCCTTGACTTTCAGCTTCGGTTTATATATACTTTTGCTTTGTTGTCCAAATAGAGTATATTGAACTGATGTTTAGTTGCCCGAGTGGCGCAATGGCAGCGCAACCGACTTGTAATCGGTAGGTTAGCGGGTTCGACTCCCCTCTCGGGCTGAGACCATGTGATCTGTTTGGAGGGGTGCCGGAGCGGCCAATCGGAACAGACTGTAAATCTGTCGCCCTAAGGGCTACGTAGGTTCGAATCCTACCCCCTCCACCACTAAGCCGTTTCAATTATTGTGGATTAAAAATATTTTATAGTATAATCTATAGTCGCATCTTCGTGATGTGAGATATAATGTTATGGTTAGTTGCCCACATAGCTCAGTCGGTAGAGCACGTTCTTGGTAAGAACGGGGTCATCAGTTCGAATCTGATTGTGGGCTCAGAAATGAAGGAGGTTTTTCAATATGGCAAAGAAAGTTTATGAGCGCAAGAAGCCGCATGTAAATGTGGGCACGATAGGTCACGTTGACCATGGTAAAACAACGTTGACTGCTGCCATCACCCTGGTATTGTCCAAACAACAGGGCATCGGGGATAATGCATTCAGGCCCTTCGACAGCATCGATAACGCACCGGAAGAGAAAGCCAGGGGCGTGACGATCGCTATCGCCCATATCGAATATGAGACAGCCAAGAGGCATTACGCCCATGTGGACTGTCCCGGCCACGCTGACTACATCAAAAACATGATCACCGGCGCAGCACAGATGGACGGCGCCATACTGGTAGTTAGCGCTCCCGACGGCCCTATGCCCCAGACCAGGGAACACATCCTCCTCGCCAGGCAGGTAGAAGTGCCGGCCATGGTGGTGGCCTTGAATAAAGTCGATGCTATGGAAGACGAGGAGTTGCTGGAGCTGGTCGAGCTTGAATTGAGAGACCTTCTGAAGAAATATAACTTCCCCGGAGATAAAATACCTATAGTCCGCGTCAGCGCCCTTAAAGCGCTGGAATGCGGCTGCGGCAAACCGGACTGCAAATGGTGCGGACCTATCTTGAAGTTAATGGATCAGGTTGACAACTACATTCCTCTACCCAAGAGGCCGATAGATAAACCGTTCCTGATGCCGATTGAAGATGTGTTCGGCATTAAAGGCAGGGGCACGGTTGTTACCGGCAGGATCGAGCGCGGCGTAGTCAAGGTAGGAGACGAAGTCGAAATCGTCGGAATTAAAGAGACCAAGAAGACCGTCGTAACCGGCGTCGAGATGTTCCACAAACAGTTGGATCAGGGTGAAGCCGGTGATGCAGTCGGCTGTCTGATCAGGGGTATTGAGCGTGAAGACGTAGAAAGGGGCCAAGTGCTGGCCAAGCCGGGTACTAGTAAACCGCAGACACACTTTGAAGGTGAAGTCTACGTTCTGACCAAGGAAGAAGGCGGAAGGCATACACCTTTCTTTACCGGTTACAAGCCGCAATTCTTTATCAGGACCCTCGATGTGACGGGGCAGGCTGAATTGCCGGCAGGCGTTGAAATGGTCATGCCCGGCGATAACATTAAAATGAATATCAAGCTGATTTATCCTGTTGCACTCGAGCAGGGAATGCACTTCGCTATACGTGAAGGCGGCAAGACTGTAGCATCAGGCGTAATCACCAAGCTACTGGGATAATAAATGGCAAAAAAAAGCGATGCGAGAGGTGTAATCTACTTGGCATGCACGACATGCCAGGAGAGGAATTACACCTCGTCTAAAAACAAGAAAAATGATACTCAGCGCCTGGAACTGAAGAAATATTGCCCTCGCTGCCGCAGTCATCAGGTCCATAAGGAGACCAAGTAATAGTGGCCAACGATAAAGAGCAGAATAAAGCTGCAGTTGTTCAGGATAAGAAAGATCTGCAGCCGGCAGCCAAGGCTAAAAAGGCCCAGGTGCAAGTTACGCAACCCAAAAAGCGGCGCTTTACATTTTTTACAGATGTAATCGGCGAGCTGAGAAAGGTTGTGTGGCCAACACGCCAGGAGACCATCCGCCTTACCGCCATAGTTATCGGCATCTGCCTTTTCATGGCGCTGTTGCTGGGAAGTCTGGACTATGGGTTTTCCGAACTTGTTGCGAAAGTATTCTTAGGTGGCAAGTAAGGTGAACGCGACCGGCAATGCGCAATGGTATATAATCCACACCTACGTTGGGCACGAGGAAAAAGTTAAGAACAAACTGCTTCAACGTATTAAGTCGATGGATGCCGGCACCAAGATCCTCAACGTCGAGATACCCAAAGAGAATGAGATAGAGATTAGGTCCGGACAGCGACGGACGGTTGAGAAGAAGATGTTTCCCGGCTACCTGCTGGTCCGTATGGTGATGGACCATGAAAGCTGGAAAGTTGTCAGGGAAACGCCCGGAGTAACCGGTTTCGTTGGAGACGGCAAAGAGGCTACGCCGCTGGAAGAGAGCGAAGCCAACAGGATATTGAAACAGAAAGAAGAAGGCGTAGCACAGGTAAAGATAAGGTTTAAAAAAGAAGAAAGCGTCCGCGTTATGGACGGTCCGTTCACGGATTTTATCGGCACCGTAGACGAAATTAATATGGGCAAAGGAAAAGTTAAAGTGCTGTTGACCCTCTTTGGCAGGGAGACATCTGTGGAACTGGACTTTTTACAAGTGGAGAAACTTTAAATGGCAAAGAAAGTTAAAGCAATAGTTAAATTACAGATTCAAGCTGGCAAGGCTACACCGGCACCCCCGGTCGGACCGGCACTGGGCCAGCACGGCGTGAATATCATGGGTTTCTGCAAGGACTATAACGAGCGCACCAAGTCGATGGAAGGATCGATCGTACCGGTAGAGATTACCATATTTGAAGACAGGACGTTCACTTTTGTTACCAAGACGCCGCCTGCCTCAGACTTATTGAAGAAGGCCTTGAGCATTGAGAAAGGCAGCGGAGCTACGCCGACAACGATGGCCGGCACCATCACTCAAGCGAAGATTAACGAGATCGCCAAAATGAAGCAAAAGGACCTGAACGCCCTGGACATTGAAGGCGCTGCTCGAATTATAGAGGGAACCGCCCGGAGTATGGGCATAAAAGTGGAGTAAATTCATGGCAACCAGAGGTAAAAAATACGAAGAAGCTTCCAAACTGCGCGATAGCAATAAAATATATGAGCTTAAGGAAGCCATAAGCATTGCTAAAAAGGCAAGCTACGCCAAATTCGATGAGACCGTTGAGCTTCATCTCAGGATGGGCGTCGACCCACGTGCTGCCGACCAGCAAGTGAGGGGCACGGCTCTTCTACCCAACGGCCTGGGCAAACAGGTCAGGGTCGTTGTATTCGCACAGGGCGAAGGCGCCAGACTTGCTACAGAAGCCAATGCGGACTTTGTCGGCGCCGATGACATCATCAAGAAAATCGAAGACGGCTGGATCGATTTCGATGTGAGTATTGCCACTCCCGATATGATGGGTAAGGTCGGTAAGCTTGGTAAAATCCTGGGCAGGCGCGGCTTAATGCCCAACCCCAAGGCCGGGACCGTGGTTCCACCAGTCGACCTGCCGCGTGCCATTTCAGAGGTCCGTAAGGGCCGCGTGGAATTCAGGCTGGACAGGACCGCCATCATACACGTGCCGTTTGGCAAGAAAAGCTTCGATGAAGAAAAGCTTTATGAGAACCTGATGTCGATCATCGAAGCTATAGTGCGTGCCAGGCCCAGCGGGGCTAAGGGTCAGTACATCAAGACAGCATCCATATCTACGAGCATGGGACCGGGACTCAAGCTGGATACCAAGGCGATGATGGATCTGGCTGTTACTGTATAATTAACAATTAGATAATTGGTGCCGTTGACAGCGGGTGCCGCAAGGCTCAATACTTGCCCGCCGAGGTTAATTAATAGGCTGCAGAGATGGCAGCGTATTTTATCCTCGTGTCATGGCACGAGGATATTTTTTTAGGAGCATTGATATGATACGTGAGAAAAAGGAACAGATTATCAATGAGCTTGCAGGTAACCTGAGCAAGGCTGCTGTAACCATTGCTACGGACTACCGCGGGCTCACTGCCAAGGAGATGGTTCAGCTCCGCAAGCAGTTGCACCAGCAGGGGGTCGAATACAAAGTCATAAAAAATACACTGGCGCGCTTTGCCGCTGAGAAGGCGGGCATCAAAGGCCTGGACCAGTATTTCATAGGCCCCATGGCGCTTGCGCTCAGCTATGATGACCCCGTCAAGCCGGCCAAAATATTGATGGACCATATCAAGAGCGCAGGCTCGGTCTTGAAGATCAAAGGTGGTGTAATGGGCGACAAGGCCCTCAGCGCCGCTGACGTTGCCAACCTGGCATCTATACCCAGCAAGGATGTCCTCATCAGCAGACTGATGGGGCAATTAAAGGCACCGGTATATTCACTGCACTTCGTCCTCAGCTCGCCACTGCGCGGTCTGGTGGGTGTGCTGCAGGCCAGGGCCAGGCAATTGGAAGGAGGTTGAAGATAAGAAAATCCGAGGGGTTCAAACCTTTTATATTTATTAACGAAAAAACGAATTTCAGGAGGATATTAAGATGACCAAAGAAGAGATCGTAACCTTAATTAAAGGGATGACAGTGATGGAGCTTTCAGACCTGGTAAAAGCTCTTGAATCTGAGTTCGGCGTCAGCGCAGCCATGCCTATGGCAGTTGCCGGCGGTCCGGCCGCAGGTGGAGCTGCAGGCGGAGCGGCAGCAGCAGATGAGCAGACTGAGTTCACCGTCATACTTAAAGAGGTCGGTGAGAACAAGATCGCTGTTATTAAAGCCGTACGTGAAGTCACGACCCTCGGTTTGAAGGAAGCCAAGGACCTGGTGGAAGGTGCTCCCAAGCCGGTTAAAGAAGGCGTGAACAAAGACGAAGCAGCCGTTATGAAGAAGAAGCTCGAAGAGTCGGGCGCTAAAGTCGAAGTTAAATAAATTCACTATTATTTGGCAGAGGTTCACCGGTTCTTTCCCTTCCCGGGGGAGCCGGTGAACTTTTGTTTTATTTTTACCTGTGGTATCTTCCTCATAAAAGCTTGCAGAGGAGTGACGCTAATGACAGATTACAAAGAGAGGAAAATTCGGGCCAGAGTAATTTCTCAGAAGGGGACATGTGTGGCGGGCTATAAGACCGGCCAGGAGTTCGTCATCTCGGACATGTGTCCGCCCGGCATGTGCGCCTGGGCCTTTCACAACATATTTCCTTTTGCGCAGGTGCTGATTAGCGGCGGCAGTTTTCCCTGGGAAAGCGATCCGAAGAAGGCCACGGTGGCCTGTCCCGACCCGGCCAATCCCGTTGTTTTTGAATTGGTCCGGAAAAAGTGACCCTGGTCTCTTGTTATTTCATGTTGTGCCTCCTATAATTTAATTGAGTAAATAATCAAGGGGGTGGAAGAATATTGAAAGGAAGGATCTTTTAAATCACCATTAATTAGGACATTTTATTTTCCACACACGAATTTAATCAGGGGGGATGACGATGGCGATGTATATAGCATATGCCGACAAATTATTGAATTTCGCTGAGCAGCACGCCAGGGACATTGCCCAGCAATGGCAGAAAGCGCTAATTACCAACAGTAAAACGCCATCTTACAAAAAAGTAAGAGAGTTTAAACTGGTCAATCAGGGAGAAAACTTCTATAAAAACTTGAAGAAATTCTATTTTGACCAGAACACCTATGACGTGGTCTCGGCATATTTCTCCAAGTTTGCCGAAGACCAGTTTTATGAGAGTATACCGCTGGATGAGGCCATATATGCCTTGATAATGCTGCGAAGACACCTGTGGGTTTATGCAGAGTTCCAGAACCTATTTACTTCTGCGCTGGACCAATATCAGGCGTCCGACGGAATCAACCGCACCGTGCTGCTGACGGACTACGCCACTATAGCTATCATTAAGAAATATAAGGAACTCTCCAAGTAAGTCTGGATACTTTAAATGTTGATGTTACGTTGCCTGTACTGTAAAGCTTCAGCCAGGTGATTGGTGTTGATGAGCTCGGAATTATCCAGATCGGCTACTGTGCGTGCCAGTTTGAGCGTCCTGTGGAAGGCGCGTGCGGTAAAGTGAATTTGTTGCATGGCGGTTTTCATTAGCGATTGGGCGGCAGCATCGATTTTGCAGAACTGCCCAATATCTGAAGCGGACATCTCCGCATTACAGGTCAGGACGGAATTTTCATAACGCTTGTTTTGCCTGGACCTGGCTTCCTGTACCCGTGACCTGACCCTCTCCGAATGTTCAACCATGCTGTCGTCTACCAGCTTTTCATAATCTATACGTGGTATATCCAGAAATATATCAATGCGGTCCATCAAGGGGCCGCTGATTTTCTTCTGATAGCGGGTTATAACAGTCGAAGAACATTTGCATTCCCTCACGGGGTCGCCGTAATAGCCGCATGGGCAGGGGTTCATAGCTGCCACCAGCCTCAAGTGAAAACAATATATCCACTCGATTTCCTTTCTGTTTGCCTGTGGCAGTAAATGTATAGTCTCACTTTCCGGTGTTCCTCACATATTCGGTATATTTATTGAAGGCTCAAAGATTTTTTAAGGATACTCCGCTTATAATATAGACTACAGAATTGCGGGGCATACCATATATTTTGAAAGTGAAGACCTATGGAAGAACTTATTAATATTGCGAAAATAACAGCCGGATATACCTCGGAAACAATCGGTCACTCGCACGTGGTTCTCGCTGACTGTTTTGACTGGTTGAGCAAGGTGCCGCCAAGTAGCTTGCATGCCATCGTGACGGATCCACCGTACGGCTTGAAGGAATATGATCTCGACCAGCTTGAGAAGCGCGCAAACGGGAAAGGCGGGATATGGAGAATTCCCCCATCCTTTGATGGTAATGTGCGCTCCCCGGTGCCTCGATTTACAACATTGAGCAAGCAAGACCAAGATAATCTACGGGAATTCTTTGTTGAATGGGCAAGGCTGATTGAACGTGTGCTTTATCCTGGGGGGCACGTATTTTTGGCGGGCAATTCTCTGTTGTCTCAGCTTGTATTCAACTCTATTGTTTCGGGTGGGCTTGAGTTTAGGGGACAACTGATCAGACTTGTGCGCACTCTTAGAGGTGGAGATCGTCCTAAAAATGCGGAGCAGGATTTTCCCGAAGTGTGCTCCTTGCCAAGAGGATGCTATGAACCTTGGGGAATCTTTCGTAAGTCAATCCCGAAGAATATGAAAGTCAGTGATTGTCTCAGAATGTGGGGTACAGGTGGGCTAAGGCGCTACCTGGACGGCAAGCCTTTTGAGGACGTTATTCCTAGCGCACGCACGCCCGCCCGCGAAAAGAAGATTGCTCCCCATCCCACTTTAAAGCCGCAGTCATTCTTGCGAAGGGTTGTGTATGCTTCACTACCGCTGGGGAAAGGCATTATTGTTGATCCCTTCATGGGATCTGGTTCCACTGTGGCGGCAGCAGAATCATTAGGGTTATGCTGCATTGGCGTGGACAGAAATGTTGAATATTACAATATGAGCAAACAAGCCATACCCAAACTCGCTAGGTTACATGTTGATGCATCCAAAACGAACAAAGAACTTCGCTTGGAATTTGACTGGATCTAGGTTGCCCGATAAATCCAATTTGCCATCATTTTTTGATAACCGGAGTCAGTCACACTTGCTGTAATGGTGCGCCGACTAGTACCGGAACGGCCTGCGAAAAGCCAGTCGCTTTTCAATAGGTGAGCACCAGCGACAAGGACAAAACGAAAGGGCTTGGGCCCAATACCGTGCATAACGTCATTTTGGTTGCTGCTTTCGTAGACATAGACCATGAGCCAGGTATCTTCTGGATTATGTCCTTGCCAGCCTTTTAGGTAGCGTGATCCCTTGATTTCAATTCCCTGATTCGAGTGCTGTACGGCGTTATTTGGGAACATGTCTTTCGGGATAAGGTCGGGGTGGCCGTTGTGGTACTGATTGATGACAACCGTTGAGCAATACTTTGGTATGCTGGCCTTAACGAACTCCCCGACCAAACTGCTGAAACTGGCTGGCATCAAGAGTGCTTCGAGCCTGTTCAAGTCCTTTGCCTGCAATTGCGGATTGATGAACGCCAAGAAATCCAAGAAATCAGTCATGGCGCTTTTTATGTGTGCTGTAGTAAGTCCAAAAGGCAACTGAGCCTTGGTATTAAATCCTGCTGGGTTTAACGGTTCAGGACTGTAATTGTACGTCGTTTCCGACCCTCCCATTGAGTAACAATTTACATGAAGCGGGCGGGAGCGTCAAATAAATGCCTTTCTGGTGAGTTGTGGGGCCTGATTATTCGATTATTAAATGGAATGTATCCATAATCTGCTCAAGACCCAATGATTGATAATCCTCCGTCTGCCCAGTTGTTTGAACCTCGTATAGCCTATTGCCGGCCTTTTTGTAATAGTACGCGTCCTGCAAGACTCCCACGGCTGGGTCCTTGT
Organism: Dehalococcoidia bacterium; assembly: GCA_003142375.1. Lineage (GTDB taxonomy): Bacteria > Chloroflexota > Dehalococcoidia > GIF9 > UBA5629 > UBA1162. The sequence goes on along the minus strand of PLME01000024.1, from coordinate 84,643 downwards.
AAGAGATATTCAAGCACCAATCCCACGTACCTACCCGTTTGTTCAAAAGGACGGCTACGTTCTCGTAGTCATCACGGCATTGTGTCAATATAGCTCTCGCGGCATCCTCGCCCGTCAATGGGTTATCGTAGTACACGCTAATGACTACTAAAGCCTTAAGCGGTTGTGGAGCCCATAAGTTGGTTGAATGAGTGCTTTTTGTATTGAGCGCATTCGCCTCCAACTTCCATGTTTCTGGATACTCAATTGAATAACCACTTTTGTAATCTTGAAAATCGATAGTACGAGGGTGACTTGCGCACGCAGTCCCTAAAATGAGAGAAAATGTCGCTATCGTCACGAGTCCAGCATTAGCTAGTTTTGATTTGTCCATAGCGCGTCGACTATAAGAAGATAGACATGCAAACGTCGTTAGCTTGGTTTTTGAAAGCCTAATTCAGGTGGTCTCTTATCTAATAGCAAGTTCAAGTAATTCAACACTGAATCGATCTTGGTCAGAAGATAGTGCTTGTCGACATATTTCTCGTCTGAATAGGTGCTTTCATGGGACAGATAATTGAAGCTTGTTTGTCTAGGTTGTATTTCAGAATTGGGCACGTCGAAGTCGATCACGTCAAGCCCTACGTCTTTGAGATTTTGAAGCACTTTTCTATATTCTGTTACGTACTTTTCGTCAACTGACGTCACGGATGCTACGTTACTCTTAAGTGCATTTAGAATCGCTACGCTTTTATACAGTTTATTAACATCCATTATATTCCTCTATGATGGCGAACATTTGAGGTGATTATACACCAGCGAAATTGTGGCGGATACTAGCATATGGGAACAGAATTCTTGTACGCTCATTCTGTATTAGAAGGAAGGCTGTTTCTCGTTGATTATTCATTTAAGCGCATGTAATATATGTTGAAATCACTGGGCTGGAGGCATATAGCATGAGAATTGTATCCTTCAGGATTAAGAATTATCGCTCGATCAAAGACAGTGGCGATTGTTATTTGTCCGGTGATGACGTGACGATTCTGGCAGGGAAAAATGAATCTGGAAAGACAGCAATTTTGGAGGCTTTAGAGGATTTCAACACTGATAAGCAGATTAGGGAAGATGCTAAACCCCTGCATCATGCCGATGCGATCCCGGAAATTGCCATCAATTTTGAGGTATACGAGCCGGAACTCAAAGATATTGGACAGACCACAGGCATAGCAATCCAGGCCGCTGACGCTATAACTGTCAGGATTACAAAGAGATATCCAAAAACATGGACATATGAGATGTCGGAGGCTAGTAGAGATTCGATTGGCCTAAAAACTCCTGTTCTACAAGAAGGGCAAATCAAGAAAGAATACGATCACGCTAAGCGCCTGTTTTCAGAATCCAAGATAGCGGCGGTGTCCATGCCGGGAATGGATCCTAAGCAACATGAAATGTGGTTACCCCAACTGACGGATTTCAAACGCAATGTTCAGCCATACGTGGTGCAAATAGCCGATGATAGCTTAAAAGCCGAATTGCCGAAAGCTCTGGATAAGGTAATTGACTATCTTAATGAGTTTGAGAAAGAGCGATCCAATGACAAGAAGTTCTTTGATGAATTAGCTAAGTGGATTCCCAATTTCATCTTATTTAGTTCGTTTGATGATGTCTTTCCCTCAGAGATACTTATAGCCGAAGCTGATAAGAATCAATTGATTAAGGACTTGGACATAATCAGTGATTTGAATTTGCAGCTTATCAAGACCGGCAATTCTATGCAGAAGGCAAAGCACAAAAAGCAGTTGAACATGAGAATTGGGGAGCGATATCAGAAGTTCTGGAAGCAGGATCAAACCAATCTCTCCGTTGACTGGGATTCGACTAAATTAGATTTCCTTGTTACTGAGGGCGATGAGTACTTCCCGCCCAAAATGAGAAGTAAGGGCAAGCAGTGGCACATGGCGTTTTATATCAGGGTATCAGCAAGAGCTAAAGAAAACGTGTCCAATGTCATCCTAATTGATGAACCAGGATTGTACCTGCACGCTCGGGCGCAAAAGGACATACTAGATCAATTGGAGGACTGTGCAAATGAGCAGCAGGTAGTGTTCTCTACTCATTCGCCGTATTTGATTGACGTGAACAACCTAGGCAGAATCCGCTTGATCTCACGTACTGCTAATGAAGGTACTGTTGTCTCGAATAAAATACACAAAGGGGCTGACCAAGACACACTTACACCCGTGATTACGGCAATAGGCTTGGACTTGTCCCGTGGCCTGGATATTGCTAAGGACAATAATGTTATTTTCGAAGGGATCACCGATTACTACTATACCAAAGCATTTCAAGAACTAATCAGCTTTGCATTCGACAAAGATGTCCATTTTATTCCTGGCAGCGGAGCTGACAAGGTGATTATTCTGGCTTCATTGATGATAGGCTGGGGCCTAAACCACTGCATAGTCCTTGATAACGATTCGAAAGGGAGGCAGACCGAAGATAGAGTTGTGGAAGCACTGGGCCCCGACAATGTAAAAATAGTTAGGGTCTCTGACATCAAGGATCAGGAAATCGAAGACTTGTTCACGAAAGAGGACTTCATCAAATGTGTTTTGAAGGAAGAAGATGTATTGGAGACGGCGGGCGACAAACGCAATTCACAGATAATTAAACAGAAGGATAAGAAATTTGATAAGGTGCTTCTCTCGAAGCAGTTTTATGAGGCTTTGCGGTCGGGCAACGTTGAGGTCACTACCGAGACAAGACAAAATTTTGAGAGACTGCTTCAAAAGATAAACAAGATGCTGTTCTCGTAGTTCCAATTATAAGTATTAGTGTCCTTTAATCCATTTGATTAAGTCTTCTTTTAAGAACACTCGCTTCCTCCCTATTTTGTGTGACTTCAGGCCCTGCTCAATGAGTTTGTACACAGTCTGATGGCTCACCCCAAGAAACTCCTGTGCCTCAGTAAACGAGTAGAATATCCTTTCTATTTTCTGTTCAGGTTTCTTCCGACTTGCCATTATCACGCCTTCCCATTTAGCGGTAATAGTATTATGTGGATAGGTAATAGGCACTAATAGACAAATATAGACGTAAATGGACAATAAAGTGTATTATTTTTGTAAATGCACTTCTGTAGATTCGGTAAGAAGTATCTGGCATGAAATTTCGCTTATTTTCGGAACGAGAATTCGATATTGACTGCCCCGTTGCCTTAATTGAGTGCTATTGCTTTCAAACGGATTTCTACTCATCATACGACCTGCTTCTTACCGAAAGAAGGGTCGAGGCTGTGGGCAAAATAGGTGCTCGCATAGACAGAGAAAAGCTTCCTCAAATCAGTGTTTTGGTTGACGCCGCGGGCAGTTTGCCGGTATTCCACTACGAAATAGACCAGTTTCTAAAGCTTGATGATGAGGATATTCGTAGCCACGTAATAGCGGCCTGCTCCATAGTTCAGAGCCTGATGAGATTGGGTCTTGGGCTATCTCAGTGCTCAAAGGTGCTGCACACCGTTTATCCACGGATAATGCCTATGATTGACAGTATGCTTCAAGAAGAATATCGGCGCCATATTGACTCTCAGTGGACTCCAGAAAGGCCAGAGCAAATCCTGTTGGCTTACTACATGAACTTGAAGGCAGAACCTACCGCAAACAGCCTAGACTGCCTCTTTAGCACTGTGTCTGCTAACGTGCCGTGTCTGACCAAGGTTCGGGTATTTGATATTGTGTGGTGGTCTTATCTTCGAGCGACGCGGTTGAGTGAAAGGCATCATATTACGTGGAAGACCGTCTAGCAAAGAGATCAATGTTTCAGAGCCCAACGGTGTATGTCTTTCTTCAAGAACACGATCTTCTTTCCTATCCTATGACTAGGTAAGTCGGATTTCATCAATCGGCGCAACTTACCTTTACTCACGCCCAAGTATTCCTGTGTCTCCCTGAATGTGAAGAATATCCGTTCTATGTGTCGCTCTTTATCCAATCCAGCCTCTAGTTGAATTCATTCGATTTTTATAAGAGAGTCGTACTAACTATCTATCGTATAGGAATGTAATGTCAAATGAAGAGGAGGCTAGATATGAAATGCGATTATCACCCGGAATATGATGCGGTCAGTACGTGCTCGAAATGTGGTCGACCAATATGCAAGGTGTGTGAATACTTTAAAGAACCAAATCCAGTATGCCTGACATGCTATGAAAAACATGTCTCCAGCCTGCCAAAGGCAGATTATTCAAAGCGAACCAGCGATGTCAACAAGAAGACAATAGTTATACCGGGATTGGTTGTACTAGGTACTGGGCTGTTTTCATGGGGAACAGCTATATCATGTAGTGGCTTGATGATAGTGGGAGTTATATTGCTAGCGGTATCGATCTTGGGATTGGGGTTGTGGAAATAAGCCAGGGCAATATAAGAGTTGGTCTTTTGGTGAAATATACCATTTATTAATTAGGGGTCTGAAGACGAATTAAGGGATGCGATGGATTGGGCGTATCTGTATATTGATAGTCAGAAGTACCTTATAAATATGCAAAATTCTGTGAGAGTCATTCCGTTCTTCTATTACGTGAGATTTTTTTAATTTCTACATCGGGTATCGATCTCAGGTGTAAAGTAGATGTCACGCCTTGTCACGATTCTTCTTGTTGCCACGACCACCCATTTTACCTATTCTTGAATAGTATTCTCGATCTCTCTTGTATAACATTGCAGCCATTTGACCGCCTTTCGATCCGTTGCGTTTATAGAAATCTGTAAGAATTAACTGTCCACAAGTCGGACATCGTTCAATTCCATATTTCCTCTTAACTTCAATAGCGCCCTTCTTTCCGGCCTCGCTCTTATTCATTATAACCTCCGCATCATATTTTAAAGGCTGAGTGAGAACATGTTTACTAATATCAGGGTGTTCTTTTGGCGAGATTATATTTTTTCTTGAATTTTCCACCGACCTTGTTCCCCAATGGTTTATAGACCCGAAGCAAAAGAGTTTCAATATCCTTGATATACTGCTGGCGCGTAATTTGATAAAAGGAGAAATTGTCCCAATTTCCTTTGTGCCTGTCTCTCAGAGCATGTTTTCTCAGCCGGCCCTTTAGGCTCGTTTTAGACAATCCGACATAGTACACTTCATCTTTATCATAGAGAACATATATTCCGCTACCTCGCTGTCTTTTTCCCAATGCAGTATTGTAGGATTCCCAATCCCTGTGCTCGTCGTGCTTCTTAACTAACTTATTTTTATCCGATATTTTTGTTTTTTCGTTCACGTTTTTTCTCTCGGCATCTTAGACCGTTCTCCAGGCCAATGTGGGTAGGCAAATAAAAAATCATGGACGGAGTAATTCAGATTAACGCCAATTTTAATATGTCGGTCTAGGATATTTCTTCGATATTTGAGCGATTTCTGATTCACTATAATCAGGTGAATTCCAAATACACTTCCATGTAATGCGTTCAGGAGCCATTGAATATGATTGACGCATTTCCCTTACCCAAGTTTCAACGCAGTCTGTGGGACGATCTATAATCTTCTCTGTATTACTATAGAAGTAGTGTGTTCCAGCTACCCAGCCATGAGGGGTCAGGTGATATTCATCATCTGTGCTATCGTATGACATTACTGTATCCTCCTGCCCTGATTTCCCAATCACTGGCAATATTATACTTTAACCACTTTTTACAGTCTGTGTCCAACTCCGTAGGATGCCACGCCGTGTAATGTATGCTTCACGTTTCTTAAATTCATGCTTGCATTTCCTGATAAGGACAACCAGGGTACAAGCGTATTGATAAACGCATCCATATCGCATTAGATAAACGAATTCTAGGGCTTGGTAAAACCTGTGCGCCCAATCTATCGAAGAACAATACTTTGATGAAACTTACTCGTTATTACGCGAGCCGTTTCCGACAATTATGGTTGTCGGCAATCTCTTGCACAACTTATTATTCTCAAGACTAATTCAACTTCCCGTCCGTAATTGCTCGCTGGAAAGTGCGATTAGCTATCACTTCATTGGTTGGCCCCAGTATTTGTACTGTGACGTTAAAAGTCGCACTCAGAGGACGCCCGCCTCCAGCGCCTATATCGTCACCAGGATAGAGGACACCGTGATCATCCGTAGCTATGACTAATTCATATTCCCCCGGCAGCGCAATATCAATGCAACGGGTATCTAAACCTATATTTAGCCACCGCAAGCCTTGATATATCCATCGCTCACCGTCTGGTAAAGACTGGAATACTACAATCCCTTTTATGTTATGGATAGACAGAGGTAACAGAAAACTTAGGAGACCAGTGGATGTCGCCCCGACAGTAACATACAGTTCGGGAAAGAGCTGACTGTTTACTTTTTTGATATCCCCTATTCTTATTAGCATTTTTGCAACTTTTGTACCTAAAGTTGGACGGACTGATGCAAGAAGCCAGCCACCTGTAAGCCCGACAATCAAGCTGATTCCTATAGAATAGAATATCTCCACATTTCTCCCTACTGACAGCCTTTACAGAAAAATATAGCACTATGCAATAAATGTTTTCAATTACCCACGTAATGCCATAGTCGCGGAAGTTTCATAGTTACTGTAACAACGGTGAGAAAATGCATGACTTGTAGCTAAGCGCCACGACAGTAACCCGGTCGAAAAGTTAGAAAAAATGCGACGCTGATGGAATAGGGAATGAGTAACGCACAATTTCGTATTTACTACGTGCACGTCGGCTATACTAGCTCAGTAGCAACGACTCGAATTGAACCATTGCCAAAGGCATATGGTCAATGTTCTATCAATTTTTTATATGTAATCCAGTATGTGCCTACTGGTTTTGGCAGGTCAACTATATATAGACCATGGGCTAAGGTCAAGACGAACGTGGCTACCTCTTAATCATGATCGAGTCATAAACTTTCACACACGTGGCAAGTACCCTTCATCAAGCCGCGCTCAGCAATCTCCCTTAGCGTGTCAATCAATTCCAGAGGTGACTGCTTGGCATGGCTTTCAATATCGATAATGTCCTTGTTTTCTTCACGTAGATGTTCTTTGAAGCATTCGAACAGATTATTTTCACGAGCTTGAATTTCCGCATATTCCAGGTTGCTGCTAAGCATTTCAATCAACTGTTTGCGATCAAGGTATTCAGGCTTAGTTAGATTTTCCCTATCAATTAGCTCGAACTTGCCGTCATCCAATCTTTTTACCGAATCTAACCAGCCAGTAAGAATGATTCTCGCTATCGTAGACAACTTTCGGCGATGTCTAATCATTTCAGGATTACCAGTGGATAAACCGGAATAGTAAGCCTTCAATACTTTTTGCGCAACCTTATACTCCATTCTAAGTCGCTTGATGAGGCGCTTACCGCGCCTCGTATAACCCTCGCTTTCCAATTCTCCAATTATCTGATCATCGGATAACTTGCCTTCGGCAAACAGGGGGAAGATGAATTGCAGTTCTCCCTCCGTCGGATCAGTAGCGCCTTCTTTTTTTGCCATAGCAAAAACCTCGCAATATAGGTCAATTATGCATGCAATTATGCATTGGTTACATGTTACATTGGCAACACTAAAAATAACAGCGTGGCAATTCTATGGCACCAAAGCGACAAGACACAAGGAAGCAATACGTAGTTGTCATTGAATGGCAGTGCATAAGCACAGCGACGCCAATCTTCAGACAGCTTTTAAGGGCCTTATTGAAGGCGTCTGACAAACATATGCCAAAAGAATCTGGAAACGAAGGAGGTAGCAAATGAAACATAGATTAACCTGAGTATGGGCAACGAAGATCAGTAGTCTCTATCAGGAGGACAAAATGTCGAAATTTACTTATAACCTTGAAGAAGACTCATCGGATCAGAATTTGCCAGCAGGAAGATACCTTGCCAAGATCACGGAAGCCGAGGAATCCACCAGCAATGCTGGACACCCTAAGCTGGTGACTATGTTGAAAATCATAAAAGGTGATTACAAGGGTTATTACATCAAGCACCATATCAGCCTTCAACCGCATGTGCGGGATATTGTGATGCGGTTTCTGAAAGCTGTCGGCTACAGTGGGAACGTCACTTTGGACACTGATGATCTCGTCGGCAGGCGTGCTTGCCTGGTTGTTGATATAGAGGTCATCAAAGATAAGAGGACTGGTGAGATAAAAGAGTTCCCGAAAGTGATAGCCGTGTTACCTGCCGATGAATACGAACGGCCAAAGAACGATTAATAACAGAGGTAGAAATGTCATGAAGGACATAGAGGCATATATCCGGCGGTATCTATCACTGGGATTCTCCATAATACCGATCAAAAATAAGGAGAAAATTCCATTAGTGGAATGGAAGCGATACCAGATTCGACCACCGAATCGCCGGGAAATTAGTGAGTGGCTCAGGGTGTACTGGAGTACGGGCGCTAATGTAGGCGTTGTCTGTGGTGCCGTGTCCGGCAACCTGGTAGTCCTCGATTTTGACACTGACGCGGCCTGGAACGGTTTTCTCGCGACGTGGAAAGCGCATAGGACAGAAGAAATATGTGCCAGTACACTCGTGGTCAAGACCAGTAGAGGCCACCAGGTCTACATGAGGGTAAGTGAGCTAATGAAAAAACAGAAAGCTGCTGCTGGCTTCGATTTGCAGGCCGAGGGAAGCTACGTAGTTGCTCCCCCTTCAAGGCATCCTAGCGGTGCCATTTATCAGTTTCTCGGCAAAGCAGAACGGCGAGTTCTCAAAATTGGGTCATTGGTCGAACTGGGTATTGAAATTGATAGTGACCTCGGTATTGACCGTGAGTCTCCTACAAGAAATCAGGAACGCCACGCACATAGGGCTAATAATGGGCTGGATACTGATTTTCTTGAGGGTGTGTCAAAGGGTGGACGTGATGACGCCTGCTTCAGATATGCTTGCCGTTGCAGAAACAAAGGAATGGAGTATGAGACAACATTGGTATTATGCGAGATGGGCGCGGATATGTGTATTCCTCCGTTCCCATATCACGAGGTGGAAAAATGCGTAAAGAGCGCATACCGTTATCAATAGATGCTGCGGGAGATCAAGCAGATGCACTATCTAAGGCAAGGAAGACAACCCTTAAATGGCTGAAGTTGAAAGACCCGAATGTAATCGATCTGGCTTTGGCGGTCGTCGTTGCGAACAAAGCTCCCGGCGATCCCGTCTGGCTGTTATTGGTAGGGCCTTCCAGCAGCGGAAAGAGCGAAATTATCCGCGGCCTTTTTAGTTGCGGGGAGCACATTCACCCGTTAGGTGGCTTCACGGCAAACACTTTTATGAGTGGTTTCGACAAAAAGAAGAAGGCCGGATTGTTACAGAGGCTGCCGAAAGTCGTTACGTTGGTTGTCAAAGACTTCGGGACAATATTGGTATTGCGGCATGATGACAAGGCAACGATTCTACAGCAATTGAGGGAGATTTATGATGGGGCATATCAGAAGGATTATGGAAATGGCAAGGTCGTGAAATGGAAGGGCAGGATAGGGCTACTGGGCGCTGTAACAACAGCGATTGAAGCCCATCATGCAGTAATTGGCGAGTTAGGGAACCGATATCTGCTTTATCGATTCCGATCGGATACTGGGGACAGGCACGAGGTGGCATCACTGGCTATGAAAGATGAGGGCTTGGAAGCAATCATGCGAGATGAGATAGCGGACGCCTTATTCGCAGCCGTGGAGGACGCTCTGGAGCCAAAAGCGGTGGACATACCAGACGAAATAAGGCAGAAACTGGCGTCCCTTGCCGACCTTGTTTCGAGGCTCAGAAGTCCCGTAAGCCGAAACTCTTACGATAAGACGGTCAACTATCAGCCGGATATTGAAGGGCCGGGTCGGTTAGCAAAATCTCTTGCAAAGTTGGGGAAAGGTCTAGCTGCTCTCAGAGGCAAAGTGCTGATGACTGAAAACGAATATAAAGTCGTCAGGGTAGTTGGCAGGGATACTGTGCCGCAGAGGAGAATAGCTTTGATTCAAGAGCTATCAGATGGCAAATGGCATTCCAATAAGAAACTATCTCTAAAACTCAATATTCCGCAATCGACACTTACCCTGGCGCTAGAGGACATGCTGCAAATCGGAGTGCTGAAAAGGAAAGTCGATGTGGAGGAAGGCAAGCAAATTAAAAAGACCACCCCATATAAATGGAGGCTCAGAAAGAGCATAGGGGAATTATTGGAAACGACTGAGCTATTCGCCCCGAATTAAATTGCTTATTACCGAAAATCCATATCGGCGGTGACATTATAGGTTTCGATTTTCGGTAATAAGGTAGTTTAAAGGGCGATATTGACCATTGAATTCATTAACTATATCGTATCTTGCGCAAAATGATAAAAGATAACGGGGTTCGAAAAAAAGCAGCCATATATTGCCGGGTCTCGACGGAAGATCAGGAACGGGAAGGTACAAGTTTACAGAGCCAGCAAGCGGCCTGTCTGGCGAAAGCCATAGAACTCGGTTATGAGATAACCGAAGATACAGTTTTCATAGAGACATACTCAGGGCTGACGATAGATCGTCCTAAACTGCAACAACTCAGGCAGGCGGCAAGAGATGGTGAGTTGGGAGTGGTCATCGCCTATGCTTTAGACCGACTATCCCGCGACCCAGTACACTGCATCATTATCCAAGATGACCTTGAGCGAAATCATGTCAAGCTGGTCTTAGTCACCGAAGATATAGATACTTCCGACATGGGCAAACTGATTACCCATATAAAGGGCTTTGCGGCCAAGCTTGAAGCCGAAAAAATACGCGAGAGGACGCAACGAGGAATCAGGGAGAGGGTGAAGGCAGGCAGGATGCCTAGCGGGAGGAGAGCGCGACTGTACGGCTATACCTATGTCAGTGGTAAAGGAGTAGGTGAGGGTATCCGTTATGAAAATAAGTCCGAGTCTAACTGGGTCAAACAAATATTCCATTGGTTTGTAAATGAAGGCATAGGCATAGATAGAATCGCCTATAAATTGCGGGAGCTCGGTGTGCCAACGCCTTCAGCGAAGGCCATCTGGTATGCTAGCGAAGTTTGGCGGATACTCAAGAACCGAGCATATATTGGTGAGACGTATGTCTTTACACAGACGTTTGGGGAACCCAAAAAGAGGCTACCGAAAGGAAGCAAGACGAGGAAGACCGGCATAATTTGGAAGCCGCAAACTGATTGGGTATCCATCCCTGGAGCTACACCGCCAATCATTGACAGCAATGTATTTGAGGCTGCACAGGCACAGTTGAAGAGGAACCGGGAACGCTCAAAGCGAAATATGAAGCAGGAATACCTGTTAAGCGGTCACATGAAATGCCGTAAATGCGGGAGAAACTATTGGGGCTTTTTAAAGAGGATCATTTGGGGCAAAAAAGTCCATCCCCATAAATACTATCGGTGTGCAGGAAAATTAAGGATGGTAGCTCCCATACAGTGTACTAATCATAATCTCAATGCCGACAAGCTGGAGAAGCTTGTTTGGGCGGAAATTGAAAGACTTCTTCAAAATCCAGCTTTCATTCTCAGTGAAGTTGAAAGACGAAGGGCAGAAGGGAGATTGGACGGTTTCCTACAGGATGAATATGCGCAAGTCACTCAGAGACTGTCAGAATTGGACAGGCAACAGCAGGAACTTCTCCAATGGGCGCTGAAGGGCTTCCCTTCTGATACGGTGGCACGTGAGAACGAAAAAATAAATAAGCAAAGGGTTGACTTGCGGAAACTAGAAGCAGAACTCAAAGAAAAACTGGAAAGGGCAAAGCAAAGCGATATTGAGGTGGCGGGCTTAGAGCAATTCTGCGATTTAGCTAGGGCGAATCTTAAAAACTTCGGATATGAGGAGAAACGGCTTGCACTCGATGCTTTACAGGTGGTGGTTTGGGTGGATGAAGATACTGTGACTATAACTGGTGCAATACCCATAAAGGACGGGTGTATTAATTACACTCGACCAGGATAAAATTAGCCGGGAACGTAAGGCTGCCCTCGGCGCGGCTGATAGTGACAACCCTGTCTTCCATGGGCTGCCTCAATGATTCTAGTGCCATGTGGTTAAACTCGGGGAACTCATCCAGAAATAGCACGCCGCGGTGGCTGAGGCTTATCTCACCGGGATGAGGTATACGGCCCCCGCCCACCAGTCCGGCATGAGAAGTGGTGTAGTGCGGAGACCTGAAAGGCCGCTGTTTTATCAGCGGCAGATCTTTGGATATCAGGCCGGTTATACTGTAGATCTTGGTAACCTCGATAGCCTCGTTCAAAGCCAATACAGGCAGGATGGTGGCCAGCGCCCTTGCCAGCATGGTTTTTCCACTGCCCGGAGGCCCGACCATTAACACGTTGTGCCCGCCTGCCGCCGCCACTTCCAGGGCCCTTTTGGCATGTTCCTGGCCTTTGATGTGGGACAGGTCTATCCGGTGGTCCTCACCAGAGCTTTCTTGCCATGATATATCCCCCGCAAATTCCTGTATATCTGTCTCGCCCAGGAAATAGCTGACCAGTTGGCTTAATGAAATTACGGGGAATACCTTAACGCCGGTGATTAATGATGCCTCCGCCGCGTCATCGGCGGGTACAAAGACCCTGGCAATACCATTTTCTTTGGCCATGGCTACCATGGGCAGGATGCCGTGGATATGACGAACGCTTCCATCCAGGGAAAGCTCGCCCAGGAAAAGTGCATCGGTGGTATCCAGGCTTATCTGTCCCGAGCTGACGAGCACGCCAATAGCGATGGGCAGGTCGTAGGTAGGCCCTATTTTCTTTAAGTCGGCGGGCGCCAGATTGACTGTAATGCGCTTCATTGGGAAAGTGCCGCCGGAGTTCCTGATGGCGGCCCTGACACGATCCCTGGCCTCTTTAACGGCCGTATCCGGCAGGCCGACTATGAGAGTGTTGGGCAGGCCGGGCGAGATATCAACCTCAACCTTCACCATCAGGGCGTCCATCCCGACCATTGCCGCTGTATTTACGATAGCTAACATATTATTATGCTGAGTTACCCGGTTGCGCGATTATATCAGATATGGCGCCGGCGCCATATTGCCCACTTCCTATCAGTCGAGGACGTTGTCGAGAGCGTTGGAGAGACCCGGAACCGTCTTAAATTTTGGCAGGTCCCCTGGCTTGATCCATTTGGACTCGGTGTGCTCCCAGTCCGTTTTAATTCTGTCCGGATCGGTCACGTGGAAAAGGAAGGGGTGGACGATCCATTTCCGGTTCAATTTTCTATCTATCACTTCCAGGGGCTTGCCCTGCTTGATGAGCCTGATGGAACTTTTAAAGAGGCCCGTTTCCTCCCTTATTTCCGTGAAGGCCTGGTCCAGAGGGTCGGTCTCGATATACCCGCTCACGCCCGCCCAGGCTCTCTGATAGGTGCCCACCCGATGGCTGCGCCTCAGTATCAAAATCATGTTGCGGTGTTCCAGGAAGCACGTGACCACGTTCTTGACCTCGAAGGGCCTATCGATTACTTCGTCCAGCCGTTTCTGGAAATGCTCGCTGAGTATTTGAAGCGCAGCTTCAGCGGCCTTTTCTTTTATCTCCTCCCTCTTTCCTCTGAAAATAAACTTATGATGGGTAGTGTCGGCGGATGTAGACAGCCCCATGTAAAAAAGACCGATGGGCTTGAGGGGGGTGGCCCCATCAGGTCCGGCGATTCCCGTTGTGGATATGCAGACATCAACGTGCAGCAGCTTGCGTCCGCCTTCCGCCATTTCTTTGGCCGTTTCCAGGCTGACAGCACCGTGGAGCTTCAAAGTGTCCTCTTTTACGCCTGCCACCTGCATCTTCATATCGTTGCTATAAGTGACTATGGAACCTTTGAAGTAGTTGGAGCTGCCGGGTATGTTAGTAATCTTATCGGCGATCCTTCCGCCCGTGGCCGATTCTACGGTACCCAGAGTTAGCCAGCTGCCGGTCTTATCGTGATAGTCCGATATCAGCTTGGCGCTAGCCATCTCCCATTTCTTCATGCATCATCGCCTGTAAAAGGAATTTCAAGAATTGTAACAGAAACGGCATTTTCAGTATAAATCAGACATGCTGATATAATTATGATTGTGAATTCGCTCAAAGATACTATCACCTTCCTGGGAACGGGTGGGGCCAGGTTCACGGTGGCAAAGCAACTCCTGGCTACAGGCGGCGTCTGGATGAACCTGGGAAATATACAGCTGCTGATGGACCCCGGACCAGGCTCGCTGGTTTACGCCATCAAGTATAAATGCGACCCGACAAAGCTGGATGCCATAATTTTATCTCACAAGCATCTGGATCATTCTGTTGACATAAATGTGATGATTGAAGCTATGACCGAAGGTGGCTGGAAAAAAAGGGGCAGCGTATTTGCCCCGGCCGATGCCTTCAACAATGGCGCAGTGATATTGCCGTACCTGCAGAATTTTCCGGAAAGGGTGGATGTTCTGGAGGAGAGAAAGCGATATCAGCTGGGCGATGTATCGTTCACCACTCCTGTCAAACACATCCATCAGGTGGACACTTACGGGTTTGTTTTTCAGACTCCCAGACACAAATTTTCCTGGATAACCGACACCAGGATATTTGATTCCCTTTCCGGCCATTACCGGGCTGACCTTGTCATAATAAATGTGTTGAGCCTGGAAAGCTGGCTGCCGGTCGATCACCTGGCGCTGCCCGATGCTGAAAAGATCATCAGGGAAATAAAGCCTAAAATCGCTATATTAACCCACTTCGGGATAACCATGTGGAAGACCAAGCCCTGGGAAATAGAGCGCAGGGTGAGCGATGATACGGGTGTAAAGGTAATAGCTGCCCGGGACGGAATGGTCTTCGACCTGGACGAGGTCGACAGAGAGTAGTATTTAGACCAGTGATTCCAAAATGGTCCTGGCCAATGCCTCGTTTATCCCGTTTACCGTGGCCAGCTCCTCAATAGTGGCGTCCTTGATATTGCGCACCGATCCGAACCTTTTGATCAGGGCTTTTTTGCGTGCCGGACCGATGCCTGCCACACTGTCGAGTTGCGATTCACGGCTCTTTTTAGACCTCAGTTGTCTGTGGTAAGTGACGGCAAAGCGGTGGGCTTCATCTCTAATCCTTTGCAGCAGGTGTATCTCCTCGGACGATTTGTCGAAGGGGACGGAGTCTAGTCTTCCGGGCTGAAAGATATCTTCATTTTCCTTGGCAATGCTGATGATGGGTACATTATCAACGCTCAATTCCCGCATAGCAGTACCGGCGGCATTGAGGTGCCCTTTGCCGCCGTCGATCAGAACCAGGTCCGGGAGAGTAGACCACTTGTCAACCGCGTCGACGTAGCCTTTGAAGCGTCTGTGCAATACCTCGCGCATCATGGCATAGTCATCCGTATGGTCGATAAATTTGATTTTGAAGCGCCTATAAAGCGACGGTTTGGGGACACCGTTCTCGAATACCACCATGCTGCCTACTGCCATAGCGCCCTGGATATTCGAGATATCGTAGGCCTCGATTCTGTGGGGGACCTCGGCGATATTGAGTATGCTTTTCAGGTTTGCCAGGATGTTGAGGTATTCCGGCCGGGCCATTTTTTTGCTCTTATAAATTTCAAGCTGCTGGCGTGCGTTCTCCGCCACCATTTCCATCAGGCGTAAGCCCGCTCCTTTATGGGGTACCCTGAACTCCACCCTGGCCCCCTTCCTGCTTGCCAGCCATTCGCTCAACAGGCCCGTCTCATTTATGGGGGACTGAATTAATATCAACCCCGGTATATGATCAGTTGACGAATAATAAAGCTTGATGAAGCTTTCCAGTAGCTGGGCATCGCTCTCATCCAACGACTTCTCTATGATGTAATGCTCATCTCCCATAAGCCTGGAATCCTTAACGGAAAAAATGCGTACACAGGCGATATCCCTGTCGCGGGCAAGCGCGATGACGTCCTGCTCGCCACGGACATTAAAGGTTATTTTGTTGCTGGCGATCACAGCCTGAATCGAATGTATCTGATCCCTGATTTCGGCCGCTTTTTCGAACTCCGTATTCTCTGAGGCTTTCTTCATGCCGGCTTTCAGCTCGCGTATAACCAATTCCTCTTTACCTTCCAGCAGATCGACGGTTCGCCTGACCAGTTCCCCATATTCCTCCCTGGTTATGGCCCCGATGCATGGGCCCAAACAGCGTCCTATATGGAATTTAAGACAGGGCCGGGTTTCTTTGCCCGTAATCGCCTTGTTACAGGAGCGCAGGGGAAATATTTTCCGTATCAGGTCATAAGTTTGCCTGGCCGACCAGGCGCTGGGTATGCGTCCGATGTACCTGGCGCCGTCGTTGTAACGCCGCCTGGTTATATTGATGGTCGGCCAATCATTTTTGACATCGACTTTGATATATGGAAAACTCTTATCGTCTTTGAGCAGCACGTTGAAATGAGGTCTGTATTTTTTGATCAATTGGCATTCGAGTATCAGGGCGGCGATCTCGGACTCAGTGACTACAAAGTCGATTATATTGGCCCTGGCCGTGAGCTGCTCCGTCTTTTCGGGGAGGTTGGGGGTCTGCTTGAAGTAGCTCTTCACCCTGTTGCGCAAGTTGGAGGCCTTGCCAACATAGATAACCTCACCCTTGGCGTCTCTAAAAATGTAGACGCCGGGTTTGTTCGGCAGGAGCTTTAAATAGAGTTCAATGTTGCGGTTGACCATCTGCGGATAAATTTTAGCATTGTCTCATGAATACGACAAAGCCAGGAAACAGCTATAAACAGATATTCTATTCCCCAGTGTAATTTTATGTTAAAATAGGTGTCGCTGGAAATGGTAGAAGACATAAGATTATTCCTAAACTACCTGGCCAAAGAGAAAAAGTGCTCTAAAAATACTCTGGATGCCTATCATAACGACCTGAGCCAGTTGGCTGACTATATAGCATCAGCCAAAAGCAAAGAGGCAGGTGGCTATGAAGTGGAAGAGTTGGGGGAAGAGCATCTGGTTTCATACATGCTTTTTCTCAAAGGGAAAAGCTACACTGTTTCTACAGTAGCCAGGAAAATTGCTGCAGCTCGCACCTTTCTCAAATTTATGGCTGAAAGGGGCAAGGTGAGCAAAGACCTGGCGCCCAAACTGACAGCGCCCCGGGTGGTAAAAGCGGCACCCAAGGCCCTGACAGTGGCTGAAGTGCAGCGTTTGCTGGCTGAGGCTGCCAGGCTGCAGACCATAGATGCCAGGAGAGACAGGGCGATGCTGGAGTTGCTTTATGCCACAGGCATGCTGGCCAGCGAGTTGATGTCGCTAAACGTGGAAGACCTGGATATGAACCAGAATCACATTAAAATAATCAATCAAAGGGGGAAGAGCAGGGTTATCCCCATGGATAAGCGCATCAAGGACTTAATGAAGGACTATATTGACTCCGTCCGTATGAAATTATTGACCAAAGATAAGGAAAAGGCGCTGTTTTTAAACCAGCGCGGCGAAAGATTGACCAGGCAGGGGTTCTGGCAGATCGTGCAAAGCTACGCCGATCAGGCCGGCATTACTTCCAAGGTGACCCCCCGCTCAATCAGGCACAGCTTTGCCGTGCACAGGCTTAAGAACGGCTCCGATATACACAATATTCAGGAGATCCTCGGCCACGCTCACATCTCAACCACCAAGTCCTATAAGCAGGCCTAGCATTATGTTTGTATATAAATCCGAGGTAGTTGAACCTTATTGACAAATATTTCCGGGAGAATTTAAGACATGTCTAAGAAATCACGTAAAGCCAGGGCCAAAGGAAGGATTGAACCTATTGCCCCCGTTGCAAGCAGGCCGCAGCCTAAAGTTCAAGCAAGTGCACAAGCTGCGTCGAAGCAGCCGGTCGTAACTGCCGCGGCTGCCTTTCAGGCCAGGAGCTACGATTACGTAAAATCCGATCTGGTCCGCATTGCCATCATTGCAGGTTCATTAATCCTGATCCTGATAATATTGACTTTCATACCAGCATTAAAGTCATAGGTAAAAGCGGTGGATTTCGAAAGGCCCCGTGAAATTTTAGTGGATTCACTAAAATTTCAGATAAAGGACCAGCGGGTATTGGGAGCCTTCTCAAAGGTGCCGCGTGAATTATTTGTTCCCCCCGAGTTACAAGCGCTGGCCTACGAAGATAAACCGCTGCTTATTGGTCACGGGCAGACCATTTCACAACCCTATATTGTAGCCCTGATGATACAGGCCCTCGAATTGAAAGGGTTCGAGAAAGTGCTGGAGATAGGCACGGGAAGCGGCTATCAGGCCGCCCTGCTGGCGGAACTGGTCAAGTCCCTTTACAGCGTGGAAAGGATTCCAGAGCTTGCCGAAGCCGCTCAAAGATTGCTTAGCCAACTGGGCTACAGGAATATAAACATTGGAGTCGCGGGTGATGAGTTGGGTTGGAGGGAGAACGCCCCTTACGATAGGATAATTGTAGCTGCGGCGGCCCCGTCTGTGCCGAATTCACTTTTGGAACAGCTTGCCACGGGCGGTATCATGATAATTCCCGTGGGGTCCAGGTGGGAGCAGGAGCTCGTCAAATTGCATAAGGGGCAGCACGGAAACCAGATAGAGAATCTGGGTGGCTGCAGGTTCGTCCCTCTCATAGGCAAAGATGCCTGGCAGGAATAAGAGGACAAACTGGAGGCTGGACTTGTGGGCGCCATTTTATTTTGCGTAAAGGGCGCCTACGGGGCATACCGTTACACATGACAAGCACGAGTTACACTCGGTTTCCGATAGAGGCATTCCGGCAAACGTTGAGACCATGGTGTTGATGCCCCTGTAGGCGAAGTCCAGCACACCCGTGCCCTCACGCTGGCACACCCACACGCATCTGCCGCATAGTACGCATTTATTCTTATCAAAGGCAAAGAGCCGATGGCTGGTGTCCACATCATAATCCGCAGCGATTTTTTTTAACCGCTTATCGTTCAGTTTGAAATGTTCCAAACTGGCTATATGTTGAAGCTCACATTTCCTATTCTTGGGACAGCGTCCGCAATCCAGTCGATGGCGGCTCAAGAGCAGGTTAAAAGAGCTCCGGCGCAGCACTGTTGTCCGTGGGCTGTTAATGGTAACCTTCATCCCATCCTTCACTTTCTCGGTGCAGGAGGTAACCGGGTTGGGGAGCCCGGCTACTTCCACAAAGCACAAACGGCAGGATGCCAAAGGTTTACTATTTTCCCTGATGCTGCATAGGTTGGGTATGAAGATGCCGTTATCCAGCGCCGCCNNCGGGTTACAAATTTGTAACCCGTCTTGAATTATGTTTATTGTGTATTAGCTGTAGATTTCTTTGACTATGCTGCCGTCCGGCGCCTGGAGCTGGATATGAAGCGGCATCTGTCCCAGTGCATGTGTGGAGCAGGACAGGCACGGATCATAGCAGCGTATTGCGGCTTCAACCCGGTTAAGTATGCCCTCGGTAACATTGCCCTTCTTGATGAAGTCCTTGGCCACCTCGTATACAGCGCGGTTCATGGCAGCGTTGTTATGGCCGGTGGCCACAATCAGGTTAAGCTTGGTGATCTTACCCGTCTCGTCGCTCCAGTAGTGGTGAATGAGAGTGCCCCTGGGGGCCTCAACAACTCCGACGCCCTGTTCATTGAACTTATTGGAGTTGACCAGGATATCGGTTGAGGTTATGTCCTTATCTTCCAGGAGTTCCCGGGTCTTCTCAATTGAGTAGATCAACTCTATCAGGCGGGCATAATGGTAGTATAAAGAACTTTCCACGAAGCCGAATTTGCTCAGCTTCTTGAACAGCTTCAACTCAGCATTGGCGATGGGCGTAGTAATTCCGGTGCAGGCATTAAGGCGGGCCAAGGGACCGGCACGGTAAATGCCGCCGGGATAACCCAGGCTCTTATAGAAGGGGAATTTCATATAGGACCAGTCTTCGACGTATTCGGCGATGATATCCAGATATTTGGCGGGGTCGAACTGTTCTTCCAGGACTACGCCCTTGGAATCGACCAGTCTCCACTTACCGTCATAGAGGGCCAGGTTATTGTTTTCGTCCACCATGCCGAGATAGCCGGATGGGAACTTGCCGAAGCTCTCCACCAGATCTGCATTCTTGGCCGCAAAGTCCTTCCAGATTTTAAGGGCTACCTGGGCATCGGCCAGAACCCAGTCCATCTGCCTGAGGAAATAGTCCCTGTCCTCGACGGAGAGCGCTGTGCTCATACCGCCGGGCACTGCGGCGTTGGGATGTACCTTCTTGCCGCCCAACTTCTTGATGATGGTCTGGCCGAGGCTACGCATTTTAACTGCCTTGGTAGCCAGTTCGGGATTTACTTCAATGAGCCCGATGACGTTGCGCAGTGCGGGATCGGAATCGAAGCCCAGCAGCAGGTCGGGGCTGGCAAGATAAAAGAAATGCAGTGCGTGTGACTGAATATACTGTCCCAGGTGTAAAAGTTCCCTTAACAGTTTGGCGGGCCGCGTCAACTCCACACCGAGTATGGCGTCGCAGGCCTTGGCCGAACCCAGTTGATGGCTTACCGGGCAGATACCGCAAATACGAGGTGTAAGCGTTGGCATCTCCCAGAACACCTGGCCTTCGCAGAATTTCTCAAAGCCGCGGAACTGGGTGTTGTGGAACCTTGCCGAGGCTACATTGCCGGCGTCATCAAGCTGGATGGTGACCTTTCCGTGTCCTTCGACCCTGGTTATAGGATTAATTTCAATTATTTTGCTCGCCATTTTTTCACCTCATTAATCAAAGCGCATTATATTGCTGGGAAGTACCGGGATCCTGCCCGCCAGCAATTCGGTAAGGCCGTATTTAATTGCCTCAGGCTCCGGAGGACAACCGGGAATGTAGCAATCGACTTTAACTATTTGATTGGCCGGATAGACCTTATCCAGAAGGGCCGGCACACCGGGTGACTGAGGGATCTTTCCCTTGTAGGTGCTGGCTGTCTCGATATAGCCGCACCTCAGCACGTCATCCTTATTTAGCGAACTGCGCATAGCGCAGACACCGCCAAAGCAGGCGCAATCGCCCCAGGCCATTAATATCTTGCAGTTGTGGCGCAGTTCCTCGATGATCTCTTTCTCTTCTTCATTGCCGACTGAACCTTCGACTATGCCCACGTCAACTGGAGTGAATGTCTTAATATCAGTTATAGGGCTCCTGTGAAACTCAACCAGCTTGGATACATCGATAATAAATTCATCTATGTCCAGGAATGACATGTGACATCCTGAGCATGCTTCCAACCAGACAGTAGCTACCTTTACTTTTGCCATTTGTTCACTCCTTACGGGCGTTATTTTTCCAGATGTTTGACGATCCCCTTAAGGGTATCGGCGTCACTCTTAATGCCGGCCGGGCCTTTAATCATGGGGGCCGTCGATTTGCTGATACCATCTAGGGTTGTATAGCTGCCTTTCGACTCAGTCCACAGAAGTGAGGGAAGTACTACATCGGCCTTGGCAGTGACCGGTGACAGGTAGCTGGCCTGAACTACCGCAAAGTTGATTCCTTTCATTGAATCTGCTAGCGCTTGAGAATCAGCCAGATCATCGGCAAGCAACAGGTAAAGCCCCTTAATTTTTCCCTTGGTCAGTTCGCTTGTCACAGAGCTCTTAGAATTACTTATCCCTAGTTCCCAAGCCCCGCGGCTGTTACCGTAACGTTTCAGTGAGATGACCTTGGGTTTGCTGCTGATCAGGCCGGCCAGATTCAGGATGGTGGCTACCATGTCGGCGTCCTTGAACTGCAATATTCCGCTACCGTAAATGATAACGCTGTTTTTAGATTCGGCCAAAACCTCGGCCGCCTTATAAATATCATTGACATCGATACCCAGGGTCTTGGCGGCCTTCCTGGCTTCGACTTCCTTGAATTCTGCAGAGAATTTAGTTTTATCGCCGGCTACTTTCCCGTGGTCAAGGATGGCATTGCCAAGCGCTTTGATGGCAAGGCCCTTTTTACCTTCGGGAGGCCTCAGCCAGACACTGGCGCGGAAGGTGAAAGGATTGCGCAGCGGGTCTAGCACAACCAGTTGTGCCTTGTTCTTGGAGGCTGCGCGCATGACATAGGACCCAATCACAGGATGGGTCTTTACAGGATGAGCACCGATTATCAAGATGGCATCAGCCGAAAGGATATCTTCGAGAGTCGCCTCTATTTTAAGGCCGGCTTTACTGTCAAATTTGGCGATGCCTTGCGATATCGTCCGGAAATCGTCGCCGTCAAGTGTGTCGACCAATTTGGTTCCCAGAGCTTTATTGAGGTCGGCAAAAGCTTTAAGTGCTTCAGTGCTGGCCTTTCCGGAAGCGAGGGCGGCTACGCTGTCCATGCCGCCGAGCTTTTTGGCGATAGCTCCGAAGGCCTCTTCGTAAGAGCAGCTTGCAAGCTGGCCCTTGGCATCGCGTTTCATGGGGGTAGTTACCCTTTCAGCCGGCTTGTAGAGCGGCTCAAATCTGCCCATATCGCACAGCAGGCCGCGCTCCCTGGACATATCGGGGCTGTCGATTCTGACCAGCCTATTGTTTTTGACCAGGCCTTTGACCTCGCAGCCAATGCCGCAAATGGCGCATGACGATTCCACAACTGTGCACTCGTCGGGCCTTCCTTTGTAAGCGCTGCCTTTAGAGAAGATAGCGCCCGTCGGACAGGCCTGGAAGCATCCGCCGCAGGATATGCAGGATGATTCGCCAAGGGGCTGGTTTATATCTGCGGAAACGGTAGTCTTCCAGCCACGCTTGCCGAAATCCAGAGCATGGGCGCCTGTGATCTCGTCACAGGTCCTGATGCAGCGACCGCACAAAATGCAGCGATTATGGTCAAGCACCACGTAGGGATGAGAAGAATCTACGATTACATTGGGCCAGGAATACTGATACCTGGCATTATCCATCTGGTAGGTATAAGCAAGGCTCTGCAACTCGCAGTCGCCGCTGGCTACGCAGTAAGCGCAAAGGTGGTTGCGCTCGGTGAATAATAGTTCCAGAACTAAACGCCTGTATTTCTCAAGTTTTTCGTTGCTGGTTACGACTACAATGCCGTCACGGGCCGGATAAAGACAAGCCGGCACCGGTTTTCTCTCTTTTTCAATTTCGACCAGGCAAAGCCTGCAAGCGCCGACATCGGTCAAGCCTTTATAGTGGCATAGAGTTGGCAGTTTGACGCCGTTGGCCTCGCACACCGCCAGAACGGTATCGCCCTGTTTACCCTTGACCTGTTTCCCGTTGATAGTTAATGTTATTTCACTCATTTGCCTTATCTCCTATCCAATATCGCATCTCAGGCATCTGCTGCATTCTTCTTTAGCTTGCTTGGCGTTATAGTTGACGATGCATTCTTTAAAGGAAGACTTCCTTTCGGGCAGAGGGATCTCTGAAAGTTTAACCCTGGACCTTTCACTCGTCTCTTCGTCGGTGGGAGGAATGTGGTTGTAATCGATGGTTTCAGGGTCTTGACGGTCCACTCTTGGCCCCAGGTCCTTGCCGTTCAGGTATCTCTTGATCGATGAAGCTGCCCTCTGGCCGGAAGCTATGGCTTCAATAACCGTCCAGGGGCCGGTGAAGGCGTCGCCGCCTACGAAAACACCCTTCTGCTCAGTAGCAAGGGTCCTCTTGTCGGCAACCAGTCTGCCGCCCTTTCCGATCTTAGCAGCGCCGAGTTTCATTGAAGAGGTATCCGGCCTCTGGCCAATGGCCTCTATAAGCATATCTACCTCAATGGTGAATTCAGAACCCTGAATGGGTTTGGGTGAGCGCCGTCCGCTCTTGTCAAAATCGCCCAGCGCCATTCTGGAGCACTCGATGGCGGCGACCTTGCCGTCCTTGCCGATCACCTTGACCGGGGCTGCCAGGACATGCAGTTTGATTCCTTCTTCCTCTGCAGCAGCAATTTCTTCTGCTTCAGCGGGCATATCCACTTTCTCCCTACGGTATACGATATGTACTTCCTGGGCGCCCTTGCGGATCGCAACGCGGGCTGCATCAATGGCGGAGTTGCCGCCGCCGACCACGGCCACTTTCTTGCCGACCTCGACTGGCTTGCCGAGGTTGATATTCCTCAGGAAATCAATGGCATCGTAGACACCGGCAAGGTCCTCGCCGGGGATGCCCATTTTGTCGCCTTTGTGAGCGCCAATACCTACGAAAACGGCCTTGAATCCGTCCTTGAATAGAGCATCGATATCATTAACCGGAGTATTAAGCTTAATCTCAATGCCCAGTTTTTTGATATTGTCGATTTCTTTATTTAGGATATCCTTGGGCAATCTGTATTCGGGGATACCCACTGCAAGCATACCGCCTGCTACGGGCAAGGATTCGAAGATAGTTACCTTGTAGCCTTCGACTGCCAGGTCCCAGGCTGCCGATAGACCGGCGGGGCCTGCGCCTATGACGGCCACCTTTTCGGCTTTATTGCCTTTGATCTCAGGTATATATGAAAGGTTATGCTCGTATGCAAAATCGGCCGCATACCTCTTGAGATGCCTGATAGAGATAGGCTCATCAACCTGCCCCCTGCGGCATTTGCTTTCGCAGGGATGCGGGCAAACCCTGCCGACTGTCATCGGCAACGGCAGCCTCTGGCTCATGAGCTTGTAAGCATCTGCCGGCCTGCCTTCCTTGATTAAGGCTATGTAACCGTACACGTTCAATCCTACCGGGCACGTGTGCTGGCAGGGAGCTTTGAACAAAGCCTGGCACAGTGAAGCCGGGCATTTCTTATCGATGATGTGTGATTCATACTCTTCACGGAAGTGCCGGATGGTGGAGATTGCCGGATTGGGAGCTGTCTGGCCCAGGCCGCATATCGATGCATTCTGTATCATCTCCCCCAGCTCCTGCAGTGTATCAATGTCTTGCAGTGTAGCCGTGCCGTTGGTGACATTGTTCAATATGGCCAGCAGCTTGGGGATGCCGGCACGGCAGGGCACGCATTTGCCGCAGGACTCGTCTCTCGTGAAGCCCAGGAACATCTTGGCGATATCAACCATGCAGTTGTCCTCGTCCATAACTACGAGGCCGCCTGATCCCATGATAGCGCCCAGAGCCGTTACCGACTCATAGTCGACCGGGACGTTGATGTGCTCGATGGGGATAACACCACCCGAGGGGCCGCCCATCTGGGTGGCCTTATATTTCTTACCATTGGGGACGCCGCCGCCGATGTCGAATACTATTTTGCCGAGGCTGGTGCCCAGCGGGACTTCTACCAGCCCTACGTTGTTAACTTTGCCTACCAGACTGAATGACTTGGTGCCCTTGCTCTTCTCGCTGCCTACACTGGCGAACCAGTCGGAACCCTCGCGAATAATTCGCGGGATGATCGACCAGGTCTCAACGTTATTGATAACGGTGGGCTTGCCGAAAAGGCCTTTGTCGGAGGGGAAGGGTGGCCTTTGCCTGGGCATGCCGCGTTTGCCTTCGATGGAGATTAGCAGGGCTGTTTCCTCGCCGCAGACGAAAGCGCCGGCGCCGGGGAAGATATCCAGGTTGAATTCAAAATCAGTGCCGAGGATGTTCTTGCCGAGCAGGCCATAGTCACGTGCCTGTGCGATAGCCGCGCTCAGGGTCTCGATGGCCAGAGGATATTCGGCACGTATATAGGCGAATCCCTGCTTGACATTGCCGACGGCATAGGCGCCCAGCGCCATGCCTTCGATGATAGAGTGGGGATTGCCTTCCAGCACGGCACGGTTCATATATGCGCCGGGGTCGCCCTCGTCGCCGTTGCAAACCAGGTATTTAACAGTGCCGGGCGAGCTCTTCAGAAAGCCCCATTTGGTAGCTGTTGGGAAGCCTGCGCCGCCTCTGCCGCGCAGGCCTGATTTCTTGACCTCTTCCAGGATATCGTCGGGCTTCATTTTGTAGAGGGCTTTAGCCAGGGCTTCGTAACCGCCGCGAGCTATGTACTCTTCGATATTCCAGGGGTCGATGATGCCGTTATTATGCAGGATGCGGAACTCCTGGTCGGCCAGGAAGTTGATCTTAAGGCGCTCGGGTACGGCTTTGTTAGTAGTGGGATCGTGATAGACCAGCCTTTCAACCACTTCGCCTTGCATGATGTGCTTATCAAATATTTCCTGTACGTCTTCGGGTTTGACCCTCACGTAGAGTATATCGCCGGGATTGACGATGACTGTGGGGCCCATTTCGCAGGGGCCGAGGCAGCCTGTCCTGACGATATTTATCTTGCTATCAAGGCCCTTCTTCTTAATGAGGTCTTCAAATAACTCTGTAACCTTATCGCCGCCGGCAGCGGTGCAGCCCATACCCCTGCACTGCTGAATGCAGATCTCGGGGGTGGCTTTGAAATGACTGAAATTCGCATCCTCGCGAATTTTTAGCCGGGGCTCGACTGTTTTTTTTACTTTAGTTAACTCTTCAATAGAGGTTATCTTGGGCACTTCATTTACCTCCTAATGGTACATACTCAGGATATCTTTTATCTGGCCGGGTTTGACCTTGCGATGTATATCGTCGCCAATGGCAATCACGGGAGCCAGGCCGCAGCAGCCGAGGCAGCGGACTATTTCGAGAGAGAACCTCCCGTCCGGGGTGATTCCCTCCGGCTCAAGTCCGAAATCCTTTTTCATAAGATCGAGAATGTCCTGACCGCCCCTCACGTAGCAAGCTGTACCCAGGCAAACCTGTATAACGTGCCTGCCCTTGGGCTGCATGGTGAAGAAACTGTAGAAGGTTACGACTCCGTGTAGCTCAGCCAGGGGTATTTTCAGGTCCCTCGAGATGGTCTTTAACACGGTAGGGGGCAGGTAACCAATGATGCCCTGTGCCTGCTGCAAAACACGGATCGGAGCACCGGCCTGGCCGCCTGTATCGTCTATGATACCCTGGATGCGTTGGAATGCCTTGCCTGCGAAGCCTCTACCGGTGTCGGAAATAGGAACTGGGGCTGATTTTTGTTTTGCCATAAAAATCCTCCTAACTCAGGCTATATACATCAAAAAGGGGAATAACGTCTCTCAACACTATTCCCCTTTTGAGATAACATGATAATTGACCCGACCAAATATTGATTCTAATCTTTTTTAGATACGCAGTCAACGTCCCGCCGCCTTCTCCAACGACTTTAAAGAAGTATCCAGACCCCTGCCGAAAAGTTTAAGCGTGATAGGCTCATTATTTCCGTACTTTTTATAGACCCTGCACACTTCACAGATGCTGGTGTCAATTCCAGACTCGCCATAATCATCGAGCTTACAATAGGTGCCCTCTATTTGCCAACATGGCAAAAATAGATATTTTGGAGACGGGCACTCCTCCCTTATCATGGCCGGGCAGTGGCACATTTCCCAGCAGGGTGATTTGCCTGTCCAGAAACTGGCATGCTCTTCCGCATTTAACTGCGTGGCCTGGTTGAGCTTTTCAATAATATGCTGTGAGATAGGACTCACCTCCGGGTCCATTGGGAAAGATTCACGATAATATATAAGGTATAGACCATCTATTAAATGTAAAGAAAAGGGCCTGCCCCTGCATCCGCCTCAAAGCTTAATTTCTGTTAAAGAGAATTATTCTCTATTTACGAAGGATTTGTATCTGCAGCTGGCAACTATGGATCAAACGCTTTTAGCCTAAAATACTTAGGTATTTGTACTGAAACAGATGTACGTCCGGCTTGAATAGTATATTTATTGTGTATATAATCACAAATGTGTTGGAGATATAAATAATGGATAAAATACGGATTCTTCTGGCTGAAGATCATAAAGTCGTCAGAGAAGGCACCAGACGCCTCCTGGAATCTCAAGAAGATTTTGAGGTAGTCGGCGAAGCCAGCGATGGGATTGAGGCGGTGGAGCTGACCAAGAAATATAAACCCGAGATCATTATCATGGATGTATCCATGCCCAAGTTGAACGGCATCGAAGCTACCAAGCAGATAAAAGCGCTTTACCCCAATATAGCTATCCTGGTTCTCACAGGCTATGACGATGACGAGTATGTCTTTGCTCTTCTCGAAGCCGGCGCGGCCGGTTATCTGCTCAAGGAGTCCAGCGGCGAGGAACTTATACTGGCCATCAGGCAGGTTATGACGGGGGAACCCGTGCTTCACCCCAGGATCATGAAAAAGGTATTGAACCGGCTGAGATCACCCGTCGAAGAACAGACCACTCAGGTGCCCGGCGAGGTCTTAAGCGATAGAGAGATGGAAGTCCTGCGTCTGGCAGCCAAAGGCATGAGCAATATGGAAATAGCCGATAGCCTTACTTTAAGCGTCAGGACGGTACAAACTCACCTGCGCAGCATATTTAACAAATTGGGCGTAGGTTCCCGCTCCGAAGCTATCGTTCATGGTTTAAAGAAGGGATGGCTGACTCTAGAAGAACTGCCGTGACCTCTTTTATCGCCGTTCTTGAAGGTAAATAATCTGAAGTCCATCTGCCATGAAGATCCCGAATAAGATTTGGACACGATATCATTTCTGGGTTATTATCGTCCTTTTCGGTTTAGTGACCCTTCTCTTGTACAGGGACGTGATATGGCCATATGGTATCACATCCAATGTATTTCTTTTCAACCTTAGCCGCCATACCATTGAGCGCAACCTGTTTCTTCTCATAGCTATTTATACCGGGTTCGTATTCGG
Source organism: Dehalococcoidia bacterium (assembly GCA_003142375.1). GTDB lineage: Bacteria > Chloroflexota > Dehalococcoidia > GIF9 > UBA5629 > UBA1162. The sequence continues at coordinate 56,095 of PLME01000024.1, read as the reverse complement.
AATTATCCCTGCGCTGGTTGTGATCGGAGCCTCATTGGTCGTGATGTTGCCGCAGGCGCTTATCTATACGCCCAATGTGAGTGACTCCATACTGGAATTAATTCTGGTTACGGTAGCCGGCCTGGCATTTGTATACTTCGTGCGCATCAAAGAGGATGATGATAGGCGATATAAAAGGGCTGTGGCCGCGCTTGAGAATACGCAGGAGCAGTTACAGGCCAGAATTAGGGAAGCCAGGGCCAATGCGCGCAGGCTGGCTACTCTGAATACGATTTCCAATGCCCTCAGCCAGTATCTGGAGCCTGCCAAGGTTATTGAGAGGGCGGTGGAGATGGTAGGCGAGGTCATGGAAGTAGAAGTCATTTTGGTCTATACCATCGAGCCCCGCGAGAACGAATTACTATTGACAGCCTATGAAGGCATTTCCGCTGACTCCGCCAAGGAACTTGATCACGTGAAGCTGGGAGAAGGCTTCAATGGACAGGTGGCCGCCACCGGCGAAGTTATGCTTGTGCCTGATGCATCAAGCGACGCTCGCCTGACCAGGCCTGCGGTTGTTCGTAATAAGCTTCATCCCATGCTGATCGTTCCCATGAAATCCAAGGGTGAGGTAATAGGTACTCTGTGCGTAGCCATGCGGCGGCCGCGAACCTTCCTGCCGGACGAGATCGACCTGTTAAGCACCATCGCCGGTCAGATAGCATCGGCCCTTACTAACGCCAAATTGTATGAGGAAGCCAAACAGATAGCAGACCAGCTTTACAAATCGGCCCGTGACTATAGAAATCTATTTGAAAACGCACATGACGCCATCTGGTTTCATGACATAGACGGAAGGATACTGGCCGCCAACAAAGCAGCCCAGGACCTGACCGGCTACCCTATAGAAGAGTTCATCGGCAGAAGGGTGCAGGAGTTCATGGATGAGGGGATGATCAAACTCGCAGCCGAGGTAAAACGCAAGCTGTTAAACGGCGAACCCTTTACGCAGCCGTATGAACAGCAGACCGTGACCAAGGACGGCGTGAGGAAGACGGCCATGATTACATCCAGTGTAATGACTATAGATAACGAGCCTGTAGGGTTTCAGCATATAGGTCGAGATGTGTCGGAAGAAAGGCGGATGCAGAATAACCTGCGCTATTATCTTAATCAAATTACGAGGGCTCAGGAAGAAGAGCGCAAGAGGATTTCTCGTGAACTGCACGACGATACGGCACAGGCTTTGTTTGCCATTTCCAGGCAAATGGATAACTTTATTCGAGATAATTTGACCTTGCCGGAGCAGCAGAGAACGATGTTGCAAGATATAAGGCAACGGATTGGCGTGACTTTGCAGGGCATCAGGCGCTTCAGCCAGGATCTGCGCCCATCCATTATCGATGACCTTGGTCTCATGCCTGCGGTTAAATGGCTGGTTAAACAAAAGTCCGAGGAAAGCGGCATCGACATTCTATTAAAAATAACCGGCAGGGAACAGAGATTACTGCCGGAGATGGAGCTGATACTTTTCAGGATTATTCAAGAGGGACTAAACAATGTCAGCAAGCATGCTTCCGCCTCAGAGGCCGAAGTCAAGGTTGAGTTTGAAGATTCCCACGTCGATGTGTCAATTGTAGATAACGGACAGGGATTTGAGTTACCGCAGACCGTGGGCGATCTATCGCACAGTGGCAAATTGGGTCTGGTAGGCATGCAGGAGAGGGTTTCCTTACTTGGTGGTTCTATCACTATAAAGTCCAAACCGGGAAAAGGGACCGAGGTTAAGGTGAGTGTGCCGCTTGGAATATAGCTTATAGTTTATCCAGGTAATCCGACACTTCATCCTGTTCGAGCAGCTTGGTAGACTTATCTTTTAGAAGGCCGTTCATCTCCGGCGAAACGTTGTTCAGCACAATGGCGATGGGCAGTTTGTTATCCAGCTTCCGTATCTTGGCCAGTTCGTCCACGTCCTCCGATGTCGGGAAATATACCAGGATGGCTTTGGGCTCACTAATTAAAAATGTGTGCATCAGGTCTTCGGCATTCTCGGCAGTAAAAACCTTGTAACCCTTGCTTTCCAGACCGGCCACAACCCCGCGCTCGTACTCGCCGTCTTTGTTGAAGATGAGAAGTGTTCTTAACATAACATTCATACGGGCTATAATATGGTCCAGTTTGGCATCGCCGTCGGCGCTGAATTTCTTTACATAAGGTATGCCATAGTACATTATTTCAATAAGCTTCTCGGTTTCTTTGAGGGCGGATGTGCCCATAGCTACGATGGGTTTCGCTTTGCCCATACACGCCTGTAATATCTCTTCGATGCCGCCCGGCAGGTCCACATCGATAATGCAGGCATCCACATCATATTGGGTTAGCTGTTTAAGGGCGGTCTCCTTAGACTCAGCCGGATAAAGGGCATAATCAGAATCGAGCAGTGCCCGCCCGAGCATGCTCATGAACCTGGCATTGCTGTCGGCAATTAGTATTTTAAATCCCATTTTTAACGTTATACTTCGGCTATTGGGAGTGCCGCGACATCTGTAGTAAGGTATTTTACACGTAAAACCATTGTGAGTACAAGAATCCATATGAAGGGGTCCTCGACTGGCTGATCGACCAAAAATGGCGCCCGGAGCCGGATAAATGCAGTTTCCACTCTCAGCCCTGAAATCCATTTGCTTGATATGCTTGACTTGCAACGGCGTTTGTTGTATTTTTAAGCACAACGCATTGCCACATCTAATGGTAGTGACTGTGTAAAAGGAGGTGAGAGGAATTCTCCTAAATTAGCAAGCGTTCAATTTCATATAATTTCAATAAATTATTATTTAAGGAGGAGCCCAAACAAGTGTTCAAAAGCAAAGCGTTATTCGTAGTAGCAATCCTGGTCATTGCATTGGCAGTTATTGCCTCATCCTGCGCACCGGCAACACCGCCGGCGGCACCGGCAGCACCTGCAGCCCCTGCAGCCCCTGCGGCACCCGTAGCCCCTGCACCCGCAGCACCCGCAGCCCCTGCTGCGCCCGCAACGGCCGTTACTCATACCTGGGGCGATTCAACCGTTTATACTAACGACGCGGTTGGTTTCACTGTAACATATCCCGCAAAATGGAAGGTAAAAACCACCGATATTGGTGCCAACAATGTACTGACAATTGCAGTAGATCCTTCTAATTCTACAGGTGATACAGTTTATGTTGATGTTATACCCGCGGTACCGGATCTGGCCACTTGTGCCAAAGGCGTGCTTGATACCAGTGCAGCTTTCCTGCAGTATAAAGTAACGGCGAAAGTGGATTCAGCCAAGGCCTTCACCCTGACCGGGTCGGTTCCCACCGCCGAGGCCCAGGAATGTTCCGCTAAGATCGTGATCTATAACTTCTACTTCTATGCCATCAGCGCCACCAAGGGAGACAAGACGGTGAACGTGATGGGTGGAACGATCGGCGGCGGAAACGCCAAGAAGACGATTCAAGAGATCTGCCAGACACTTTCTTTCAAATAATTACCTCAGATCTTAACATTTAGGAAGCCTTGCGCACGCGCAAGGCTTCCTTTTATTATTGCAGATTGGCCTGTGATACAATTCATATGTAGCAAATCACTATAACTGAGTTCATCGGAGGATATTATGGGTGATCAGGGGGGCAATCCGGGACTGGAGCAGTTCAAGCAGGCCTATCCGGCGAAATTTGCCGATGAAAAGGAAATATTCAGCAAAATTCATCCCGGCAACCGCATATTTATTGGCACCGCCTGCGCCGAGCCTCAATACCTGGTCAAATCGCTGGTCGATTACGTAGAATCCAACCCCAAGGCATTCTTCGATGCCGAGGTACTACAGGTGTGGACCCTGGGAGTGGCGGCCTATACACAGGAAAAATTCAAATCAAATTTCAGGCATAACTCCTTTTTCATTGGCGACAATACACGCGGTGCAATAAATGCAGGGCTGGCGGATTACACTCCTATTTTTCTATCACAGGTGCCCGATCTTTTCAGGCGCGGCATAGTGCCGGTCGACGTGGCGATGATTCAAACATCTTTGCCCGACCGCCATGGATATGTGAGCCTGGGAATAAGCGTAGATATCGTTAAGGAGGCTGTTGAGAAAGCTTCCGTGGTCATAGCACAGCTCAATTCCAATATGCCCCGTGTGCAGGGTGACGGCTTTTTGCATATAGACCGCATCGATTATTTAATTGTGCACGATGAGCCGGTGCTGGAGTTTGACGTGCCGGTAGATGATGAAATTGCCAAACGTATCGGCAGCTATGTCTCGCGCCTTGTGCAGGATGGTGATACCATTCAAATTGGGTACGGCAGCCGTCTTAATTCAATGATAAGGTCTTTGAGCGGCAAAAAACACCTTGGAGTACACACTGAATTAATGTCAGACGGCATCGCTGATTTGATGAAAATAGGGGCCATAGATAACACTCGAAAAAAGATCGACCATGGGAAAACTGTGGCCACCTTTTGCATGGGCAGGAAAGCGACTTACGATTACATTGACGATAACCCTTCCATCGAATTTCGCACTATTGACTATACCAATAATCCTCTGATCATTGCTCAGCACGATAATATGGTGGCCATCAACAGCGCACTTGAAATCGACCTGACCGGGCAGGCCACCGCCGAATCGATCGGCAAGACCTTTTATAGCGGTGTGGGAGGACAGGCCGATTTCATGCGTGGCGCAATGTTATCACTTAACGGGAGGACGATTCTCACTATACAGTCCACAGCTCAAAATGACTCTGTTTCGAGGATAGTGCCGTTTTTATCGGAGGGTTCCGGAGTGACCATGGTGCGCGGCGATATACATTATGTCGTATCTGAATACGGTATCGCCTATTTACACGGCAAGAATGTACGTGAACGTGCTATGGAGCTCATAGCGATAGCGCACCCCAAATTCCGCCCGTGGCTGATTGAGGAAGCCAAGAAACTAAATATAATTTTCAAAGACCAGGCGTTTGTGCCGGGCAAAAGAGGAGAGTATCCGGAAGCACTGGAATCGTTTAGAACAACCAAAACCGGCCTTCAGCTCCTCTTCAGGCCTGTCAAAATCAGCGATGAGCCGTTGCTAAAGGATTTCTTCTATTCGCTTTCAGATCAAAGCCTATATCGGCGGTTTATTTCCAGCAGGAAAGATATGCCGCATGAACGACTGCAGGAATTCGTAATTATCGACTATACACAGGAAACGGTTATCATGGCGACCATAACCAAGGAAGATAAGGAAGAGATAGTGGGAGTAGGGCAGTACGGTATAGGTCAGGACGTACACAGTGCTGAGGTTGCCTTTGCTGTCCGCGACAAAGACCAGAAGCAGGGGATTGGGACCGAGTTGCTGAATTACCTTATTTACCTTGGTAAAAGAAATGGGTTGCTAGCCTTCGTTGCCGAGGTGCTTTATGAAAATAAGCCCATGCTCTCGGTCTTCGACAAGGCAGGTTTTAAAATAGTCAGCAGCGGATCGGGAATATACTATCTCAGCTTAAACTTGTGATAAAGGTATAGTTAATACAAGGAGGGTAGTTTAATGGATCTGGCAGCATGGCGTGACCTGGTCATCATATTCTGGGGCGTGATAGCTACGATAGCCATAATATTCATATCCATAATAACCTATCTATTTTACAAGAGGACTATGTCACTGCTCGAATCGGCCGATGAGGTGGTCGGCAAAGTCGCCGATATCGTGGAGTATGCCGACAAAGAAGTATTACGTCCGGTAACCCAGTTGGGCACCATGATTCAGGGGATTGTCCAGGGCATCAGCTTATTCAGCAGCATATTCAAGAAAAAGGAGGAGCAAGATGAATAAGGATTCCAGTTCCGGTTTCTTTGCTGGCCTAATTATAGGGGCGATAATCGGCGCAGCTGTGGGTTTGCTCTACGCTCCGCAGCCCGGTTCGGAGACACGTCGCATTGTAAAAGAAAAGGCATCAGAGACTAAAGGGAAAGCTGCCGAAGCTGTCAGGCGTATGAAGGATGCGGTATCCAGTAAAATGGCCGCAGATGAGGAGTAGAAGCATCCCCAAATGCGCTGGGAGAACCTGTTTTGATCAGGGGAGCAGGTAACCTCTCATAGTCAGGGTTTTCGTAATTACATATATTATATAAAGAGGTATACAAGATATGACCAACGTCAGCCAATTGAGGAAATACTGGCAGCCTTTTCTAATCTTGGTTGCACTCGTTATTGCGCTGTGGTTAGTAGTGATTTCCATGGCGGTACTTGTCCCATTCCTGGTCGGTATTTTGCTGGCCTATTTATTGATGCCTCTGGTCAACTGGTTCGAGGGCATTTTGCCTACTAAGGGCAAAGCTCAGAAAGCCAAACGCGTCATATCCATAGTCATTTTATTTATCGTTATTATAGTTTTACTGGTATTGTTTATAGCCTATATTGGGTCTGCGCTGGTCAACGCCTCTAATGTTTTAATCATCAAAGCGCCCGAATTCCTCACCATGAGCGCCAACCAGATAACCGCCTGGATAAAGAATTTCAAAGGCAGCGTACCGGATACTCTTGCTTTGCAAATCGGTTCATTTATTGATAACCTCGGCCCTGCCGCGGGTAAATTTATACAAGATTTTGTCGTGGGGAGCATGGCACTCATACCCGGCAGCGTGCCTACCATCATAGGGTTTATGATTATGCCGTTCTTCCTCTTTTTCATTCTCATGGATTACGAGTCATTCCAGAAGTATTTTTATGATATATTACCGCCCAACGCAGCCAGGCATGCAGGAAATATACTCAGCATTATCGTCAATGCTATGGGGCGTTACCTGCGCTCTCAAATAATCCTGGGACTTATAGCCGGGACAATGGTATTCCTGGGACTGTTGGCCTTGAGGATTGAGTATGCTCCGGCCCTGGCCGCTGTCACAGCTATTACCCAGTTCATCCCGATTATTGGCCCGGTTATTTCCGGGTTGATTATCGCTATTATTACACTGGCGCTGGCGCCGGACAGGATCCTATGGGTACTGCTGGTGGTGGTCATTGTTCAGGTATTGTTAAACACCGTTTTTGTCAACTGGATACAGGGTAAATATATGCAGATCCATCCGGCAATCGTCATGGTCCTGCTGGTGGTGGGAGGCTATGTTGGAGGATTCTGGGGCATGATCCTGGCCCTGCCGGTGGCAGCCACTATCTGGGAGATATTTAAGTACATACGCAGCCAGCAACAGGCGGAAATTATAGAAGCTTGACTTAAGCTTGACAGTCCAAATTTCATAATGTATCATTTTCGTTTGGTTGTACTATGCCCGTAAATCGGTAAATTTTTGTTTGATCAATTCTGACAGTCTGTAATGGTGTTTCCCAGTAACAACCCTTTGTATAGAAACTTACCCTGATAAAAAATTTAAGGAGGATCAATAAAGCAAGTTATGGCAGACAAACCCGAAGAGAAAAAAGCAACCATCACCTCTATGTCGGTCGAAAACAGAAAATTCCCCCCGTCCAAGGAATTTACCAAGAACGCCTATATCAAAAGCATGGACGAATACAAGAAATTGTATAAAAAATCCATAGACGATATGGAAGGTTTCTGGGCCGACCAAGCCAAGCAGATCGATTGGTTCAAGAAATGGGACAAGGTCCTTGTCAACGATTTCAAGAATGGCAAGCATGAATGGTTCGTTGGCGGTAAGCTCAACGTATCATATAACTGTCTTGACAGGCACCTACCCACCTGGCGCAAGAACAAGGCCGCCATCATTTTCGAAGGCGATATCGGAGACTCCAGGACTTATACCTATGAACAACTATGGTACGAAGTTAACAAGATGGCCAACGTGCTCAAAAAGCATGGCGTCAAGAAAGGCGATCGTGTCACTATCTACCTCCCCATGATACCGGAACTACCGATCGCCATGCTGGCCTGCACCAGGATCGGCGCCATTCACTGCATCGTATTCGGTGGCTTCAGCGCCGATGCTTTGAAAGACAGGATAGTTGACTGTCAGGCTTCACTCCTAATCTGCGCTGACGGTTATTATCGCGGCGGCAAGGTCGTCAACAGCAAAGCCAATGCCGACCAGGCCCTGCAATCAGCTCCCAGTGTGAAAAAGGTTATCGTAGTCAGCCGCGCCAATAACAATGCACCAATGGTGGCCGGCCGCGACGTCCTGTGGAACGATGAAATGGCCGCAGACGATGTTAAAAAACCTTGCGAAGCTGAGAAAATGGATGCCGAGGATCCCCTGTTCATTCTGTATACCAGCGGCAGCACCGGCAAGCCCAAGGGTGTATTGCATACTACTGCCGGTTATCTCCTGTTCTGCATGACCACGTTCCACTATATCTTCGATTACAAAGATGAAGATACATTCTGGTGCACAGCCGATATCGGCTGGGTAACCGGTCACAGCTATATCGTCTACGGACCTCTGGCCATGGGCGCAACCAGCCTGATGTTCGAAGGCGTACCCAACTATCCCAAGCCGGACAGGTTCTGGGACATTATCGAGAAATACAAAGTCAATATCCTTTATACCGCCCCCACCGCCATCCGCGCTATCATGAAGGACGGTGATGACTGGGTCAAGAAGCACGATCTATCTTCACTCAGGCTATTGGGCACGGTCGGCGAGCCGATCAACCCCGAAGCATGGATATGGTATTACAACCTGATCGGCGGCGGCAGGTGTCCGATCGTCGATACCTGGTGGCAGACCGAGACAGGCGGCATCCTGATCACCCCGCTGCCCGGCGCATGGCCTCTGAAGCCAGGTTCCGCAACTCTTCCGTTCTTCGGCGTTGCAGTCAAGGTTATCAGGGAAGACCGCAGCCAGGCCAGCGTTAATGAGGGCGGCTCATTGATTATCGAGAAGCCATGGCCCGGCCTTATGCGCACGGTCTATGGCGATCCCGAGAGATTCAAGAATACCTACTTCATCCAGAACCCGGGTGTGTACACTACCGGCGACGGCGCCAGGGTTGACGAGGACGGCTACTACTGGCTGATGGGCCGCATCGACGACGTCATTAACGTATCCGGTCACAGGATCGGTACGGCTGAAGTCGAGAGCGCTCTGGTCTCCCATCCCAAGGTGGCAGAGGCTGCCGTGGTCGGCATGCCCCACGATATCAAAGGCCAGGGCATCTATGCCTACGTAACCCTCAAGTCCGGTGTAGAGAAGTCGGACGATCTCAAGAAGGAACTCGTAGCACATGTGCGCAAAGAGATCGGTCCCATCGCTCTCCCGGACAAGATCCAGTGGGCCGACAGCCTGCCCAAGACCCGCAGCGGCAAGATCATGCGCAGGATCCTCACCAAGATCGCTGCTAATGATGTGTCGAATCTGGGTGATACTTCTACACTGGCTGACCCCACCGTTGTCGGTGATCTGGTCAAGAATAGGATCTAACTCCAAGTACTTGAGAAACGGCGCTGCTTTACACGCAGCGCCGTTTTTTTTACCCGATAATGGCGCTGATGCGGCCGCCGATCGTGCGTACGTGCGTTGACACCCTCTGTGATAGCCACGTATAATAACGAGCCAGTATTTTCTTTCATTAAAAATTATTAGGAGGTAGCAATTTGGCACAACAGCAAGGCACGGAGATTCTAAGGTCAATCAAGGACACAACGGCAAATCCGGCACCGCTGGGACTCCTTGCATTCGGCATGACCACTGTTCTTCTTAATTTGCACAATGCGGGGTTTTTCACTCTTGGCTCAATGATCCTGGCAATGGGTATATTTTATGGCGGCATCGCACAGGTGATCGCTGGAATACTGGAATGGAAAAAGGGCAATACATTTGGCGCAACAGCATTCACCTCATATGGACTTTTTTGGCTTTCTCTGGTAGCGCTATTGGTAATGCCCAAAATTGGCTGGTGGGATAAAACGGATAGTGCGGGTATGATCTCTTATTTTATCATGTGGGGTATTTTCACCACCGTTTTATTCGTTGGGACTTTGAAGCTCAACCGGGCACTACAGGTTGTATTCGGAACGCTTGCCTTACTTTTCTTCCTGCTTGCCATTACTGACATAACAGGCAACCAGGTCATAGGCATTATCACCGGATATGAGGGGATTATTTGCGGTTTTTCAGCTATCTATGCCGGCCTGGCTCAGGTATTGAACGAAGTATACAAGAAGGTTGTTTGGCCCATCGGACCGGTTGCCTGATATTTTCAGGTTAAAGAATCAAATAACCCTTCAGGAGGCCGGTTACAAGCCGGCCTCCTTCTTTTTATCCCCTCCGATTCACAGTGCTACAATAGTAGAGTCTCTTCGGACAAAGGAAAATTTTATGACGCTTAATACTATAGTTGTGCGCGGCGCACGCGAGCACAACCTCAAGAATATAGATGTAACCATACCCCGCGACAAGCTGGTGGTCATAACCGGCGTCTCGGGGTCCGGCAAGAGCTCACTGGCTTTCGATACCATCTACGCTGAGGGCCAGCGGCGCTATATCGAATCGCTCTCCGCCTATGCCCGTCAGTTCCTGGGACGTATGGATAAGCCGGACGTGGACTATATCGAGGGGCTCAGCCCTGCCATATCGATCGACCAGAAAGGCCCTTCGCATAACCCGCGTTCGACCGTGGGCACTGTTACCGAGATATATGACTACCTGCGGCTGCTGTTTGCACGTGTCGGAAGGCCGTATTGCCCGCAGTGCGGACGTGAAATAGCCCGGCAGACCGTGCAGCAAATCGTGGATGCCGTACTCAATATAGAGCCTGGCAAGCGGATTATGATACTTTCACCGCTCATCAGGGATAGGAAAGGCGAGCACCAGCAGATATTCGATGACCTGCGAAAGGCCGGTTTTGTGCGTGTCAGGGTGGACGGCTATATCCGTGACCTCTCAGAGGATTTTAACCTCGACAAGAACAAGAAACATACTGTCGAGGCGGTGGTGGACCGAATCGTAACCGGTGAGGGCAGCAATACAGCCAGGATCGCCGATTCAGTCGAGACCGCTCTTAAACTGGGGGGAGGAGTAGTATTGATCTCGATAATAGAAGGCGAGGAGCTGCTTTTCTCCGAGCACTTCGCCTGTGTAAATTGCGGGATCAGCCTGGGTGAGATAGCTCCCCGTACATTCAGTTTCAATAGCCCGCACGGCGCCTGCCCCACCTGTACCGGGCTGGGTTTCAAGCTGGAGATCGATCCTGACCTGGTGATACCCAATAAAAACCTGACCATTGCGGAGGGGGCCATCAGGCCCTGGGCAACTTATAGCTGGTATTTAAGCCAGCTTGAAGAGATTGCTGAGCGCTACGGTTTCTCGCTGAGGATACCCATAAAAAAGCTTACTAAAGATCAACTAAACCTCGTCCTCTACGGAGAAAACCCCGAAAAGCACAGATACCGCTATCGTTTTGGCAAGGTTCGTGAGTATGCGGTGGGTTTCGAAGGCGTTATCCCCAATCTTGAGAGGCTCTACCGGGAAACAGAGTCGGAAAACAGGCGTGCGGAGATCGAAAAATATATGTCAGCCTCACCCTGCCTGGCCTGCGAGGGTAAAAGATTGAAGCCGGAATCGCTGGCGGTGAAGGTCGACGGCAAGAATATCATGGATGTGACAGCCATGTCGGCGGTTGAGGCGGGTTACTGGATAACTGCTGTTACAGGCATGCGGGATGGCAAGCCCATATTGAGTGTAAATGAAAAGACCATAGCGCAGCAGATCATCAAGGAGATAGATGCCAGGTTGGGGTTCCTGAAAGATATCGGCCTGGGCTACCTTACGCTGGAACGCGCCTCAATGACATTAAGTGGTGGTGAAGCGCAACGTATCAGGCTGGCAACTATGATCGGCAGTGGTCTGATGGGTGTTCTATATATCTGTGACGAGCCGACCATAGGGCTGCATCCTGCTGACATACACAGGTTGATAACTACCCTCAAGAAGCTGAGGGATTTGGGCAATACGGTAATCAGTGTGGAGCACGATGAGGCTATGATGCGGGCGGCGGATTTTATTGTCGATCTCGGGCCGGGTGCAGGGGAGCACGGCGGTTCGATAGTTGCCACCGGCACGATCGAAGATGTAATGAGAAGCCGTGCCTCTGTAACGGGGCAGTATTTGAGCGGAGCCAAAGAGATACCCATGCCGAAGAAACGCAGGAATGGCTCCGGGAAATATATGGTGATCAAGGGTGCTGCCGAAAACAACTTGAAGGATATCGATGTCAAGATACCTCTGGGCAAGCTGGTGTGTATCAGTGGGGTGTCGGGCAGCGGTAAGAGCACCCTCATGAACGACGTACTGTATAAGAAGCTGGCGCAGATTTTTTATCAGTCAAGGGAGAAGCCCGGCAAATGCGATGCAATTACCGGGACCGAGAATATAGACAAGGTTATCAATATCGATCAGTCGCCCATAGGTCGCACACCTCGCAGCAACCCTGCCACCTACACTGGTGCATTCACCCCTATCAGGGAGCTGTTTGCATCGGTGCCTGAAGCAAGAGTGCGTGGTTACGGCCCGGGAAGGTTTTCCTTCAATGTGCGCGGAGGCAGATGCGAGGCCTGCCAGGGCGAAGGCTATATTCAGATAGAAATGCAATTCCTGCCCGATGTAACAGTGCCTTGCGAAGTATGTAAGGGTAAACGTTATAACCGCGAGGCCCTGGAGATTCAGTTTAAAGGTAAAAATATAGCCGATGTGCTGGATATGACCATCGAGGAGGCCACAGCCTTTTTCGAAAACTTCCCCAAGATCAAGAATAAGCTGGGAACCCTGCAGGATGTTGGGTTGGGTTATATGCGGTTGGGCCAGCCCGCGCCCACTCTGTCAGGCGGCGAAGCACAGCGCGTTAAACTGGCTACGGAATTATCACGCAGGTCTACGGGCAAGACCGTCTACATACTGGATGAGCCTACCACGGGGCTGTCATTTGCCGACATAGATTGCCTGCTCAGGGTGTTGCAAAGGCTGGTTGATTCAGGGAATACAGTTGTCATCATCGAACATCATCTTGACGTCATTAAAAATGCGGACCACATAATCGACCTGGGACCGGGTGCAGGGGATGAGGGCGGCTATGTCATAGCCACGGGAACACCTGAGCAAGTGGCTGGGATAGAAGGCTCCGCGACCGGGCGCTACCTGCGGGATATCCTCGAGAAGAGCACAGCCGGGGCTGCCCGGGTTAGTTAGTAAGGGCGCTCGCCGTACCCCATATATATGGCTATTCCACGTTCTTCTTGATGTCCATAAAATATACGTTTCAGAACTAATTATCTACATGGCTCGTAATATTGTGTCTATTCGACCACTGCGTTATTTGGCATATAACCGCATATTTGTATACATATGAAAACACAGCGGTAATTAGTCCTGCCAGTTATTTAGCAACATATGTATATTGTTCCCATCGTGCACTTTGGCAGCTTCCTGGCTGAAGCCTTGCTGATTATATTGATTTTCAGCAACAACCCCAGGGGGCAGATAAATCGTGCCTGTGCGTTGCTTATATTCACTCTGGCGGTATGGAGCTTCTTTTATGGTCTGATCAACCTGGCGCACACTGAGGAAGAGGCCCATCTGTTCGTCAACGGTGCCATTATAGGTATGAGCGGTTTCCCTGTCGCTGCCTTGTGGTTTTATCTTATCTACTCACACACCCAGCGGGTTTTGAAAAATAGGGCAATTATTTTGGGCACAGTATTTTTGCCAGCTCTATTTGTTTACTGGCAGTGGTCGGGTGCAACGATTTTCAGTGCTGAAAAGGCTGCCTGGGGCTGGGCCATGGTGTGGGCACCCGGATTATATTTGTACACTTACGTAGCTTATTTTACCGTAATGCTTGGTATATGCTGTTACCTTTTGATCAGCTATGCACTAAAGATGAAAGCGTTTCGCCAGAAAAGGCAGTCCCTGTTAATGCTCCTTTTTGGCGGCATCGCCATCCTGTTCGGTTTAGTTACCGGGGTTTTCTATCAGTTGCTGGGCACCCTGGCGTATCCACAATTAACTGACATGTCGGGGCTTATATGGAGCATAGGTATCGTCTACGCGGTTTCCAAGTACGGAATGATGAGAATAACCCCGATAGTTGCTGCCGATGAGATACTCGGCACCATGACCGAATCCGTCCTGCTGCTGGATGAAAACGGTAAGATCATTTATGCCAACGGCGCCAATACTTCGCTTCTCGGGATACGTGGAAATAAACTAAAGGGCTCCGATTTCAATTCAATAGTCCTGGATAGAAAGAAGGCCGACGAGCTGCTGGCCAGGAGCACAGTCACAGGAGTTCGTGCGCAGTGCGAAATGTCATATTTGTCTAAGCAGGGCTCACCATACCGGTGCTGGTATCGGCGTCGGCCGTGAATGACTCGTATGATGGAATAGCCGGCTTTGTTATTTCGGCCACCAACATTAGTGAACGGAAGCAGGTGGAGGAGCAGCTTATCAGGAGCAACGAGAAGCTCAAGAAATCACTCAATGATGCCGTCAATACTATGACTAAAATGGTGGAACTGAGGGACCCTTACACTTCAGGACATCAGCGCAGGGTGACTGACCTGGCAGTTGCCATGGCCAAACACATGGATATAGATGCCGATATGCTCGATCTACTTCGTATGGCCGCTACTATTCACGACATCGGCAAAATATATGTGCCGTCGGAAATCCTCAGCAAACCTGGCAAGCTCAGTGATATCGAATACCGCATGCTGCAGACTCACCCTCAGGGCGGATACGACATTGCCAAGAGCATGGATTTTCACTGCTCCGTCGCTGATACCGTATTGCAGCACCATGAAAGGCTGGACGGCTCCGGCTATCCGAAAGGATCGAAGGAAGCAGAGATCCTGCAGGAGGCGAAAATTCTGGCCGTGGCGGATATCGTCGAAGCCATGGCCTCACATCGTCCTTACCGCCCGGCGTTAGGGATAGATAAGGCGCTGGAGGAGATCTGGCAGAACAAAGGCAGCCTTTATGACTGCGACAGCGTGGACGCCTGCCTAGAGCTATTCAATCAAAAGAACTACATGTTTGTATGAAAGACAACGCACTGTTCGGGTACCGCAATCGCTCTATTGGGATGAATCTGCAGTCGGGCCGA
This sequence comes from Dehalococcoidia bacterium, assembly GCA_003142375.1. GTDB lineage: Bacteria > Chloroflexota > Dehalococcoidia > GIF9 > UBA5629 > UBA1162. Next base: position 41,034 of record PLME01000024.1, on the reverse strand, counting down.
ATCGCTGTTTTACCCGATCGTTCCATGCTTCCAACGATACAAGTTCGCGGCTGACTATGCTCAGCGTTTTGGGGTTTATCGTTTGATCAACAACTAACTGGCGTCCGGCTTCTTGAGCGGCTGCGGGGATATCCTGTACCTGCGCTCCAGCTTCCAACATCATTTTCAGATATACGGCGTGCGGCCGGAGCAGCGCCCCTGCAAATACGCGGTCGATATTATGGCATATTGCCTTTATATGAAAAAGCAAGGGGTCGAAATTTTCCAGTCCCCAGAAACCGCAGCTCGAGACCAGTATTACCCGGCCTTTGTTGGGAGGTAGCAGGGGAACCATCCTATCCATCAGGTTTTTCATCTGGCCGTTCACCGCCCAGATATATAGAGGGCTGGCTAATACCAGCACATCTGCACCCAATTTGGGAGTCAGCATTTGTATATCATCGTTCTGATGACATTTTCCGGGGGTTTTCAGCATGCAGTTGAGCTCACCCCGGCACGGATTGATGTCGAGATCGCAGGTGTAAAATAGCTCCACCTCTGCGCCGGCCTCGCGCATGCCCCCGAGAAAGGGATTGAGGATTAGTGCAGTGTTGCCATTATCCTTGTGGGGGCTGCTGTTAAAGGCCAGTACTTTCATTTCAGAAACTTACCTCGTTATATGATGGCTTGAAAAGTGACAAGTATTAATCATAACACCGCGGAAGCATAATTTCATGCCCTTTGTGTTGCGGACAGCCGCGAACCTTTTGTGAGGATTGGCTAATAAGTCACGGCCTTTTGGCTCTTGAAGTTCCTGTCCTGTCTGAAGGTTATAGATTTAGATGCAGGGACAACCTTCTACTGAGAGGAGGTACTGGTCGAATTCTGTAATTTATTAAGCACCTGGCTGACATCGCTGCTGCTGTAATTATCGCTGCCGGTGGAGCGAAAAGCATTTGCCCCCGGATTGCTTATAGGTTGAGAATGCGTTGAGCTCGGCGTCACGATTTCTTTTCCATTGGAGAAGGGTCCGGCGCTGCATACCCAGAACGAAAAAATCATGATCGCCACGATGACTGCCATTAGCATCACGGACAATCCCAGGCCCTGAGCCCCCCTTTGCCATCCTGGCAAATTCAGAAATGTTTTTTTAATTATCTCGGTCATCTTATTCAATATGAAACCCCAATATGACCTTCCAATAGCGCTTAAGCAATTATACCTGCCTAAAAGAAATTCTCAATGATTAGTTAGTACCTTAGGATATAGTACTTAAGTCATCCTTACTCTGAACATTGTAATTGGGATAAACGAATAAATCGCATGCTATACTAAAGATAAATGCTTATAGAAGTACGTATAGGGCCGGGCAAAAGAAAATTATCCGAGTCTATTGTCAGGGTCAGCCGGCTGTGCGGGACACCCCTGAACAAAATACACAGGGTCCCGCATATTTCGTTATACGGAAGCTTTGCTGCCGACTATCAGCAGGTGGAGCGGGTCAAGGAGGCCCTCCTGAATATCGGCAGACGGTACTCATTCTTGCCGTATCTCATCGATGGTTTTCGTTGGATTAACGGTCAACACGGCCGGGTTATATATTTCAACATAGTTGCTTCAGCTGAATTTAAGAGGTTCAGGCAGGAGCTGGCACAGAGGCTACTTAAAATTGTACCCAGGACACAACCATTTGATAAAGAAGAAGACTTTTTGTTCCACTCGACGCTGGCCTATAAACTGGATAGCAGGGAGTTCGAGAGCCTGTGGTCCTATGTGTCTACCGATAAGGTGCTGGCCGAGAAATATTCATCTCATGCTGTAGATAACGAAGATTACCATATGAGGTATTTCTATTTACCTTTGAATAGTCTCAGGGTAACATTCCTGAATGACCAATCTAAAATAATTTGTGAGTACGACTTTTTACAGCAGAGGCTGCTCACCAGGGGTGAGGCCTTGAGCTCCAACGAATGGAGCAAGACGCTGAAGCTGTTCAGGATCAGCAAAGGCATAGAAGGAGTCAAATTCAACGGTGATCAAGAGCCATTATATCTTAGCAGCGATCTGCACCTGGATCACACCAATATAATTCACTATTGCGCCAGGCCGTTTGCTTCCTCTAACGTTGAAGAGATGAACGAAGTCCTGCTGGACAACTGGAACAATATCGTTGGTTCTAACCAGGTTTATTTCCTGGGCGACCTATCTTTTGGAAAGGAAGCTAGACCCGCCGGTTACTGGCTGGAAAGGCTAAAAGGGAAAATTAATTTTATAAGAGGAAAACACGATGTTGATGTCAGAGGTGCTAAAGAATACCAGATAATCAAAAACGGAAGGTATACTTTTCTACTGGTGCATGACCCGGACAGGCTTCCCGTCGATTGGAACGGCTGGATTATCCACGGGCACAAGCACAACAACGATCTGAAGAACTATCCTTTCATCAATGGGGACAAGAAGACTATCAATATCAGCCCGGAATTGGTCAACTACAGGCCAGTAAGTGCGGATTTTCTCAGTTCGTTGAAGCTGAACTCTATCAAACGGATGGATACCATAGACAGCATCCCTGTAATGAGATAGCCTTTTGATTACCATATTTCAAGGGGTATAATTGGCCAAATTTCTAAACGCAGAAGATGACAGGTATCAGAGTAACGAACATATCGCCCAATCTGAAACTGCTTGACCTGAAGCCGCCCATACTCGGTTACGGCAAGTTCATATCCAGCTATCTTGTTAATAGCGGTAAGAACGCCATTATCGATCCCGGACCAGCCGTTGCTGCAGGTGGACTGCTTGAGGCGCTGGCCGAAGCGGGCACAAAGCCGGAAGAGATCGACTATATCGTGCTAACGCACATACACATAGACCATGCAGGGGGTGCAGGCGCCGCTGTCAAGGCGATGCCCAACGCCAGGGTTGTTGTACATGAGAGGGCTTTGCCTCACATGGTAAACCCGGAAAAATTGTGGAATGCCAGCCTGCAAACTCTGGGCGACCTGGCTATCAAATACGGTGAGATAGAGCCCGTGCCGGCAGAACGGGTTATTGCCGCTAAGGATAATATGAAGCTCGATCTGGCAGGTACGGAGCTTGAGATATATTTTACTCCCGGCCATGCCATACATCACTTGAGTCTGTTCGACCGGGCACACGGAATTCTCCTGGCGGGTGAAGCAGCCGGCGTGTGTACAGTGGGAAAGGTAAGGCCTGCCACGCCACCCCCTTTTAAACTGGACGAAATGCTGGCTTCGGTGGATAAGCTTATCGAACTCAAGCCCGCCAAGCTGTGCTACGGACACTTCGGATGCTATGACAACGGGCTTGCAAGGTTGAAGCAATACAGGGAAAAACTGTTAGCCTGGCATAAAATAGTCACTGAAGAAACCGGCCGGGGTAAAAACCCGCAAGAGATACTCACTGTGCTCAGGGAAAAGGACAGCGACCTTTCCTATCTGGACATATTAGGTAATGATGAGTACCAGAGGGAACTGGTATTGCTCCTGAACAGCATTCGAGGGATGTCCTCCGCTGCTTAAATACATTAAAACCCCGCTATTTTTACGCACTCCTGCCCGCCTGGCCGCCGTTTAGCTCAATCTTGTCTGATGCTGGCTCGAATGGTATACTACTCTATCGATTATGAAGCTGTGGCGCACACCTTTCGACCATAACCATTCTGCCGAACCTCTGGCATATGTATTTATTGACAGGGAGAGATGCAAAGGGTGCGGTTTCTGCGCTGAATACTGCCCACGCGATGTGCTCAAGATGGGTTCGGAGCTTAGCTCCAAGGGATACCAACTGGCAGTGGTCAAAGACGGCAGCAAGTGCCTGGCCTGTGGGTTCTGCGAGTTGATATGCCCGGAATTCGCCGTCAAGCTAACCATCAATAATAAGGCCCATTCGGAAATTAAGCCGTAATCTGCCGCTGCCAGGATTTTCGCCGGATAAAGCTGCAGGTTAAATATTGGATGTATATCCGGCATGCTTTATTTTGTAGAATGCAATGACAGAAAACGGGCACCTTTTGGGTGAGTTTTTCATTAACGGCGACGTAGCCTGCGCCGAGGGAGCTATAAGCGCCGGCTGCAGGTTCTTTGCCGGCTATCCCATCACCCCCGCCACCGAGATAGCCGAAAGGATGAGCCGCCGCCTGCCTGCCATCGGAGGCACTTATATCCAGATGGAAGATGAGATCGCCTCTATGAATGCCATACTGGGCGCTTCATGGGCGGGCGTTAAATCGATGACATCTACCTCTGGGCCCGGCTTCAGCCTGATGATGGAAAACATCGGGCTGGGAGTCATGTTGGAGACACCCTGTGTGGTGGTGAATATTCAGCGGGCGGGGCCTTCCACCGGACTGCCGACGCTGGTCGGTCAGCAGGATATCATGCAGGCCCGCTGGGGATCTCACGGCAGCTATGAGATCATAGCACTTAGCCCGGATTCCCCTCAGCACATGTTCGACCTGACCGTCAAGGCCTTCAACCTCTCGGAAAAATACCGTGTGCCGGTATTGATGATGTCAGATGAGGTTGTAGGGCATATGAGTGAAAAGGTGGTGATCCCGCAGATCTCAGCGGCCGACCTGATTTACAGGAAAATGCCGCAAATCGGTGCTGGCGCCTATCATCCCTACAAGGCGGACGAGAGCCTGGTGCCCCCTATGGCCATCGCCGGGCAGGGATATCGTTTTCACGTCACCGGTCTGACGCACGATGAGCGTGGTTATCCCGCCATGACTGCTGCAGCTCAGGACAAGCTGGTCACCAGGCTGATAGATAAAATTAGGCTCCATGCTGATGATATCATCATGTATGATGAATATATGACCGACGATGCCGACATAGTGGTCTGCGCTTACGGGATAACCTCCCGTATTGCCAGGTACGCTGTTAAACTGGCGCGACAGAAGGGCATCAAGGCCGGGTTTTTGCAGCTCATCACCCTGTGGCCCTTCGCCGAAAAACGTGTCCGTGAGCTGGCCTCACAGGTTAAGACGTTTATAGTGCCAGAGATAAACCGCGGGCAAATTGTATATGAGGTCGAAAGATGTTCCTGCGGCAAAGCCCGCAGCGTCTCGCTTCCACACTCGGGTGGCGATGTGCACAGGCCGGAAACAATATTAGCTGCCATTAAGGAGTGCCATGCCTGATCATGAAGCCGACGGGCATTCCCTGATAGCCAAATACCTCAGGCAGGACAGGCTGCCGCACATCTGGTGCCCGGCCTGCGGTATAGGGCCTGCCTTGAATTGCTTCTTAAGGGCCATCGATAAATCGGGGCTGGACCCTGATAAAATTTCCGTTGTTTCGGGCATTGGCTGCTCGGGACGCGTAGCCGGGTATGTGAAACTCGATTCCTTCCATACTACGCACGGGCGCGCCATCCCGTTCGCAACGGGTCTGAAGCTGGCCAATCCCGAGTTGAAGGTCGTGGTTTTTTCGGGCGACGGTGATCTGGCTGCTATTGGCGGAAACCACCTCATCCATGCCGCCCGCCGCAATATTGATATGACGGTTATCTGCATTAATAACTTTAACTACGGCATGACCGGAGGCCAGGTTGGGCCCACTGCTCCCTACGACGTGCGCACCTCCACCACACCCTATGGCAATTTTGAGCCGCCTTTCAACCTGCCGTTGCTGCTGTATGCCAGCGGCGCCACGTATATTGCCAGGTGGACGGTATTGCACCTGCATCAGCTTGAAGGCACCATTACGGAGGCACTATTGAAGCCCGGCTTTTCCTTCGTAGAGGTTATCAGTCCCTGTCCTGCCGTGTACGGCCGCATGAATAAAGAGCCCGAAGGGCTTGATTCGCTCAAGAGCTATGAGAAGAGGAGCATCATCAAGAACGGCGCCGATCCCAAAGAGGTGGATATCACGCAGAACGGCCCCATAATCGTGGGGAAATTTATCGATGTCGATCGTCCCACCCTGCACGGCAGCCTGGGTGTGGTGGCCGAAAGGGCCAGGAAACCGACTAAAAAATAGTTAAACGAGATAATTTCCAGGAAGTCTTGAATGAAAAAAGCGGAAATCAGGCTGGCAGGATTCGGCGGACAGGGCATAGTCCTGCTGGGCAACATCATAGGCAAAGCCGCATCTATTTACAATAATTCTTATGCGGCACTTACTCAGAGCTACGGTCCCGAATCCAGGGGCGGCTCATGCCGTGCCGAGGTTATCATCAGTGATTCTCCCGTCGAGTATCCGTATATAACCGATCCCGGAGTAGTGGTCATTCTATCGCAAGAGGCGTACAACGAGTTCGGCGCCGGGGCCAAGGACCATGTGCTCCTGATCGTCGATTCGGAGCTGGTCAAGATTGATAACCCACCTGCCGCCAGAATGCTGTCCATACCGGCCAGCCGCCTGGCACAGGAGATGGGGAAACCTGTAGTGGCCAATATCATCATGCTTGGTTTTCTTGCAGCCAACAGCGACGTTGTATCGCGTGAGGCGCTGGAGAAGGCGGTCAAGGATTTCATTCCTGCCGGCACCGAGAGCTTTAATATGAAGGCATTCGAATTGGGATACAGCTACTCATCACCCGACAAAGGGCCTGCCTGAAATGGGGAAAAGCAAACGCGCCGCAGTTATAGGCAGCAATATTGATGCGCTGCAGGCTGCGCTCTATCTGGCCAAAATAGGCGCACAGGTAAAACTCATCACCGATTTGCCCGCTTTTGCTTTCTTTGACTCCAGCGGGGTGGAACCCAGGCTGTTCTGGTCAACCGTTTTGAATGCCATTCAGGACCCCTCCATCGAATTTGTCTACAGCACTTCCTCCGCCGACATAAGCGGCGCCAAAGGCAATTTCAATATAAAGACTACTCAGAAATTGAGATATATAGACAGCGATCTCTGTACCGGTTGTAAGAGATGCGAGGAGAACTGTTCCACCAGGCTGACAAAGACCAGTGACGGCAAGAACGTAATATTGAGCGCAGTTCATAAACCGTTTCCGGGTAATAAGTCAGTGCCGTCGACCATGGTCATTGATAAGAACGAGATTTCACCCTGCCGCGCCTCGTGTCCGCTGGGTATTAACGTTCAGGGATTTGTATCGCTGCTGGCCAACAACAAGGTTCAGGAGGCCTACGATCTGATCAACGGGTTTGCTCCGCTGGGCGGGATCCTGGGACGGTTGTGCAAACATCCCTGCGAAAGCAAGTGCAGCCGGGCTAAAATCGACAGTGCTGTCTCCATCAGGTCGTTGCATCGCTATGCCTACGACAATGTTATTACACCTGCCGGAAAAGGCGCCGTACCGGCTGTTCCCACGTCTAAAAGTAAAATCGCTATTATAGGCAGCGGCCCGGCGGGCCTTATGGCTGCCTGGGACCTTAAACGCAGGGGCTATGACCCCACTATTTTTGAATCACATAACGTTATCGGCGGAATGCTGGCCACGGGCATCCCCAGGTTCAGATTGTCCAGGGAGATCCGAGAGCGGGAGCTGGGTCAATTGCTGGCCATGGGAATCAAGATCAGGACCGGTATCACGGTCGGCCGGGATATAGATTTCGCTTATTTGAAGGAACGTGACTACAAGGCCTTTTTCCTGGCTATCGGCGCGTCCAGAAACAACAAACTGGGTATACCGGGCGAGGAGTTGTCAGGTGTCATAGATTGTATGTCATTCTTGTTGACGCTCAACCTTACCGATGACGTGTTTATAGGCTCGAACATCGTTATTATCGGCGACGGCAACAGCGCCGTCGATTCGGCCCGGGCAGCTATCAGACAGAATAAAGGCAGCGTTAAAATCGTAAGCTGGACCGTGCCCGAAGAATTGACGGCATCTGCGGATGAGATTGAGGAAGCACTGGAAGAGGGCGTTTCCATAGAGTACTCAGCCTATCCATTGGAAATACTGGAAAATAAAAACAGGGTAGAAGGGGTACGCTTCTGCCGGACGAAGTTGACCGATGAGCTGATGCGCAACGGCTGGCACAGGCCGGAGCCTGTGGAGGGGACCGATTTCATTATCGAGGCCGACCATGTGATCGTTGCTATAGGGCAGTCGGCTGATGCAACGCAGTTGAACCTCGACGGCCTTAACATCGAGAAAAGGTCAGGCACGATCAGGGTCAACCCGCTCACGCTGGCGACCAATTTACCCGGCGTGTTTGCCGGTGGCGATTGTATGCGAGGCCCCAACAATGTGGTGGAAGCCATGGCCGACGGCCTGAAAGCTGCGGAATCTATTGACAGGTATCTGTCCGGTTCCGATCTGGAACAGGGCAGGCAAATTGAGTCCAGAAAGATAGCGGAAGTGGATTTAAACTCGGTATGGGCCTTTCCCGTCAAACGTGCGGAGATGCCTTACCTGGATATGGAAAGCAGGAAAAATACCTATGAGGAAACGACGACGGGTTTCTCAGCCGAGATGGTGGTGGAAGAGACGCAAAGATGCCTGAGCTGCGCCTTGTGCAGCGAATGCCTTGAGTGCGTCAAGGTGTGTAAATCAAATGCCATCAGACACGATGACACCGTAAGACATAAGGATGTGGAAGCGGATGTTATCCTGAAATTCCCTGCTGATGGCATAAGTGTGAAAGAGGAAAGTTTGGTGACCGGCAAGGACGGTATATATTTAATCGACCCGGGACCAGGCCAATCGGGGAGCGATGTGAACCTTAAACTCATGTCCGCTGTTATGCAGACCATCCTGGATTCGGACATTGATTTCCTCGACAAATTATCCGTGGGCCCGTTTGACGGCAACGATCAAGCTGAAGCGGGTTATCATCCCACCCACCATCATGATCATGCCCGGTCGGAAAGCAGGCAGGGCATATTCCTGTGCCGCTGCAATGGTGAGAATAGCTCGGTTATAGACTTCGACAGGCTGCTCAGCTTCAGTTCTGCGAAATTGAATATTGCACATATATCCGAGATAGAGCAGGCCTGTACAGAAGAAGGAGCACAGGTCATAGCGGAGCGCTGGAAAGAAGCCGGCCTGGACCACGCCGTAGTAGCGGCTTGCAGGTGCTGCAATTACGACCAGGTCTGTTATAGCTGCAACGACAGGCGTATTCTCAGCCGCAAGTACCTTAACCGTCATATTGCCGGTCAAGGTAATGCGGATATCGAGTATGTCAACATCAGGGAGCTGTGTGCCTGGGCGCATAGTGACAACCGGGAGTCCGCGACGGATAAAGCCCGTAAAATGATTGAGGCCTCAGCACTGGTCGCTCCGTCCCGCCATCAAAAATACGAACGTCAGCCGATTAACCCGGCGGCGCTTTTTATCGGTGACTCGGGTACCAGCAAGATCGCTGCCATGACTCTGGAAGTTCTCGGCTGCAAGGTCTTTCAGATAACCCAGGTGCCTGATTCTCTGGAGATAGGCGGTCACCCCGGTGAATATCATATAAAGCTGGGTTTCCCTGACAGGAATGAGGTGGTAAAAGCCGGCGCCATAGTCGTTGATGCAACCCTGAAGCAGTCTGACCTCGATAAATTGGGCTATACCTATACCGGCAGGTTATTTCAGCGTTTGATCTCCGAAACGGGGGCCGGAGCTACTGGAGCGAAATTCAATCTCAGTAAGTATGCATCGGCCCTCAACAGGGCCGGCCTTTTTGTCAATTCACATTTAACGGGCAATGAAAAACGGGATGAGAGTGCACAGGGCGTTGCCCTGGCCGCCGGGATACTGCTGTACCTCCGTTCAAACTGGATTACCATGCGGGCTTCTGCGGCGCAGGTCAATACGGCACTCTGCAGGAGCTGCCTGACCTGCATTGAGCAGTGCCCGTTGATCGAAATGCGGGAGGGAGCCAATGGGCTGCTGCATTCGTATCTTGAACGTTACCTGTGCACGCGCTGCGGCGCTTGTGCCAGCGTATGCCCGACAGGGGCTATTTACCTGTGCGGACAGGATAACAGTACAATCGGCGCCACATTGAAATCATTCCTGTGCCCGGCAGAAATATGATATTGCAGGTGACATGTGACTGCTAAAATATTGATATTCTCGTGTAATTGGGATGGATGGAGTTGCATCGACTCCGCCGCCAATGAAGGTCTGGGTTATCCGGCCTCCGTAAATATCATTAAATTGACCTGCCTTTCCAGCTTAAATTCGGGTTTCATCCTGAAGGCCTTCGAAAACGGCGCAGACGGCGTTATGCTGCTCGGCTGTAAAAACCAGCAATGCCAGTACGGGCAGTTTAACGAGAGTATCGAGAAGGAATATAACAAAGCTAAAGATATTATTAAAATGCTGGGTGTCAAAGGAGACAGGATTATGCTGGCCCGGATGGAGCCCTTCGACGGAAGGGGCTTCATTGAGCAGCTTAACGGATTTCTTCATGAAATCAAGAACCTGGCTGTACCCGCCGGCGCACAAAAGGGAACCGATAAGCCATAGACGGAGATTAAGTGTCAGAACTGAAGGATATAATACGTCAGACCAAAGCGCAGTTTTGCCTGGACTGCGGCAAATGCACTGCTGTATGCCCGGTCAGCCGCTACGATCCACAGTTCAGCCCGCGCTTAATCGTCCGCAAGGCTCTCCGTCACCCGGAGAAAATTTACTCGGACCGCAATATATGGTCCTGCATCGGCTGCAATATGTGCACGATCAGATGTAATTACAATGTGGACTATGTTGATTTCATCAGGTACTTGCGCATGAAATCACGTGAACACGGTATGGAGCCGGTTTACAGCCACAGCGGTGTGACCGAGTCGGTTATGCACTTGATGGGCAAAAAAGAGGTCCAGCAGGATAGGTTGGATTGGATACCTCAGGATATAAATATTAGTTCGTCCACCGACACGGCCTTCTTTGTAGGCTGCTCTCCCTACTTCGATACTATTTTCAAAGATATCGGCGTCAAATCCACGGATAGTTCCATCGGCGCTATGAGGCTGCTCAATCGGGCTGGAATTGCCTACACGGTGTTGGCTAATGAACGCTGCTGCGGGCACGATCTGATTTTGTCGGGCGATAAAGACGGTTTTATCAACCTGGGGCAGGCCAATATAGAGGAATTAAATAAACGCGGGATAAAAAAGATAATTACCTCCTGCCCGGAATGTTACTATACGCTGAAAGTGGACTACGCCAAATTTTTTAATGACTGGCATATAGAAGTTCAACATTTAACAGAAGTTCCAGAAATATATAAAATTACGGTTAAACCGAGTGAAAGCGGGAAAGCCCGGACAAAGGTGACCTTTCAGGATTCATGCAAGCTGGGCAGGCATTTTAAGAAATACGATGAGCCGCGCAATATGTTGCGTACGTTGGCCGATGCTGAATTGATCGAGATGGAATATAACAGGGACAGTGCAGTCTGCTGCGGGGCCAATCCATGGATGTTCTGCGGCTCGGTCAATAAACAAATTCAGGATGAAAGGCTAAGACAGGCCGGCGCCACGGGGGCCGATTTCCTGGTGACATCCTGCCCCAAGTGCCAGATCCATTTAACGTGTGCCCAGGGTTCTGCCGGCCAGGCCGGTGAAAAAATAAAAATTGTGGATATATACCATTTAATCTCAGAGACGGCGCTCAAGGAGAACGATTAATTGGAAGAAGCAAGCAATAGAGTAGGCGTTTTTATATGCGACTGCGGCATGAACATCGCCGGTTCAGTGGATTGTGAAGCTGTTAAAGAGATGGCCTCCACCGTTCCGGGTGTCGTAGTAGCCATGAGAAATAAATATACGTGCTCTGACCCCGGCCAGGAAGAAATCAAGAGATGTATCCATGAGCACAACCTCGACCGCGTAGTGGTCGCTTCGTGTTCACCCAGGATGCATGAGACGACCTTCCGCAACTGCATCAACAAAGCAGGCATGAATCCCTACCTGCTGGAGATGGCCAATATCCGTGAGCATTGCAGCTGGGTGCACCTGCATGATAAAAAGGCGGCTACCGAAAAAGCCATGGATATTGTCAAAATGGCCGTGGCCAAAGCAAGGCTGCTGCAGCCTATTGAGGAAATGAAAATCCCGGTTACGGACGCAGCGCTGGTCATCGGGGCAGGGGTTGCAGGCATTCAGGCCGCGCTGGACCTGGCTGATTCCGGGCATAAGGTCTACCTGGTTGAACGTCAGCCTTCTATCGGCGGGATAATGGACCAACTGGATAAGACCTTTCCAACAATGGACTGTTCAATATGCGTGCTGGGCCCCAAGATGATGGACGCCGGCAAACATCCTAATATTGAGTTGATAGCCTTCAGCGAGATATCCAAGGTTACGGGCTATATTGGAAACTACACAGTTGTTATAAATAAAAAAGCCCGCTACGTTAATGAGCTGGAATGCAACTCCTGCGGCAAATGCGCCGAAGTCTGCCCCGTGGTAGTGCCCGATGAATTCCAGCAGGGGTTTTCTTCACGCAAAGCGGCTTTCATCCCCTTCCCGCAGGCCGTGCCGCCGGCATATATGATCGACATGAAGAACTGTCTGGGCAATAATCCCGTCAGGTGCAATAAATGCGTGGAAGTTTGCGAAAAGAAATGCATCGATCTGAATATGGCGGACAAAGAGATCGAGATAAAAGTGGGCGCCATTATCATGTGCACGGGGATGGATATCTACGATCCGACCGTGCTGGATGAGTACGGCTATACACGCTTTGAAAATGTGATAACTACCATGGAGTTCGAACGCCTTATCTGCGGCGGCGGGCCGACCGAGGGGCAGATCTTGCGTCCCACCGACCGTAACGTGCCAAATCGCATCGGCTTCATCCAATGCGTGGGTTCCCGTACGGCCAACCGGGGCAACCCCTACTGCTCCAACGTCTGCTGTATGAATACCATTAAAGACAGCCTGCTGATTAAAGAGCATCATCCCGATACCGAGATATATGTGTTTTACATGGATATCCGTGCTTACGGCAAGGGGTTTGAAGACCTTTACAAAAGGTCGCAGGAAGAGGGAGTGCATTACATACGTGGCTTCCCGGGTGAAGTGACCGAGGACCCGGTAAGCCGTAATATCAAGGTGCGCGTGGAAAATACTACCACCTGCGAGGTGGAAGAATATGAGCTGGACCTTTTGGTGCTATCCGTAGGATTACACCAGGACAGTGGGCTCAAGAAGTTGTGCAACCTGCTGAATATCTCGCTGACCTCGGACGGTTTTGTGATGGAGGCGCATCCCAAATTGAAGCCGGTGGATGCCCCAACGCCGGGTATATTTTTCGCAGGCTCTGTGGAGGCGCCCAAGGATATTAAGGACAGCGTCACCCAGGCCAGCGCCGCCGTATCCCGCAGCTCAATTATCCTCAATGCCGACTTTATCAAGGGTGATGGAGTAAAAGCATTTGTCGATCAGGAAAAGTGCACCTCCTGCGGGGTGTGCGCCAGGGTTTGCCCTTACAATGCCATCGAGGTGGATATTAAGGCCAAGAGCGGGGCAAAAATAATTGTAGCTGCCTGCGCAGGCTGTGGCGCCTGTTCGGCCGAATGCCGCTTCGATGCCATATCCATTCACCACTTCATGGAAGACCAGATCCTTGCCCAGATCAGCTCGGCCCTGGCTACCAACCCGCAAAACAAGATTATCACCTTCCTGTGCAACTGGTGCAGCTATGCAGCCAGCGATGTGGCCGGCATCTCCAGGATGCAGTATCCGGCTAATAACCGGTTTATAAGGGTCATGTGCAGTGCACGCGTTACAGAGCGCTTTATCTGGCATGCCTTCAAGCTGGGAGCGCCCCTTATGCTGCTCTCCGGCTGCCATATCGGCGATTGCCACTATATTACCGCCAACCATTCAACCCAGAGGAGGGCGGACAGGATGTGGGACGCCATGGAAAAGCTGGGAATCAGGCCCGAAAGGCTGCAGCTTGAGTGGATAAGCGCCGCCGAAGGTCCTCGCTTTGCCCAGATAATGCACGAGCTTGAAAAGATGCGCCAGACGGTTACCAGTGAAGAGATAGAATTTACTCAGAGAGCGCTTACTGCAAGGGATAATGCTGCTTAAAGCCCGGTCATTAAAGCCGGCATATGACAAATTTAGCGGGGGAATATAACTTGTCTAAAGAGAGCTTTAAATGCCTGCACTGTGGCCACAGCTACGAAATGGAGCCGGATGCTAAAAGCGAGATGAAGGACCGAGCTTGCCCCAAATGTAAGTCCAATAGCGTCCGCAAAATTAAAAAACAGCAGTAATAATGCGTTTTTCCTTCTAAAGGGACAGCTATTCTATTTCGATATCTTTTATGCGCAGCTCGGTGCCACCCGTGAGCTCTATGTTGGGGCTTCCGCACTTGGGGCACACGTATTCATATTCCTCGACCGAGAAATCGGCGTTGCAGTTCTTGCAGTGTCCGGAGACCGGCACCTCTTCGATGTCCAGGTAAGCGCCGGCGGCCATGGTATCTTTGGCGACAATGCCGAAGCAAAAGGTAAGCTGCATAGGCACGATACCCCGCAGTTCACCGGAAATAAGGTTGATACGCGTGACTTTAGAGGCGCCCTCCTTCCTGGCTGCTTCCACTGCTATTTCGACGATGTTCTGGGCAATGCCCATCTCATGCATGGGAAAGCTCACCCAGTTTTTTCTGGTGATGTTTCTCCAGCCACGCTATCCATTCATCCAGCCCTGTGCCTTTAGTGCAGGAGATCTCGATTATGTCAATATCGGGATTGATCTTGCGGGCGTTAGCCCGGGCTTCCTCCAGATTGAAGTTGGTATATTGCACCAGGTCGATCTTATTGATAAGCATCAGGGCCGACTCATGGAACATGAGAGGGTATTTAAGCGGTTTCTCGTCCCCTTCGGTCACGCTGAGGATCATGATCTTATAGTCCTCGCCGACGATAAATTCGGCCGGGCACACCAGGTTGCCGACATTCTCGACAACCAGTATATCTATCTTATCAAGCTGCAAATGAGGCAAAGCTGAGGCTACCATATTGGCATCCAGGTGGCAGGCGGAACCTGTGGTGAGTTGTATGGCCGGGATGTTGAATTTACTGATCCGGTCTGCGTCCCTGGTAGTCTCCAGGTCTCCGACTACAACGCCGAGCCTGAGCTTGCCGGCCAGTTTTTCGGCCGTTTTCTCCAGCAGCGAAGTCTTGCCCGCGCCGGGTGAGCTCATCAGGTTGAGCACCAGGTTGCGGTTCTTGCGGAAAAGTTGCCTGTTTTCTTCGGCAATCCTGTCATTGGCCTGTAATACGTCCTGCATAACATTAATCTTCATGGCTTTACCTCGATAAACATCTGCCTGCGAATGAAGCGGCGTTTTTAAGTATACCGTTTTAATTATAGGGGTTTCAAAGAATCGGGGCGTTGATCGTACATTGCTAAGTCGGTGGTGCTTTCCTTATAATAAACCATTACCCTATTAAAAGTAGCTTTTATTAATTGTAATTGGCGAAAGTTTGGTAATGGAATCACACAATAGATTCAATCTCCCCGAACGTATTGAAGGGCTTAGTCAACTGTCCTATAACCTCTGGTGGAGCTGGCATCCAGATGCCCGTGAAGTTTTCAAGGTGCTGGACAGGTCCATGTGGAAATCCTACGGGCACAACCCTGTCAAGCTGTTGAAAGATATTCCGTACTACCGCCTGGTAGCCCGCGCAGGCGATGCCAGTTATTTGAGTCTGTATGACAAGACCATAGCTGATTTCAAGACCAGTATAGCACCCGGCAATACCTGGTTTGAAAGAACTCATCCCGAATGCGCTGATCAGCTAATAGCCTACTTTTCGCTCGAATTTGCCGTACATTTTTCGCTGCCGCTTTATGCCGGAGGCCTTGGCGTATTGGCAGGCGACTACTGCAAAGAGGCCAGTGACCTGGGACTTCCACTGGTTGGGGTGGGTTTAATGTACCCGCAGGGCTATTTTCATCAGTATATATCGCAGGACGGGTGGCAAAGCGAGGTATACGACCAGGTCGATTTTGATGAGGTAGCTGTCTCGCGCGTCTGCACTCCCGACGGCAAACCGCTGATGGTGTCTGTTCCCCTGGACAATGTATCGATCCATGTTGCAGCCTGGGTGCTGAATCTGGGCCGTGTCAAGCTCTATTTGCTTGATACCAACCTCGATGCGAATCCAATGTCCTACCGCAATCTGTCTGCGAGGTTGTACGGCGGTGACCGTGAGATACGTCTTTTGCAGGAGCTCGTGATCGGCATTGGTGGGGTCAGGGTGCTGAGGGCGCTCGGTCTGAATCCTACTGTATGGCATGCCAACGAAGGCCATACCACCTTTATGCTCATGGAACGCATCCGGGAAATGGTACAGAACGGCATGGCATTGGAAGAGGCCATAAGCAAAGTACAGGAAACCTCGGTATTCACGACGCATACGCCAGTACCGGCCGGTAATGATACTTTCGCCCCGGAGCTCATAGATAAATATTTCCATAATTACTGGAGCCAATTGAAAATGGACCGTGACCAGTTCCTGAAGATGGGGACGATCGGTGGCCACGATGAGGCTTTTAATATGACTGTTTTGGGCCTGAAGCTGGCCGGGTTTAGAAACGGTGTCAGCAAGCTTCACGGCCAGGTTTGCAGGAAGATGTGGCATGGTTTGTGGCCGGATGTGGAAGAGGACAATGTGCCCATCGAATCAATCACCAACGGGGTCCACGAACGGACCTGGATAGCCCCGCAGTACCAGTTGCTTTTCCGACAGTACATGGGGAATGACTGGATGAAACACCAGGACGATCCCGATATGTGGCAAAACATGCTCCTCATCCCCGATGAGTCCCTGTGGGGCATGCACCGCTGGCTGAAATCCAAGCTGATTAATTCCGTGCTTTACAGGGCCCGCCGCAGATGGGTGCGGGACAGAGTGGCACCCATACAGCCGCTGGCTATGGGGGCGTTGCTGGATAACGATGCGTTGACCATTGGCTTTTGCAGGCGTTTTACCGGGTATAAAAGGGCGAGTTTGATTCTCAGGGATGCTGCCAGGCTCAAGAGGATATTAAACCGCAACCTTGAACCCGTGCAAATCGTTTTCGCAGGAAAAGCGCATCCCAGCGATGAAGACGGAAAGAAGTTGATACAACAGATATACAACCTGGCCAAGGATCCCGATTTCGGCGGCAGGATCGCTTTCATTGAAGATTATGATTTGCATTTGGCGCGTGACATCGTATGTGGCGTAGACGTCTGGCTTAACACGCCGCGCTCGTTGATGGAGGCCAGCGGCACCAGCGGCCAGAAAGCTTCGGCCAACGGTGCATTGAATTTGAGTGTGCTCGATGGCTGGTGGTTCGAAGGTTATAATGGGCAAAATGGATGGGCTGTAGAAGAGAGAGGCGGCGGAGATCCTGACACCATTGATAATCAAACTGCCAAATCGATCTATGATTTGCTGGAGGAGCAGATAATCCCTTTGTATTATGATCGGGATGCCGAAGGCCTGCCTCGTGGATGGATCAAGATGATGAAGGAAACTATGCGTTCAAACAGCCCTCTATTTAATACTTCCAGGATGGCCAAGGAGTACACCGAGCGTTTTTACCTCAAGGCCATACATAGCCAGCATAAATAAAGCGGGACAAAAAGCTATAATTATCATCAGGGGGTTGCCTCCACCGTTTATTACAGTATAATATGTGCTAAATTGTTGATACCTTGATCTAGTAGCTTAACATAATGAAGGAAATTAAAAAGATTGGTCTGTTAACCAGCGGTGGAGATGCGCCGGGCATGAATGCCGCCATCAGGGCTATTGTGCGAGGCGCTGCTTATCATGGCATTGAAGTTACGGGTATCCGCAGGGGATTTGCCGGTCTGATCGGTCGCGATTTTCAGAAGTTTAATAGGCGTTCAGTAGCCAACATCATTCAGAGGGGCGGCACCATACTTGAAACATCGCGCTGCAATGATATGTACTCTGTTGAGGGCAGAAAGAAAGCTATAGATGCTCTGAAGGGCGAGGGCATCGACGGATGTGTGGTAGTAGGAGGTGATGGGTCGTTCCAGGCGGCATCTTTGATGTGTCAGGAGAGCGACATCGCCTTTATCGGCGTACCGGGCACCATCGATAATGATATATGGGGCACGGACTATACAATTGGCTACCAGACAGCCGTCAACACGGCTTTGGACGCCATAGACCGCATTCGTGATACGGCCAGCGCGTTCGAGAGGGTCTTCTTCGTAGAGGTCATGGGCCGGAAGTCGGGGTTCCTGGCTATCGCCGTGGGACTGGCCGGCGGTGCGGAACAAATCATCATTCCTGAAATTAAAATGGACATGGAGAAGCTTTGCCATAATTTGAAAGAAAGCTTTAAGAGCGGGAAGAGGAGCAGCATAATAGTGGTCGCCGAAGGCAACCAGGTGGAAGATACCATTAATATTGCAAAGTACGTTGAGCTGAGATTGAAAATCGAATGCAGGCTTTGTACTCTGGGCCATATACAAAGGGGAGGCTCGCCGACGGCAAGGGATAGAATACTTGCCAGCTTCCTGGGAGTAGCAGCTATCGATGCTCTTCTGGAAGGCAAGAGCGATCAGGCGGTGGGTGAGGTGAAGGGTAAAATAGTCCTTACCCCGTTTAAGGAAACCTGGGAAAAGAAAAAAGAAATAGACCATCGTTTTCTCAAAATTATGCCGATATTATCCTCTTAGAGTCGAATTGTGCTTGTAGTAATATCCCATTCCGGGGCGGTTGTTGTAAATCACCAGTTTTATATGAAGGTTAAATACGTCCGATTCTTTCAGGAGGTTTGTCCATGGAAATAGTTAAATGGTTCGAGGACCTGGGTAAAGCTGATGTGAATAAAGCAGGCGGCAAGGGCGCTAACCTCGGCGAGCTGGTCAAAGCGGGGCTCCCGGTGCCCGGGGGTTTTGTTATCACGGCGCAGGCGTATCTGCTTTTCACGACTGAGAGTGGTCTCTCGCAGAAGATAGCCCACGCTATCGAAGGTCTGGATGTCGATGACACGTCCGCCCTGCAGTCTAAGGCCAAAGAAATACAGGATATGATAGTCAGTGCAGACATGCCCTCAATTATTAAGAGCGAGATTATAAAGGCATACGAAGAGCTTTCGAAAAAGGACTCCATTAAGGCGCAGTTCGTTGCCGTCAGGTCCTCAGCTACCATGGAAGATTCGGAACAGGCCTCTTTTGCCGGTATGAACGCCACCTTTTTAAATGTGCATGGAAAAGAAGATCTTATCAGGAAAGTGAAGGAATGCTGGGCGTCTTTATACGGCGCCAGGGTTATATTTTACAGGTCGAAAAAGGAGTTTCTGGATGAGCCTGTTATTGCCGTAGTTATCCAGAAAATGGTCAATTCGGACAAAGCGGGCGTAATGTTTACGGCTAATCCCAGCAACAATAATTTGACCAACCTGGTAATAGAAGGCGCGTTCGGACTGGGTGAAGTGGTTGTAGGTGGGTTGGTATCGCCCGATTATTATGAAGTGGAGAAATCGACCCTCAAAGTCAAAGATATGAGATTATCCCACAAAAATTTCAAAATCATACGTGATGACAAGGGGCAGAACCTGGAGGTTAAGCTGGCCAAGAAAGAAGCGGAAGAGCAGGTGCTGAGCGAAGCCGAAGTGCTGGAACTGGCTAATCTGGGACTAAAGATCGAAGAGCACTACGGCAGACCCCAGGATACCGAGTGGGCCATAGAAGGCAGCAAGATCTATATGGTACAGTCCAGGCCCATAACAACTTTGCTCAAGACCTCTGAAGAGACAACGGAAGAAGAAGGTAAAGAGCTGATCAGGGGGCTTGGCGCAGGTCCTGGCAGGGGAAGTGGTGAAGTGCGCGTACTTACTACTCCTACACAGGATAACGGTTTCGAGAGTGGGGATGTGCTGGTGGCGGAAATGACGACGCCCGACTGGGTGCCGCTGATGAAAAAAGCGTCGGCCATCGTCACTGACGGCGGCGGTATGACCTGCCATGCGGCTATCGTATCGCGCGAGATGGGCCTTCCCTGCGTGGTAGGTACCAGGACTGCCACTAAAGTCTTAAAGGACAAAATGCTGGTCACCGTAGATGGCACTCATGGCGTTGTGTATGAAGGAAAACTGAAGGAAAAGAATAAGAGTGCGGAAGATGTGGCCATGGCTGGTATGCCCAGGCCGGCTCCCATGGTTACAGCAACCAAGCTGTATGTTAACCTGGCTATGCCATATGAGGCAGAAAGGATTGCCAAGGAGGATGTTGACGGCGTCGGATTACTCAGGGCCGAGTTCATGGTAATAGATGCTTGCGACGGTGTGCATCCCCGACAGCTTATGGAAGACGGCAAAAGCCACCAGTTCATCGACTCCATGGTCAGGAACCTGCGTATTTTTACCCGTGCATTTTATCCCAGGCCGGTGATTTACAGGGCCATCGATTTCAGGACCAATGAGTTCCGCAACCTGCGCGGCGGTGATAAATTCGAGCCGGTTGAACAAAACCCGATGATAGGCTTCCGCGGCTGTTACAGATATGTGATAAATCCCGATCTGTTCGAACTTGAGCTGAAGGTGCTGGCCAAGGTAAGGGAACAGGATAAAAACTTGCACCTCATGATACCTTTCGTCAGGACACTCTGGGAATTCAAGAAATGCAAGCAATTGATCGACAAAAGCGAGCTGGCTGATGACAGAGAGATGGAATTGTGGGTTATGGCCGAGGTGCCTTCAGTGGTTTACTGGCTTGAAGATTACGTTAAGGCGGGCATAACCGGCGTATCCATCGGCTCCAACGATCTCACCCAGTTGGTATTGGGCGTGGACAGGGACAGCGAAGTATGCGCTCCGTTGTATGATGAACGAGACAAAGCTGTCCTTGACGCCATCAGGCAGATTATTGGAACGTGCCGTAGAATGGGTATTACCTGCTCGATATGCGGGCAGGCGCCTTCCAACTACCCCGACTTTGCAGAGAAACTTGTGGACTGGGGTATTACCTCGGTATCGGTAAATCCCGACGTTATTAACGTCACCAGGCACAATGTGGCGGCTGCGGAACAGCGCATGGTACTTAAAATGATGCGCAAAATGAATTCTGGCACTTAGCTGATTGTTATATCCGAAGGTAATTAACAGCAGGACGGCTGCCCGCTGGCAGGGAGTTGTCCTGCTGTTATTATATCTCCTCAGCAATGATTGTCTTGCGCCTGGGTCGAAAGCCAACTAAGATTAACACAGGAGATTTCGACCAGCTTAAATAGAATAATGAACAACATCCGTAATTTTTGCATAATCGCCCATATAGATCACGGAAAGTCGACCCTGGCCGACAGGATTCTCGAGTTGACAGGGCTGATCAGGAAAGCCAGCATGGAGCAGATGCTCGACAGCATGGACCTTGAACGTGAGAGGGGCATAACTATCAAAGCCAAGTCGGTGCGCATCCCCTATAAATCGGCCAGCGGCGACGAATTTATCTTGAATTTGATAGATACGCCGGGCCATGTCGATTTTAACTACGAAGTGTCCCGCAGCCTTATGGCCTGCGAGGGAGCCGTATTGCTGGTGGACGCATCGCAGGGCGTCGAAGCGCAAACTATCGCCAACGCCAACCTTGCCCTAGATGCCGGGCTGAAGATAATACCCGTAATAAATAAGATCGACCTTCCCAATGCCATGGTCGACGACTGCAGCCTGCAGCTATATTCGATGCTGGGACTGCATATCGAAGACATATTGCACGTATCAGCCAAGGAGGGCACCGGTGTGCTGGAACTGCTAGAGGCCATCGTAGACAGGGTTCCGCCTCCCCAGGGCAACGCATCGGACCCGCTGAAATGCCTGATATTCGATTCCTTTTATGACGCCTACCGGGGGGTGATCCCGCACCTGCGTGTTTTTACGGGTATGTTAAAAGCAGGCGATAAAATTATGGTTAAGTCTACGGAGAAGGTCTTCGAGGTGGAAGAGGTGGGGTATTTTAGCCTCGGACTGGTGCAGGCGGCCGGTTTGAGCGCCGGCGATGTGGGTTACACCGTGGCGCTTATCAGGAACGCCGGTGAAATCCATGTCGGTGATACCGTGGTATCGGCCGAGCACCCTGAGGTCCCGGCGATTCCGGGGTTCAGGATGTCTCAGCCTATGGTTTACTGCGGCGTTTACCCTATAATCACCAGCGATTATGCCAAACTGGGAGCAGCATTGGAGAAATTCAAGCTTAACGACTCGTCAGTTACTTTTGAAAAAGAGACGTCGGCTGCCCTGGGATATGGTTACCGCATGGGTTTCTTGGGCCTGCTGCACATGGAAATTGCCCTGGAGAGGCTGAAACGCGAATACGAACAGGATATTATTGCAACCATGCCATCCGTCATTTATAAAGTGGCCACTAATAATGGCGAAATTCAAATGCTGGATAACCCTTCAAAATTTCCCCCGGAGGGCCAGATCGACCATATAGAAGAGCCCATGATCCGCGCCAGGGTGATCGTCCCGACGGGCTTTGTGGGACCATGCATGGAGCTGGCGGAAGCCAAGCGGGGCTCGCTGGTCGGCATCGAGCACCCTGACGATAAGAGGGCCACACTGGTCTACGATCTGCCGCTGGCCGAGATGATAACCGATTTTTACGACAGGCTGAAGAGCGTCAGCCGCGGCTATGCCAGCATGGACTACGAGATGAACGGCTACCGTGCCGCAGACCTGGTTAAGGTGGATATACTGGTCAATAACGGCGTCGTAGATGCTCTGTCTTATATATCGCCCAAAGAAGGTGCCTCTATTAAAGGCAGGGCCCTGATATATAAGCTCAGCAAGGTCATTCCCAGGCACCAGTTCAAGATACCTCTCCAGGCTGCTATAGGCTCACAGGTAATAGCCAGGGCGGATATCTTCCCCATGAGAAAGGATGTAATCGCAAAATGTTACGGAGGCGATATTACTCGCAAGAGGAAGCTGCTGGAGAAGCAGAAAGAGGGCAAGAAGAAAATGAAAATGGTGGGCTTTGTGGAAGTGCCGCAGGAGGCTTTCCTGTCGCTGATGAAGATAGAGGAGTAGCCATGCAAATGCCGGGTCTGTATATCCATATCCCTTTCTGCATCAGCAAATGCCTTTATTGCGATTTCTATTCACTGGCGGGCAAGGACGATTTGATTGACGGGTATGTGTCCGCAGTGGTTCGGGAATCGGAGAAGTACGACGGCATGTCGTTTAGAACCTTGTACGTAGGGGGCGGGACGCCCAGCCTGCTTGGGGCAAGAAGGCTGGCCAGGCTCATGGAGAGCCTGCAGAGCCATTTGGGGATCGATCGTCTAGTCGAAGCTACTATCGAGGCCAATCCAGAATCAGCCGACGAGGATTTTCTAAAAGCAGTGCGGAATATGGGATTCAAAAGGATTTCAATTGGCGTCCAGTCTCTTGATGATGATGAACTTAAGAAAGCCGGGCGGGTACATAGCAGCGCGCAGGCCCTTAAAGCTGTAGACGTCGCCTTTAGCTGCGGCATCGATAATGTTTCGGCCGACGTAATCATCGGACTTCCGGGGCAAACAGGAGAAAGCTTGGATAACACGCTGCGCAAACTTATCGGTGCCGGGCTGACCCACATTTCGGTCTACTGTTTATCCATTGAGGAAGGGACAGCCTTTGCGGCCTGTCCTCCCGACGATTTACCCGGCGATGAATTTCAGGCCCTCATGTATGAGAGCGTGTCCGGTATTCTGAAAAGGAGCGGCTTTATTCACTATGAGATTTCCAATTTTGCCCTGCCGGGAAAGGAATGTTTACATAATCTTAATTACTGGAGGGGTGGTGAATATATAGGCCTGGGACCGTCGGCGGCGTCACATATGGGTGGAAGACGGTGGAAAAATGCCTCCGATCTGATGGCATACATCGATGATCCAGCGGCTGTAGGGTTCGACGAAGATATCGTAGATGTTGAGACTAAAATGGCGGAGGAGGCCATGCTGCGATTGCGGCTGCTCGAAGAGGGTTTGGATGCTGGTCAGCTTGCAAGACGCTACGGTTTCAATGAGTCTAAGGGACTTGAAGAGCGGCTTA
Organism: Dehalococcoidia bacterium; assembly: GCA_003142375.1. GTDB lineage: Bacteria > Chloroflexota > Dehalococcoidia > GIF9 > UBA5629 > UBA1162. Next base: position 17,107 of record PLME01000024.1, on the reverse strand, counting down.
ATAATTTAGCCGGGCAAAAGATGCTGATGAAAAAGGGGAAAAAGTACAAGCTGGCCCCCGGCAGCATACTTACATCCAACCGTGTCTTTGTGGACGTAATTAACTAGCGGATATCACCAGATGCCGGGTATGAGGGCTTTGCGGCCGGCCGGGTAATCCGGGAACTGTTGATGATACCAGGCGTGGTGTGACCTGGCGCGTGGAGCGAGGTTAGCAATAGTCCAGAGCGCAAAGCTGAGACCGGCAAGGGACCAGGTCGATAAAGCCCATCCCAGCCACACCAGGATCTCCCCGAAGTAGTTGGGACAGGATATGTAGTTGTATAGGCCGCCCCGCGGTATGCTATAGCTCTTCTCTCCAGGCTTTCTTAATTTGCTTAACGTAAAGTCGGCCTGCCTGTTGATGACGAATCCGCATACAAAGATGACTGCTCCTATAATAAAACGCGGATCGGCTAGCCATTGATTGGTATATCCTCCCGATAAGGTGAATACATAGTATCCATTCAGAGAGGAGTTGACCAGGTTGAAGAAAATGCCCAGCAGCACCACCGATAAAGGCATTTTGTCATTGGAATTCTTCAAGCTGAAGGGATAAATGAAAGCACGGTGAATGTAATGTGCCTCCCAGAGCAGCAAGAAGATCACTATTGGTATTGACAGGGGCGCTTTCCCCAAGATGAAGCACAGAGCGAATATTACGGGAGACCAGGCTTCCATGATAATCCAGGCCAGCTTACTATCCAGAGCAGGGCCCCAACCTTTCCTGACATGACGCCCATAAGGGGCGACAATAAAGAAAAGGCTAATAAAAATCGCCGCCGACAGCATCAGCCAGGTTATTAAGACAATGTAATATATTCTTTCGATAAGCATAATGTTTTAAGGATTCAAGAACCCGTTATCTTTGAACCATTGAATGGTATCAGCCAGGGTATCCCGGATCGGCCGCGGCTTGTAACCCAGCTCACGCGTGGCCTTCTCGTGAAGGATATGATGGTTGCTCACCAGTGCGGTTAACGAAGCCGTTGTAAAAATTGGCCTTGCCCCAATCAATCGTGAGGAAAGTGTCACGATGGGAGAACATGCACGTGCTACTGACAGGGGGCATATCATGCTCGGAGCTTTCTTCCCCATAATCATGGCGACTATGTCGGCCACTTCTTTGATAGACAGCCACGTTCCGGAGAGCAAATAATTGGAGCCTGTAGCAGCTATCTCCTCAGCCTTTATGGCGCAATCGACAACATCCCGTACATCCACCCAGTCGAATCCTCCTTCAATGAGAACGGGCAAATTGCCCCTGGCCATCTGGAGAAGCGCCAATCCGAAGTGCGACGGTCTGTAGTCATATGGCCCGACTACAGCAGTCGGGTTTATTATGATGGCATTGAACCCCTCCTCGATTGCCTTACGCACTATTTTTTCACCGGCGGCTTTAGAGCGGTCGTAAGGGGGAGCCTTGGAGGAATCGACATGGGGACGTGATTCGTCGACAGGTGAGTCGAATGGTTCCTGACAAAGGGCATGAATAGAGCTGAAATGCACCAGCCGCTTGACGCCGCTGCGGCGGCAGGCCTCCACTACATTGGCTGTTCCCACGACGTTGACCTCCGAACAGCGCTGCCAATCGTCCATCATCAACGAGATATGGGCAGCCAAATGGTAGACGACATCTGCCCCTTCGAAAGCTTCGACCAGAGAACTTAGATTGCCGACGTCACCTTTAGAGTACTCGACCTGCAGGCCTTCCAATCCTCTGTCGCTTAAATGCGACAGCGCACGCACCTCTCTGCCTTTCGAAATAAGGGCACGTACCAGATTTATACCCAGATGGCCCGATGCCCCGGTTATAACTGTTTTCATAAGGACCAAGTGACCTGGCTGATAGCCATGGTTACGACAGTTTAAATATCGTATGATAGCTTTGTCAAATAGGGCCAGGCTGGTCGTCTAGCGTATCCTTAATAATTGATAATGCAGAGACCTGTTGATATGATAAATGACATGTCGGAGAGACCGATCGTTACCCTGGATGAAGTCTTCAATCCTCAAAGCGTAGCTATTGTAGGGGCTTCCCCGGAAGCGCTATCATTTGCGACCTTCGCCGTGATTTCCCTCAAAGAGGCCGGTTTCCCGGCTATTTACCCGGTCAACCCCAATCACAGGGAAGCCTACGGGTTGCCCTGTTTTCCCTCTGTGTCGGCTATACCCGGCCCGGTGGACCATGTTGTCGTATGCATTCCCGCCGAGAAGTCGCTGGACTTGCTGGACGATTGTGCGGCAAAGCATGTCAAGTCCGTACACTTCTTTTCCGCCGGTTTCAGCGAGAGCGGGGAGAAAGCACGGGCTGACCTTGAAATGCAGATGCTCGGGAAAGCCAGGGCGGGGGGTTTCCGTATCATTGGTCCCAATTGCACGGGGCTTTTCGTCCCCAGGGCGCGTTTTGCCCTGGCTACGAGGATGCCCATGGCGCCGGGCGGCATTGCCTTCATGTCTCAAAGCGGAGGCCACTCACAGGACCTGCCGCTACATGCCGGACCCAGGGGGCTGACGTTCAGCAAGGTGATCAGCTACGGCAATGCGCTGGATATAGACGAATGCGAACTGCTGGAATATTTTGCCGCCGACCCGGAGACGAAAATCATAGCTATTTATATCGAAGGCGTGAGAGAGGGCTACCGTTTCCGCAGTATTCTCGAGAAAGCGGCTGCCAACAAGCCGGTCGTAATATATAAAGGCGGTATCACTGAGGCGGGCTTGCGGACGACGATGAGCCATACTGCCAGCATGACTTCTTCCGTCAGAGTCTTCGAAGCTCTTTGCCGTCAGGCTAACGCTATTCAGGTTACCGATGTGCAGGAAATGATAGATGTTCTGGTTGCCTTGTGTTTTGCTACCCCGTATCCCAGAGGCAGAAATATGGCCGTCCTGGGCGTTGGAGGAGGGCCGAGCGTAGAAGCCGGAGATCATATGGAAGCTGCCGGATTGCAGCTACCCCGCTTTTCTGAAGCGGTGGGGCAAGAATTGAAGGGTTTTCTGCCGGGTGACGGAGCTATCTTTACCAATCCACTGGATGCTACCAGCCTGGTCTTTCCTGAAGCTATTTACCGGACGGTGAAAGTGCTCGGCAAATCACCGGATATAGATATGATAATGTATCACATGGGGTTCCATCCTGTAACCAGGTGGGGGACGGGCCTTATCTCAAGCGATATGTTTTTGCGACCCGCGGTCGATGCTTTGAACAGGGCGCATGAGGAATCGAAAAAACCAGTAATGCTGGCGCTGGGTCCGGCCTCGGATATGCTGGCTATGGAAGAGTTTCTCAAGGTACAGTCCGCATTTGTCGGCGCAGGCCTACCGGTCTTCCGATCAATAGAAAAAGCTGCGCTGGCCATGGCCAGAACTGTTGCGTGGTACAATAAATTTTCGCCCCTTCACAGATAGGAGCTGCAATGCTGGAAAGTGAAAAACACAGTGGAATAGATATCCCTAAAGATATCCAGAGCCCGATGATATCTCAAGTGCAGGAGTTGACGGAGGCCGTCGCCAGCCTGGACGGTTCCCTGACTCATTTAAAACGTCTCAGCACTGTTATCAAAGAAGTACAGGCCATGATGGATACCATCGCCGACAAAAGCAGAGAAGGCATCATACTCGTTCAAGACAACAGGTTTGCTTGGGTTAACAAGGCTGCCTGCGTGATATCGGGTTATACATTTGATGAAATGCTGGCTATAGCCGTCCCCGATATTACACTGCCCAGCCATCGCGATAAACTTATCGCCAGAATTAATATGGTTCTGGCGGGCGACCCCATTGCCACGCCTCAAGAGTGGCCGGTATACAGAAAGGATAGGATGGTCAGATATGTAAGGATCTTCTCTTACCGTGTAATCTATCTGGAGAAACCGGCCATTGTCTCAGTTTTCTATGACGTAACGGAAAATAAAAAACTGTTCGAAGAGTCAATGATGCGTGCCCAGATGTTGGATTCGATTAATGACGGGGTTATACTGATGGAAATGTCCGGTAAAATCGCATATATAAATGATGCAGTGTGCGAATCGGCTGGATATTCAAAAGATGAGCTGATGGCCATGAATGTGCTCGAGCTTACTGCGCCCGAGTTCAGTAAGAGGTTCAATATACGTTTGAAACAGATGTCGGAACATAAAGAGGCCAGATTCAATACTATTGTCATTAGGAAAGACAGCTCCCGAATCAACACAGAAGTAAGGGCCAAGATCATCAGGCAAGGCGGAAAACAGTTCGTGCTTGCGGTAGCCAGGGGAATGCCCGGGAATGACATCGGGAAGAAACACGATTAAACTTTAGGGCTAAGCTCAAACCTATATTGGAAAGTAATAAATGAAATTTAAGCTTGTAAACCCGTTATGGACACATATGCCGGCCATGCTTGTTTTGGTCATCGCCATTGTACTAACTGCCCGTGCAATGCCGCTGCCCGACCAGGCTCCTGTGCATTTTGATCTCAACGGTCAGCCGGACGGGTATGGGTCTCCACTTATGAACTCGATTTTGTTAATGGGTCTGTCAGTGGGATTCTTGCTGCTCTCGACGTGGCTGGATGAGATGTGGGCACGTCAGGAAAGGAAGAAGACCTTCAACTGGCTATCACTGTTTGACGAGCTGGCCATTGGGGACCTTTGCGGTATACAAATCGCCTATATTAATATGCTTGCCTCCGCAGGTAAAGAATTTCCTTTTCCCTGGATGATACTTACGATAACCTGCGGGGGAGCTACACTGCTGGCTGCCGTGCTGGAGCTTGACAGGCCTTACAGGCATTACGAAAAAAGCCCCGGCAGAGAAATCGAAGATGTAAATGCATTTAAAGCCGAAATCGAAGGCCAGATAAAAAGGGGACAACCTGTGTCTTACAGGGAATCACAAAATCCTGCCTATGCCGGCCCCCTGGCCATTATAGTTGCCGTTATCATGTTTGTATCCGCCTATTTGGTCTGGCCCGCAATACCCTGGCTGGCAGTCGTATTAGGGATTATAGGGATTAGCTTCCTTTTGACTTACGGAGGGTTTAGCGCCTTGGTGACCCGTGATAGGGTATCGGTTAAAATGGGAATCATGGGTATTCCTTTGCTCAGGTTAAAGACAGCGGAGATAGTTTCTCTGGAAGTGCTGACGTTCTCGCCTCTACACGATTTCGGAGGATATGGCATACGTTTTAATGCCGGGACACAGGCCTATTATCTCAAGGGGGACAGGGCGGTGAAGATCACCATGGCCGGCAGTAAAAAATATCTCATCGGTTCCGACCGGCCGGAACGTCTGGCGACCGTTATCGGTTTAGTAACAGGTCAGTCCTACTAAAACTACAAAAAGTATTTTTTCGATACAACAGCCAGCCGTTATATAACGGCCTATCCGGGCAGATGCATCAAATTGTTGCGAGGTTCCTTAAAAGGATATCAAACCAAGCTATTTCTTTTTGGCAGCAACCTTCTTTTTAGGCGCAACCTTCTTGGGTGCAACTTTCTTGGCCACAACCTTCTTTTTGGGCGCAACTTTCTTGATCGCTACCGCCTTCTTTTTGGGCGCAGCTTTCTTGACTGCTACCACCTTCTTTTTGGTCGCAACCGACTTTTTAACTGCCATAATTTAGCACCTCCATTTTCGCTATTAATTTGATAATAGACTATATTTACAATAAGTTCAATAGCGGCTGGCGTAAAATTGCATTATACCGCTCCAATTTATAGAATTTGAAGCGGGGACGTACAAGGTTGAAAGTGAAAATTGACAGGACGTTATGTATCGGAGTGGGAAATTGTGTGGCCGTGGCTCCAACTGTCTTCAAGCTGGATAAAAATAACAAGGCTATTTTAATAGACGAGGACAGCGTTGACAGCCAAACATTAATGGATGCGGCCGAAAGTTGCCCGGTGGATGCTATTATTATTGAAGATGACGAGGGCAACCAGATTTATCCGTGATCAAGAGGGCCTATATTAATTTAGGAGGAGGATAACCATGGCTAAAAAGCAAGGACCGGTCACCAAGTCATCCAAAGCGTTATTAATCATGTTGAACCGCGCTATTGCCAGGGAAATGCAGGTGGCGGTGCAGTATATGTGGCAACATGTACAATGGGCCGGCGTAAAGGGTTTTGCCGTTCATGAAGTGCTGAAATCCATTGCCATAGCAGAGATGAAGCATGCGGAGTCTATAGCGGAACGCCTGTTTTACCTTGGCGAAATCCCGACAACCAAACCAGACCCCATTTTTGTCGGTACGACGCTTAAAGAGATGATCACCAATGATGTGGCGGCCGAGGTGACGGCCATTAAAATGTATAAGGATATTATTAAAATGGCCCTCAAAGAGGGTGATGAAACGACAGCCCAGCTCTTCCGTGAGATACTCGAGCAGGAAGAGGAACACCATGACACCTTCACCACTTTGCTCGAAGACCTCTAATAGTTAGATTTTCATTTGCGGTTGAAGGCCTGTTTAACCAGGGTCCACACAGGTGAGTCCGGTCCTTCATATCCCAGCGCCCAGAAGCCGGCGCCTGCTAAACCGGCAGCATTGATGTAGTTAAATTTTAAGGCCAGCGATTCGTTATCCTCGTACCAGCATTGATGCCAGGTTCCCTGCGACTGGTATTTATACCAGGGAGTATGTGAACTGGTATCCCATAACCTGCCGTAATCTTTGGCACTGGCCAAAGCCGAGTACATGGTTATTATTTCACCTTCTCCATTGGTTTTGGCCCTGGGTTCAGGTGAATCACAGGCCCAATCGTAGCCGTAAAAGGGCAGGCCCAATATCAGCTTGTCCGCAGGATACCATTTTTTCAGTATATCGATTGATTCATTTACATCCAGCTGCCCGGAGTCGTCGAAAGGAGAGATAGCGCCGGTCTCGGGGGCTTTGGACCAGTGATATTCGTATCCCATTAAAAACACAGCATCTGTATATGCGGCCAGGGCACGGTTTCTGTACACATTTTCTACATTGCCGGTCACACAAAAAGAAATATCGTAGTCCGGGTTGGCCTTTTTGAGTTTGCTATTCAAAAGCAGCATCAGGTCCTGCATGAGCACTGTATTGGATCCGCTGGTCAACGAATTGGTGTTCTTTACCAGTTCGAAATCAATGCAAACACCATCGGCCGCATAGTCCTGCAATTTGGTGAGTACGGCATCCACAAGGTCGGCCTGATGATAGGCAAGTATGGAATCCTGGGCGGCACAGTCGAAACATGCCACGGTCAGTGTGATCTTAACATTTTGAGAATGGGCTTTTTCTCTGATGTAATAGTAGGCAGGGCCTATGTACTGGGTATCCAGTCCGCCATTGGCTGTTGCATCCATGGAAAAATAGCTGACATGAGTCAGGCCAGTCCAGTCCGGTTGATATGATCCCGGATCGATCCAGTAAGGCCAGAATCCGTATAGGTATTTTATTTCATGTTTATACGGAGCAAATGCGGAACAGCCGACCAGCCCCGACGAAGCAACCAATAATGCAGCCAGGATGAGAAATACAATCCTTTTCATCAAGCTCCATTATTAATCAAAACAGGGATTCGCAGCAATTTATGCCGGTCATATATGGCAGGGTGTAAGAATTCTATTGCACTGCCCGGGAACATTATTGTTGAATTTTGATCTGGCTGCCGTCATTCATAATGGGTGCGTATCTATAGGATCCCTCGTACGTTAACTTTGACATACCTGTTTTGATCTGCGGGACATCCAGAACCAAGCTGATTATCCACACGAGTTTTACTTGCTTATTGGTTGTAAGCCTGGTAAGGATCGGTTCAAAGTCCTTGGTGCCCGGGCTGTAATACTCGATCGGGCCGATTTCAAGTCCTTCCGCAAGGGTGTGCTGTTTCATGGTTTCCAGAGAAGCTTTGCCGGCGGCACTGTCAAGAACTAAAAATGCGGCATATGTTTTGTTGGGATCATAGGTTATTTTTGGCTGCTGCTGTATAAACGAACAGGATGAAGCCACGAGGGATATAATGAAAAGAAAATATATCATACAGATTGCTGTTCGTTTCCACATTTAATTACTGCTTCCTTAAATTTTTATTTGGTCATCCTACTGGTCCATGAGATAAACATCGAAATTAACTTGTCCAGTCGCCGTACGGCCAAGGTTGTCCTTGATTTGAACGTTTACCGTGTATTGTCCCGGCACTCCCGGTGGCAACCAGCCCACCCGGCTGGCTTTACCTTCTGCTATGCCATCGCCAAAGAGCTTGCCCACCGGAGCAGACCACACTATTGTAATCTGGTTCGGGTCTGCATTGGGGAAGGTACATTGTATGTCTGAAACGGTATCATACCTGACCCGCTTGGAGACCGTCACAGGACCCTGGGACGGCAGTGTAAACTTTAAGTAAATCGTATTGTCTTCAACCTGGTTACGCAGGGGATTCGAAACGACGCTGAAGGTCCTGCTTTGCGTTGCCTGAGCTCCGGCTTCATTGGTCACTATAACGGTTACTGTGTAATCCCCGACGGTATTAGGTGCCGTCCATGTTACCTGCGGGCCCTGGCCTTCCAGTGTTCCCTTGTCGACCGACCAGCTATAGGTCAGGTTGGTGCCCATCGGGTCCTTGGCCACGCAGCTAATTGGACCCTTCGAAGAGGGGGCCCATTCCAGGATCCCTACTATCCCCTTAATGACAGGGGGTTCGGCCGATGGCTGAGAGGCCGGTTCGCTGGCTGGGGGCTGTGTCGCAGCCGGCAGCGGGGCTGATGAACAGGCGGCTGCTATTAATATAAAGGCCGCCGAAACAGGGAATAGAAGTGTGCACAATTTATTCATCTTATTTCCTTTTTGTTTGATGTAGTGTAAGAAAATTTGTCTTATCATGTCAAAGTCTGGTCATCAAACAGCATATACTTTCATACGTATAACTGAAATAGCATTGTTTGGTTGCAGAAATATTCTGCAAGTAATTTGCCAGCGCAGTTTGCGTTATTTCGACAACGGTGTCATAATTAAGCCAGCTTAATTAAGCTGGCTTAATTTGTAGGAGGGACCCATGGAAAGCGAAAGGACGCAAGAATACCTGGAAGCTATATATAAGAGGCAGAGAACCGAGAAGCCGGTCGCCACGTCTACCCTGGCCGAGGATTTAAAGGTCTCGCCCCCGGCTGTTACAGATATGCTGCGCAGCCTGGAAAGCAAAGGTTTGATTAACTACAGGGCCAGCAAAGGGGCGGTCCTCACCGACCTTGGGAGGGAGCAAGCTGTAGCAGTTATCAGGCGGCACCGCTTATGGGAAAGGTTTTTAACTGATGTGCTGGGAATGAAGTGGGATAAGGTCCATGAAGAAGCTTGTAAACTGGAACATGTCACCTCCCCGGAGATTGAAGAGGGCCTTTCGCAGGTGCTGGGCAATGTTGACACCTGTCCGCACGGTCATTCCATTCCCGATAAAAGCGGCAAAATAAATGAAAAGGGTATGTACCCCTTGTCGAAATACCAAGCTTCTCAGCCCCTGTGCGTTTCGGCAGTTGATAGGGAGGACCCGGCCCTGCTGAGAAAAATAGAAAAATTGGGTTTGCGGCCGGGTATTCCTATAACAATCGTTAGAAAAAATAAAGATGGCACGATCGATATAGAGGCCGGAGGGAAAAACATTTCGATTAACAGTGAGATGGCAGGTGTACTGCTGGCAAGGCCGTTGTCTAAAACCAGGGAAGCGGTCACCAAGGAGGATATGCCGCTCAGTAAATTAGCCAGCGGCCATTCCGGGGTCATTCGGTCTTGTGGGAGCGGACGCAGTTCGCTGGGACGCTGCCTATCACTGGGTTTTACACCGGGCAGCATGGTGAAGATGATGGAGAATTTCAGCAGCGGTCCCGTGCTGGTCAAGGTTCACGATACAGAGGTTGCCCTGGGACGGGACCTGGCTGAGAAAATCATTATTTATCCAGATACGAGAACATGTTAGAAAAAACGGAAGAGAAATCAATTGTAGTGGCGCTGGCAGGCGCTCCCAATGTGGGTAAGAGCACGGTCTTCAACCTCTTGACCGGCCTGTCGCAGCATGTAGGCAACTGGCCCGGCAAGACAATTGAGCAGAAAACAGGCGTGTTGAGGCGAGGCAATTGGAACATAAACATCGTCGATTTGCCCGGTACTTACAGCCTGACAGCCAACTCGGCTGAAGAACAGATAGCCAGGGACTATCTGGTCAAGGACAACCCCGATGTGGTTGTAGCTGTGCTCAATGCAGCCAGTTTGGAGCGTAATCTGTATCTGGTAGCCGAGCTTATTGAGCTTTCGCCGCGCCTGATAATAGCTTTGAATATGATCGATGTGGCCCATCAGCAGGGCATGAAAATAGACCCCGAAGCCCTAGCATCTGTCTTGAATGTGCCCGTCGTACCGGTTATAGCCAATAAAAACAAGGGTTTAAAAGAGCTGGTGGAGCAGATAATGCTTGAATACGACCGCCCCGTCGGCTCACGTGAAGTTAAACACATTGAGTACGGCAGCGAGATAAAGGATACCATAGACCATGTTGCCGGTTTATTGACGCCCGAGATTACAGCCCCCTATCCTCAGCACTGGACTGCCATGAAGCTGCTGGAAGGCGATGATCAGATCAATAAGCTGATTCGCAAACGCTGCCCGGCCGACCGCTGGGGAATTCTGGATGACTTCCTGGGTGACAATGAGTCGGCGGCTGTGGATATAGCCACACTGCGTTTCGAATGGGTGGAAAAAATGGTAGCGGTTGCGCAGGAAAAGCCCCATATCGGCTGGGTTTCATTTTCGGAAAGAATTGATCGGGCTGCAACCCATCCCATAATCGGGCTGCTCATACTTATCGGGATTTTAGGTTTGATTTTCTGGCTGGTCTACAGCCTGGGCATTCCCATCCAGAAGTTTTTAGAAGTAAACCTGATCGAGAAAGGCAGGGCTCTTGTATATGGAAACCTGTCTTTTATGCCCATCTGGTTCCAGAGTTTCCTGGCCGACGGATTGCTGAGTGGTGTGGGAACCGTATTGACCTTTATCCCCATATTATTCTTCTTTTTTGCTGCATGGGCGGCCATGGAAGATATCGGCTATACGGCGCGGGCAGCTTTCGTGACCGACAGGTTCATGCATTTGCTTGGCCTGCACGGCAAGTCGTGTCTGCCGCTGGTGCTGGGTTTCGGGTGCAACGTTCCTGCCGTGCTGGGGACACGCATAATAGACTCCCCTCGTGCCCGTCTGTTGACTATTTTATTGACGCCTCTGGTCCCATGCTCGGGGAGGATGGCGGTGATAGCTATTGTGGCAGCGGCTTTCTTCGGAAGTCAGGCGGTGCTGGTTTCCATTGGGATCATCATATTCAGCCTGTTGATGCTTGTTTTGGTAGGAATAATTTTGAATCGCTTTGTGATTCGCGGAGAAAGCGGCGCTTTGATCATGGAGTTGCCCTTGTATCATGTGCCAGATGCGAGGCTGATTGGCATAGTTACCTGGCAAAACATTTTAGCTTTTATAAAACGTGCCGGCACTATTATCCTGGCAGTCTCGCTGGTTGTCTGGCTGCTTTCGGTAATACCCAACGGCAATATAAACGATAGTATCCTGGCGCAATTCGGAAAAATGATTGAACCGGTAGGACGCTTGATGGGCCTGAACTGGCAGATGATGGTTGCCCTTTTATCCAGCTTCGTCGCCAAGGAAAACACCATAGCTACCCTAGCCATATTACTGGGTGGAAATGGGACAGACCTATCCCAACAGCTCAAGCAAATCCTGACGCCTGCCGCCGCGCTATCTTTTCTGGTTTTTCAGGTGTTGTTTATTCCCTGCGTGGCAACGGTGGCAGCTATCAAACAGGAGACAGGCGGCTGGCGCTGGCCGCTTTTCAGCGTAGCTTTTCAGTTTGTAGTATCGTTCGTAATGGCAATTTTGATATATCAAATAGCACATTTGACCGGCTTTTAATTGTACGTTCTTACGTAACGCTCTAAAATAAAAGTAATGGGTCATAAACTCAAACGCTCGGGACCTGCGGTCTTTAAATTCGATATCCTTCACCTGACAGCGGTACTTGCCACCGCAATCATCTGTATCATCTTAATGGGTCAGGCAGTCCTGGCCGATTGCCCGTCATGCATCAGTCACCAGTACTTGGGTACAGTTACTAAGAATGGCTTGCCTGTAGGCCCGGGATATACAATTTATGCTGTAGTCAACGGCGAACAGGTTGCTTCAACCACAACGGATTCCAACGGGCAATGGGGTTATGCTGAACCGTTTATAGTAAGTGCGCCGTCGGGCAGTTTTGTCGAATTTTACGTCAGCGGAGAATACCAGGGTAAAGCTGCAAGCTGCATAGCCGGATCGTCTACCAAGCTGGATTTCACAGTGTCCGCTTTAACGGTACCCAGCACCTCTAATGCTACTGCTAGTACAAGCACTACTTTAACCGCAAATATCCTGGGACAGGCAGACTCGCTGAGCATCAATAATGGATTACTTGCCACAGCTAAAAGGCTCGGTAGCGCCGACGGAAAGGTTAGCCTCAGCCTTTCGGCCAATACGGCTATAACTACAAATGGCGCACACGTGCTTACCCTCAATGCCCAGGCATCGCCTCCAGTACCTCCGCCGGGATTGAAACTTATTCAGGCCTATGATTTTTCTCCCGCTAATTTTACTGTTAGCCCTGCAGCAGCCATAGCCTTGAAATACGATGCTACCAGCCTGCCACCGGGCGTAAACGAGCCCAACCTTTATGTGGCATGGTGGAACGGTACCTCGTGGATACCACTGTCATCGACGGTCAACACTATTGCCAAAACCGTTACTGCACAGTTACCGTCTTTTACCACTGTTGCTGTTTTAGGAAAAGTTAATCCGCTGCAGCCGTCGCAACCGCCGCAGGTGATAAGTAGCTTTATTTCAGGTAAAGCAGACAATCTTAATCTCAACAACGGTATGCTTACTGCCGGCCGGGATTTGGATAGCTCCGATGGCAAGATAAGGCTGGATTTTGCTGATAATACTACTTTCAATCTCCGGGGAGGTCAGCAGATAACTGTCCTTCAAATGGCCAATCCTCCGGCGCCTCCTCCCGGTGCCGGTTTGATTGTCGCCTATAGCTTTGGACCTGATAACAGCAGCTTTAATCCGTCTCTTATCCTTACGATCAAATATGATGCGTCGGAAGTTCAGCAGGATATGACGGAGTCCGGGCTTTACATTGCGGCCTTTACGGCCTCCAAGAACTGGATCCCGCTGCCGTCTTCAGTGGATACACTGCATAAAACAGTCACCGCTAAAATAGCTCATTTTTCTGTATACGCACTGTTGGTACAAAAGATCATAACTCAATTACCGGCTGCAGCGGCATTCACAACTTCTAACCTGAGCGTGGTTCATTCAACGTCCGATGCTGCAGGGACGTTCACGGTGTCTGCCACAATTGTTAACAACGCCGCTGTGGAAGCTGCCCGTGAAGTTGTTCTCCAGGTAAACGGCACGGAGGAGGCCCGCAAGGAAGTCACGCTTCCCGGCGGCGGCTCCCAGACCATTGGCTTCACGCTGACCAGGAACGAACCGGGCACCTACACGGCAGCCATAGATAATCTGACCTCGTCTTTCACTGTTAAGGCTGTTGCAACTGAGAAGGAACAGGCCGCCCAACCCAACTTTCCCGTACTGGTGGCGATCGCTTTTTGCGGACTATTGGTGGTAGTATTCGTCATAATACAAATCGGGAAACAAAGATCGCGCTATTAATCGGGGATCTATAATCTACAGGAAGGAGGCGGCAATTTTGACTTGGCAAGAAGTACTTGGATTCAGTGGAGGCTTATTTATTACGCTGGGCATCGTGCCCCAGGTCTGGCGCCTGTTCAAATTGAAGAGCGCGCGTGAGATAAGCCTTTCATTCACTCTGCTGTTTCTGGCGGGCGGCCTCTGCTGGCTGGCTTATGGTATTTCTCTGGGGCTGATGCCGATGATCATCTGGAATGCCATTTCCTCGGCTTTAATGTGCATAATGCTGTTTGCCAAATTGAAGTACGGCAAATAACCTGGTTTCTGCAGTGTCAGATGACTGCATTTACCGGCATCAGCACAATTGATTTTCAGGTCCAAACCATATCCTATTTTTAGTTCTTTGGAGTTGCCGATTTTGCAATAATGCCGATCACGTCGCTATAATAGCACTGGGGCAATATAGAAAAGGCCTATATTTACGAGTGAATAATGCAGCACACATTTCCGTGTTATAGATGCGGCTCCCACAATATTGTCGGGGTCAAGACCTGTAGTAGTTGCTACAGTCCTTTCTATTACAACTGCCCGCATTGCAGCGCCTGGGTTGATAATACTTTTATTAATTGCCCGATATGCCGCAATGATCTGAATTGGCCGGCAACGGTTTCCACGGACGGCGATACCATGTACGGAGCGACCGTATATGGCGACACCCATATTAAGTACGGTCACACCGGAGGTCACGGCAACAGGAGTGCCTGGCCCGCAGTGTTGCTTTCGTTGCTGGGAGCGATAGTGTTTTTAGCTATTCCTATCAGCCTGGCAGCCAGTAATTCGCTTTTGTCTAAACCTGTCGTTAATCAATCAAGCACAGGGTCAACCGATACTTCGCAGGCGATTCATCCGGCGCAGCTCTACAGCCCCAAGCCGAATGCAACACCGACGCCGGATATTTTGCAGACGCCGAATATTTCGCCGTCGGCGGATACGCTTTCCTCCGGTATCTACAGTACAATACCTAGTCCGTCCAGTTCTAGCTTATATATCCCGCCCGGCTCTTCTAACCCCGGCGCCGATTCTTACTTAAGGAGCATTTATCCCAATTGGGGAGTATGTGTCGGCGGCAGTTGCAGCAGGTACACACAGCAGTAATCAGTGGAGGCGGCTGTACTACTATTAAAAATAGTAATTGATTAGTCCCAAAGCAAGCTGCCTAAAAGATGGCCACTGCTTGCAAATGCGTATGTCAGGCCTTCTTAAAATCAATAAATCCTTTCTCCACATCGGTGCGGATCAATTGCACTTTCAGCCGGATACCGACGTCGATGCCTTGAAAGCCGCTGACCAGACGGCCTTCAGCGGGCGGATTGAAGATGCGCACCCATGTCCCCTTGTCTGCAGCACCCGTGCAGATTGCATCAAACCGGTCTCCTATTCTTGAAGAGAGGAGCATGGCGGCAGCCGATTTGGCTACCTGCCGTTCCACTTTGTTGGCATCATCTTCCTTCTGTGTGCAATGGGCAGCCAACTCCACCAACTCGTCCTGGTTATATGGCATGGGTGACCCCGCCAGGGTAGCTTTAAGGATGCGCTGAGTAATCAGGTCGGGGAATCGGCGGTTGGGGGCCGTGGAATGCGTATAGTCCTGGACGGCCAGGCCGAAGTGGCCTGGCGCAGTCTCGTTTGGAAGCTCGACGATGTATTCACCTGATCCCAGCAGCTTGATTACGGAGAGTGAAAGGTCGGGAAAAGTCACCGGGTCGGCTGTTTTTTGCGCGGTTAGAAAGAGCGCAAGCGCCTTTGAATCGGGTTCTGCGGGAAGCTGGTAATTATGCTGAGCGGCGATCTCCACGATCCTGTCCCAACGTTTGGGAGTGCGGACTACACGTCTCAACGACGGGACCTGCTTGTCGCGGAGAAAACGCGCTGTCACGTCGTTTGCCGCTATCATGAAATCCTCGATCAGCTCAGTGGCCCTGTTCTTTACCTCCACCTGCAGGTCCTTGATCATGTCTCCTGCAAAGACCGGGCGGGCTTCCAATGTCTGCAAATCCAAGGCGCCGTGTTCATGCCTCTTGGCCTTTAATTTCTGGGCTACCCGGTCCTGCGTGCGGAGATTATCGGCCAGAGCTGGGGCAGCTTTAATTGCCTCCGGAACAAGCCCTATACCTTCCAGCCAGGCCCCTACGCTCCTATAGGCTAGTTTGGCATAGTTATGCACCGAGGCAATGTATATATCCGGGTACTGCACCTCGCCGGCATCATCGATCACCATTTCGATCACGATAGCCGGGCGGTCTTCCTGGAAATTGAGGGAGGTGAGACCGGTAGACAGCTTCTCCGGGAGCATGGGGAAAGTCTTACCGGCCGTATAGATCGAAGTTGTGTTCTGGTGGGCATGCTCATCAATGGCCGTGTCCCTTTTTACCAGTATGTCTACGTCGGCTACTGCTACACGGATCCTCACCGTATTATCCGGCAGGGCTTCTGCCACCGTAAGCTGGTCCAGATCAAGGGAATCATCATTGTCGATCGATGCCCATAGCAGGTTGCGCAAATCCCTTGTAGCAACTCCCGTTTCTCCAGGGACTTCCGTGATCTTCGCAAGTTGATTAATGGCTTCCGTTGAAAAATCGGGCAGGAAACCGCGCTCCACCATCACACGGCAGGCGATCCGCTCCAGGATATCTCTTCCTTTTCCATCAGTATGAGTCAACATAGGTAGATTATAGTATGTTTTCGATTAATGCGTAACTCACGTTGCATAGCTTTCTTGCATGGAAAAAACCATTGACATATTTCCATACCGATACTATGCTGAAAAGGTATAGCTAATTTTAGGGAAATGGGTTATGGTCAAATGGATGTTTAAACTTACTCTGTTTCTCACCTCAGTGTTAATATTGGCCATTTCATCCGGTTGTCAGGCTGGTGAAGGCACGATCAAAGCCTCTCTCAATAATGAGTTCTCCCTGGCCATAGGCCAGACCGCCGAGTTACAAGAGGAACAACTTACTATAAAGTTTGATGGTATACAGGCGGACAGCCGGTGTCCCAGAGGTGCGACCTGTATCTGGCAGGGTAGAGTGAGCTGCGTCTTGCAGGTTAGCGACGGCAGTGATTTAACGAAAATAGTACTGAGCGAACCGGGCTTGAGCGACAACTACGGCAGTACCATTTATAAGAAATATGAAATCACCTCACACGTACAGCCATACCCGGAGTTAGGCAAGAAGATATCAGTGGAAGACTACCGGGTGCTTTTGACCGTAAAGAAGATATTAGCTGGATCTAATTAGGATAAATCAATCTTGACCGAGGACAAACTCTCAAAATGCACCATTAAAATAATGTGGGGGCTCTCC
>PLME01000022.1 GCA_003142375.1 Dehalococcoidia bacterium | reverse complement strand
TGCATCGGCTGCACTGGCTGTTGCTGTACTACTGGTTGCTGCACGGGCTGTGGCTGCGCTTGTTCATACAGCACGGACTGTGGCTCAGGTTGTGCCTGTTGTACTTGTTGCAACGGAGCCTGTGGGAAACGCCGGACCGGTTGTGGTTGAGAGGGAGTCTTTTTCTCCATGGCTGGACGCCTTAAAATCGCCTTAACACGCGCCAGCAATTCACGGGGGCTAATCGGCTTCCTCAAATAAAGGTCAAAACCAAGTTCCTCGACCTTGGACCAAACTTCCGACTCCGCAACAGAACCCAGCAGGATGATAGAGACATCAGACTGCTGACGAACTTTGAGACACGCTTCATAGCCGTTGATATCGGAGAGCTCTTCGTCGATTACGACTACATCAAAGTCTTTTTTATCCATTAAAACAAGCCCTTCCAAGCATTCCGAGGCACCAATCGTATCCAGGCCGCTCTGCTGGATTACCTCAAGGTTTTTCTCTTTTAAAACCGGGTCGCTGGACAGAAAGAGAATACTACTCATCTAATACTCCTAGATTATTCTAATTGAAATCTCACGGCTTGAACACTTTCAAGTAGACTGAATCCCCCCTTTAACAAATTTGTAGCCGTTTTCGTCACGAATTATTATTTTCGGTTTATTCGGGTCATCTTCCACTTTCTGCCTCAAGCTATGGATGTAAGCATTCAAGTATTCTGAACTGTCCACGTAATCTTCTCCCCAGATCTCGGTCAATATTTCGTTATCGCCAAGTGACCTGCCGTCATGCGATGCAAGGTATCTAAGCAGGATCATCTCCGTGTTGGTCAATTTTACGGACTTGCCATTTCTTGATACCAAACCCAAGTCAAAATCAATTTTTGTTCCCGTACTATTGGGAGGCTGTTCAACCTTAATGCCTAACGACGCCTGGCATGGATACATTACACGCTTCACACGCGCCAGGATCTCCCTATGGCTGAATGGCTTTACTATGAAGTCATCAGCTCCCAATTCTAAGCCGCGTATCTTATCCGTCTCCTCTCCCCTAACCGTCAGTATAACAACCGGCGCGTCGCTGAAGCCACGGATATCCCTGAGTACTTTCATACCGTCCATATCGGGTAATCCCAGATCTAGAATTACCATGTCTGGTGATTCGGCTTTCATCAACTCCAGGCCTTCAACCCCCGTTAAAGCTTGGATGATTTCTGCCTCAGGCCAGTGTATCTCGAAAATAAGGCGCGTCGCTTCCTGTATTTCCGCGCTGTCTTCTATAAATAGAATCCGGATTGGAGCCTGAATTCTATCGTATTTTTCTCTCATTACCATTCAAGGGCAACGAAAATGAGAAGGTGCTGCCCTTGCCAACCTCACTTTGAACCCATATAGCGCCCCCGTGCAACTCGACTAGTTGTTTGGTTATTGCCAGGCCAAGTCCTATTCCCGGTATGCTGACCCTATCAGTAGATAGGTGATAATACGGCCTGAAAAGCTTCTGCTTTTCGTCATTAGGTATACCTGGGCCGCTATCCTGTATTTGCACTATCAACCTGTTCCCTTCATTCTCAGTTCTTAATGCGAGTTCCCCACCTTTGGGAGTGAACTTTATTGCATTGGACAAAAGATTCAATAGGATCTGTTCGACTCTTTGTTCGTCCGCATTAATCTGTATATAAGAAGGAACTTCTACCTTCAGGGTCAGTTGTTTCTGTTCCATCAGTGATGAAACCTCATCTACTACCTCCTCGGCAAGCTTAGAGAAGTCGAACCCCTTCTTGTTAATACCGAAAACCGCCTCTTTATTCCTGGATAAGCTCAAAAGTTCACTCAAACGGTTCTGCAGGCTGGCTGCACTTCGAGATATGTTTTGAGTAATTTTCAGCAATTGTGCATTCTGTCTATTTTCCAATTCCTCCAGCAAAAGCCCGGTTGAAGCGATGATCGCCGTAAGCGGCGTCTTTAATTCGTGACCCAGTGCACTCAAGACTAGCTGTGTTTGGACAATTTCGTCCTGACGTTTTTTCATCTCCATGGTCTGCTGCTCAGGATTGGTCCTGTTGCAGACATCAATAACACACGAACCTGCAATGGATATAACCTTCAACTCAGTCATAGTGAAGAGCTTGAATTTATACGAAAGGCAGCCCAATAAGCCCAGCATCTTACCGCTGGATATTATCGGTGAAGCGATGAATGAGTGAAAACCTTCCTTGACAGCTGCATCCCACGGGTAATTGTCATCTTTGGTAATGTCGTTACAGAATATAGGTTTCCTTTCAAACGCCAGCTTTCCGACCACATGCTGACCAATTTGAATATTTTGTAGATCTTTTATTAACGGATCGGTCAAGCCTTGCTGTGATACGAGCGTCAATGACCTGGTCAGCGAGTTATAGTTCTGCACCCAGCATGCATCTACATTTAGCACGCTGCTTAATTCCCATAGAACACCTTCGAATATATCCTTATCGGATAGTGAGCTGGAAACTATGTCTGATATCTCAGACAGCAGATATAAATATTTGTCTTTCTGCTGGCCTAGTTGACGAGTACTCATTCAGCTTCCATTATAATAGAACCATGGCCAATGTCAATTACGATAAATAGACAATTTTATGCACCCGACTGGCTCAATAAATTTATTGTCGGGCAGCCTTCGCCGGATTTTTGACACAGAATGCTTGCAAGGCTAAACTATGGCATTATTTTATTGAATGGTGAGATAATCACCGTTTACGAGAGGGGAAAATGCGAGCTGCTGAATTGACGGTTAATGACCTTAGAAACCTGGAAAATAGAATCAAAGGCAAATCTGCCGAAATAGGCATAGTCGGTTTAGGCTATGTGGGTCTTCCGCTTGCCCTGGCTTTTGCCGAGGCAGGGTTTAATGTGACAGGTATCGACTCAGAAAAAAGTCGCGTTAGTAAGATCACACGCGGCATTTCTTACCTGCTGGATATTGAATCATCCCGATTAAAAAAAGCTGTAGCCAGCGGCCGCTTAAAAGCCACCAGTAGCCCATCGGCATTACGCAGGGTAGACACGATCATTATATGTGTACCGACACCGCTAACCAAGACCAAGGAACCGGACCTCACCTATATTGTTAATGCAACCAACGAAATAGCCAGGTATCTTCGCCTGGGCCATCTCGTGATTCTCGAAAGCACGACTTATCCGGGTACAACGCGTGAAATTGTATTACCCATCCTCGAATCAACGGGCCTAAAGGTCGGCGTGGACTACTTCCTGACGTTCTCGCCGGAGAGAATCGACCCGGGCACTAAAAAGTTCTCGATCAAAAATACGCCGAAAGTGGTTGGAGGCATGGAGCCGAAATCCACGCGCTTTGCCGCCCTGCTTTACGGCCATGTAGCCGACCGCGTAATCGAGGTATCTACTCCTGAAGTGGCAGAAATGGATAAAGTCTTCGAGAACGTTTTCCGCAGCGTTAACATCGCAATGGTTAACGAACTTGCCAAGCTCTGCGAAAAAATGAATATAAACGTCTGGGAAGTCATTAAAGCCGCATCCAGCAAACCTTTCGGATATATGCCCTTCTATCCCGGCCCAGGCGTGGGCGGCCACTGCATACCGCTGGACCCGTATTATCTAGCCAGCAAAGCTAGGGAATATTTCTTCCATACCAGGTTTATTGAGCTGGCCGCTGAAATCAACGAGACCATGCCGGAATACATCGTCCAGCGGATCGTTGAGACTTTAAATACAAAGAGCAAAAGTGTTAAGGGAGCTAAAATTCTTATCCTGGGCGTGGCTTATAAGAAAGATATCGAAGATCTCAGGGAGTCCCCGGCTTTGAGGATTATTGAGTTACTGTTGGAGAAGAAAGCCAAAGTTAATTACCATGATCCCTACATAGCTGAAATCAAAGAGGGTAATACCCGGATTAGAAGCATTAAGCTGGATAACAAGACCCTGAGCGGCTATGATTGTGTGGTTATAACCACGGACCACACCTGCTACAAATTCGACTCCATAGCTAAAAATTCCAAATTGGTATTTGATACCCGCGGCTGCACTATTGGCATTAAAGCGGATAATATTATCAGGCTGGGAGTATAGGCCGGAAACTAAAAATACTTCGCAGTTCGTCAGGGAGCCGGCACGTTATCCAGTTTATCCACTACCCTGAGAAAAACTTTCACTACCGACGGGTCGAACTGGGTGCCGGCATTCTTCTTAATCTCTTCGATTGCTCCTTGCGCTGACAAAAGCTTTTTATAGGGGCGTGCTGTTACCATATCATCATAAGCTTCCGCTACAGCGATAATCTGCGACTCCAAAGGAATCTGGTCGCCATCTATTTTATTAGGGTAACCTTTGCCGTCCCACCTTTCGTGGTGCGCCAGAACCACCTGTGCGCAGGTAGCGAATTCGGGGAATTGTTCCAGAATTTCGGACCCATATTGAGGATGCTTGAACATCTGCTCCCATTCCTGCTTATTGAGCGCCCCAGCCTTGGTAATTATACTGGCAGGAAGACAGATCTTGCCTACATCATGCATCATTGCCATGATCCGCAATTGTTTTACTGAAGCCGCCGGCAGCCCGACGGCCTGGGCCATGGCAACCGAATATTTGGCTACAGTCTGCGAATGCGGCCTGGAATAGTGTTCGGTCAGGTCAAGAGAGGCAAGCAGGTTATAAATGGTTGCCGGCCCTCCCTGCTTAAGGTTGACAATCCATTCATCGATATTCTTTCCAGCCAGCTCCACCGTACTGGAAGCAAGCATAAACTGGTTATTTCCCTTTTTAATTGACTGATTTAAAGCTGTCTCGGCACGCCTCAATAGTCCATCTTTAGATACCTCGTCAGAGGGAAAACTGGCAATGCCCACATTAGCAAAGATATTTACGTCAACACCGTTATTACGGACTATCGGGTAATTTGTAAGGCTTTGAATTAACTTTTGCGCCGCCGCCTGGGCGCCATCAGCATCCGTTCCGGGCAAAATTATGGCAAACTTGGTATCCGTATATAAATAATTTCTATCAACTGTCCTCATCGTTACGTTCAGCAGCTTGTATATGGCCCTCATGATTATGGCCCGGGCTTCCCCATCCAACCCTAATATTTTGTTTTCCAGGTTGCTGATAGAAAGTATCATAAGTGAAAACTTCTGGACGTAGCGTGAGCTTCGCAAAACTTCATCATTCAATGCCTGTAAAAACGTGTCATTCTGCAAAGATTTATCTTCGGGCCCTTTTTTGCTGCCGACGGCATCCGTGGCTACCACCGGGGAGGAAATATTGCCCCCTTTGTCTTTGCCTCGTGAGAAGGCTTCAGTGACCACCCTGACTAAATGATCGTATGAAACAGCATCTTTGGGATATGAGGCCACACCAATGGTAGCAGTCAGTTTTATCTTGGTGGACATGCTATTAAGAGCAAACACCCTTTCAACCGTTTGCCTGATTTTTTCCGAAACTTTTATAGCACCTTCCGCATTGGTATACGGCAGCATAACGGCAGTTTTGCCGGGCTCTAGATGGCAGTAAATATCGGTATTCCTTGCCACGTCACGCAGAATCGTTCCATACATGCTGACGATTTCCTCTGTTGGGTCTTTACCGTATTTGTTGGAATGGACATCCAGGTTATCCAGCTCGATATATAGAACAGATATTTCATATTTATAACGTGTACTTCGGGCTACTTCTTCTTCCAGCCTTTCATTGAAATATTCGGGGTCGCTTTTTCTATCGAGTGGGGTTTGGGTGGCCTCCAGCTTAGCTATTTGTTGCTTAAGCTTAGCTATCTCGCTTTCCAACTGTTCTACAGTCTTCTCATCGTCCTGAAGTTCTTTCATCGTACCTTATAACCGCCGGTTAATAATGAGACAATTTTCATCTTTGCATAATGTATACTGTACTTCAAGACATGTCAATAGAGCTCTCAATTATGTCTAATAATAGAAGCCGGGCGCACCTTCGGCGCCCGGCTTCTATAGTTAAGGAGGAAAAAGGACTAGATCTTGCTTATCTTAAATACCTTTTTACCACATGAAGGGCATACACCCGCCGTGGCAGGCCTCCCATTCCTCATCTTCACGGTCTTGGCATCCTTAATCTCCGTTTCCTTGTGGCATTTCATGCAAAAGGCTGTCATAACTACGATTATTACCTCCAATTAATTTTATTATGTCCACTTTTCACGGTGGGCTTTTCAGTAATGAAAACGTCTTTTAAGGCCAAAGGTTTATGCCTGTTTAACGGAGTCACCAAGCCCGGGGAACCAGTAATCAATACTAGAATTTGAATGATTAAAAAATCATAAAATGGGAATGAAAAAATTTAGATACTTGTGTCATTTGGTAGATTGAATCCGGCACAAGGCTAGTGCTGTATCTTGCCGGCTGTATAGTTGTACCACTGCTCGAATGTGGTGATTGTGGCGAAGGTCTTGACCCATTTCACAATTGCATCTAGCTTCTGCAGTTTGGCTTGATCGGGTTTGCCGTCTGCATCCAGGAACGCAGTCGGATGGATGCTCACGCCGGCGACTCCTAGCTGGCTAAGCACGGAACAAAGCCTGTAACCAAGATCATTATAGGTAGTTGTTGTACTGAGTGCGGAAAAGTACTTGCAGAAATCCGGTGTCTGAGCGAGTTTTGAAATATCAACGGGATCGAGAAATTTCTGGTTGACCGCATCCCATTTGCTGACGTCGCTGGCTGTCGGTATCCTGTACATCCCGTCAGGGTCAGGATGCCCTTGATAGTCCACGGGTTCATCGGCGGAGGCATGCGGCTCAATTTCAATCTGGGTGGCGAATATCTTGAATCCTGCCCCATCAATAGCTTTATAGCCGTTTTCATCGAAGAAATCTGTGGGCACAGTGAGGGCAACCGGTGATACTCCGAAATAATGCAGGTATTCGTCGCGTGCTTTCATTAATTTGGATTTGATATAGTTAAAGGTCAAACCTGACTTGGTGGTATCAAGCTGGTAAAAAGTCCAGTCAAAGCCGTGGACGCTGATGCCAACGTCACCCTGGTCGATATATTGCTGCAGCCAGGGAATCCTAAAAGAATCTGTGCCACTCACATTCGATATAACGCCTAAATCCAGTGGAACGCCGTTGTTCTTGAAGACTTTGATGATCGCTTCAACCGTATCTTCATGCCACCCTTTGGATACATCGTCAAGCCTGAAAATAACAGCAGTTCCGCCGTTATAGACGGGCATAACTCTATGCCGGGGAGGATACGCAATAATATAATCCGTGGCATACCTGAACCAGCCCTGAAAAGTAATTATTTGGCCCAGATTTTTGCTTGATTTGACCAGATTGTTAAGCAATTGTATTTTGCCCGCATCCGCCTTATCATTTTCGCCCATAAAAAAGCCGGGCTCAATCTCAACTACCGCCACCCCAAAGTCCTTAACACTGGTATCGACGGCATCCAATATCTGTTGATTTACATCATTGGCATCCGAACCCGATGAATAGTTGATTTCGCCCACTACGGGCAGCCGGCATAGAGCGGCAGGATCCTCAATTCCCTGCCAGTTGACGGGTTCCCTTGATGAAATAAAGTTCCTGGGATTTTTGGTGCTGATAATTTTAAAGCCTGCATCCTGTACACAGTTGTAGTTGTACTGATTGAGAGCTTCATAGGGGAATAAGCAAGCCGCCGGTATGGCTCCGAAGTTGAAGTTGACCAGCTGGCGCGACAGAGACAGCTTGGCTTTCAGACCTGTATACGCATTCTGAAGGTTGGGAGTATCAACATCAAGCCAGTCGATTCCATATCCGTCGATACTAAAATCGATTATACCGGCATCGGCGTAATCAGTCAGATACTTAGTGTCAGCGCTATTGACCTGGGTAGTAGGCTCAACGGCTACATCCAGGGGCTCACCATTTTCCGCAAATGCCCTGATTATTTTATCGGCAGCATCGGTTGACTTGCTATCCCCCATCCTGTACATGGTGAAAATTATGGCCCCTCTATCCCCCTTATACGAGGTAGTTTCTATCTTTCTGACGTGCCCGGCCTGGCCGTTTGTAATATCCTGAAAGCTGGCGGGTTTGTTTCCCGGGAGGAGGGAACAGCCGGTCGTCATTAAAACAACGATGCTTAAAATAATGCTCAGGAATTTTCTGATATTCATACAACTAAAAAACCGGGCATAATATATTCGCTGGTTATTTCCTCTTTTGCCTGAAATACAATTCAATAAACAGGATATTTAGAAAAACTGCCAGTATAACAGGGATAGTGATCAGCCATAGGTTCTTGAATATATCAATATTGAAATAGACACATACAAAAAACAGGATGAAGGACATGATTATCCCCAGCATCCCGCACCCGATGGCAAAATAGATAAATGCAGCCGTTGTTTTCATCGTTTCGATCTTTCCAGGCAACCTAAATATAATTTCTTGCTAAGGGTAATGCAAATTCATGCCGCCCGAGTATTCTAGCAGGAACATTACTTTTTGCTATAATTTCATGGCTCATCATGTCTTATTTCTTGGGTGTGGATATCGGCTCAGTGAGCGCCAAGCTGGCACTCACTGATAGTGCTGGAAGCGTCCTTCATCTGGATACCCAAAAGATAACCCACAGCCCCCGATCGGCAGTTATTTCTCTGCTTAAAAGGCTGAGTGAAAAGTTCGACCTCAAGCTGGTCGCAGCTGCAGGGGTATCGGGTTCCGGCAAGTCCGTAATACCGCGTGAACTTGAATGGATTGAACACAGCAGCCCCCTGGCTATCGCAGCCGGACTTCTGCATTTCCATCCCGATGCCGGCACCATCATTCAAATTGGCGGGCAGAGTTCGCTGGTTATTGAACTGGAAGACGGCTTAAAGAAGCCGTGGAGGGTTACTACCAATCCCCTTTGTGCAGCCGGCACGGGCAGGTTCCTGGAACAACAGGCATACAGGCTGGGCATAGGTATCGACGACTTTGCAGGGCTGGCTATGCAATGCGAGGGCAGCCCGCCCAGGATTGCGGCCAGATGCAGCGTGTTCGCCAAGACCGACCTCATCCATCTTCAGCAAAAAGGAGTGCCGGTGGACACGATGTTATATTCTCTCTGTGAGAGCGTTGCACGCATGGTTGCCTCGCTCAAGAAAGGCATTTTCCGTGTCCCTGTCTATTTCGTTGGTGGCGTAGCGGCCAACGATGCAGTAGCCAGGTCTCTTAACGACATGCTGATATCGAGAAACGGGGCTGCAGTAAATGTTGTTGTCCCCGAAAACCATCTTCATATTGAGTCACTGGGATCAGCCCTGCTATCCAGGGGCAAAACGTCGAAATCCTTTGTATTGCCGGACAGCGATAGACGGCAGAGATATTTCGAGATGCCCGGCCTTGATGCCGTGCCTCACAAAAATAATGGCTCGCAGATGAAGATTAGCAGGGAGTGTAATGGCTATCTGGGTGTCGATATCGGCTCCACCAGTACCAAGGCAGTGATACTGGATGAAACCGGCAGGCAGGTTCTGGCAAAAAGTTACCTGATGACAGCCGGAAAGCCGGTGACAGCCATTAAAGAAGTGTTCGAGAACCTGGTTAAAGACGGCGCCGAAAGGGTTCAAATATGCGGCGCGGGCATCACCGGATCGGGCAGATACCTGGTTGGGAGTCTAATAGGGGCTGACCTGGTTAAAAACGAGATCACTGCACAGACACGGGCGGCGGCTGAAATAGACCCTGAAGCCGACATCATCGAGATAGGCGGCCAGGACTCGAAGCTGGTAATCAAGAGGAATGGCGTGGTAATCGACTACCAGATGAATAAGGCCTGTGCAGCGGGAACGGGCAGCTTTATCGATGAGCTTGCGGAAAGGCTGGGTGTCTCAGTAAAAGACGGGCAGTTTTCCAGGCTGGCTTTCGCCGCGCCACATACCGTCGACCTGGGCACGCGCTGCGCCGCTTTCATGGGGCAGGCCGTGGCTGCAGCCCAGCAGGAAGGTTTGTCATTGGAAGTCATTACGGCCAGCCTTGCCAATTCAATCGCCAAAAACTACCTTTCCAAAGTCGTGGGCAACAGAAAGCTGGGCAACAAGGTCATCCTGACCGGGGCCGTGTTTTATAACCAGGCCGTGGTCTCCGCTTTCTATCAGCAACTGAAAGGTAAATCCTTGACCGTACCGGAGCATAACGAAATCAGCGGGGCCATCGGAGCTGCGCTGCTGGCCAAAGAGGCCGGGTCCCGGCAATCAAAATTCAAGGGGTTCCGGGAGGTTATCGGAGCGGAATGCCTTCTTTCCACTTTCATCTGCAAATCATGCGACAACAACTGCACCATTACCCGCATGCAAATGCAGGGTGCAAAACCGACGTTTTACGGCAGCAGGTGCGACCGCTACGACAGCGACCTTGGGCATGCAAGGATGCAGACCTTTTTCGACGAGCGCGAAAAACTGCTCTTCAAGGACTACCGGGATGGCGCCGGCCATGGCCCAACGGTAGGAATACCCAGGGCACTGCTTGTATACGATTATGCCCCGCTGCTGATCGGCTTTCTCAACTCACTGGATGCCAGAGTTAAACTTTCCGGCAGCACAAGTAGCGAAATCATCCATCAGGCGGCGGAGCTAAGCTATACCGACAGTTGTTTTCCGGTAAAGCTGCTCCACGGGCATGCTGCAGGGCTGAAAGATGCCGATTATATACTTTCCCCCTGCTCCATCCGCCTGGGTGAAAAGGACGGCGATGAGAACCAGAAGTACGCCTGTCCCCTGGTGCAGGCTTCTCCCTACATCATCCGCCAGGTGCTTGACCTCAAAGACCGCCTGCTGATACCCATTATCGATTTTACTCGAGGACCTCAGGAAACTATAAATAATCTTGCCGATGCGGCAGTTAAAATGGGATTCAGCAGAGGCAGGGGCAAAAAGGCCGCTCTCGCCGGCATCGAAGCCCAGCGGAGGTTTGAAAAAGAGCGTGACGACCTGGGCGGCAGGTTACTGGACCAACTGCATGAAAGCGGCAAGACAGGCGTGGTGCTTTTCACCAGGTCATATATGTCGCAGGATTCCGGCGCTAACCTGGGCATCGCCGAAAAACTGGCCCAGATGGGAGTCGTTCCCATACCGCTGGACTTTCTGCCGCTGACCTCGATCGACCCCAAAAAATATTCTGACCGGCCATACTGGTTTTATGAAAGCAAACTGATCGCAGCTGCGGCAATTACTGCCGGCGATCCTCAGCTTTATGGACTGATACTGACTAATTTCGGCTGCGGGCCAAATTCATTTGCTCTGAGGCTGGTAGAAGATATCATGGGCGGCAAACCCCTGGGCCAACTGGAGATAGACGAACATGCGGCCGAGGCCGGCATCGTCACCAGGCTTGAAGCCTTCGTTGATACGATCAAAGGATTCTCAAGTTCCGGTGCGCCGGCCGGGAGCCGAGGTGAATACCATTATCGTGGAGCATCCCCGGTTATCAACGCGCACAAGACTCTGCTTATACCAAGGATGGCGCCGCATGCCGAAGTTGTAGCCTCTGCCATGGACGCCTGCGGCGTCCGTACCATAGTTCTGACCGAATCGGATGAGCGCAGCCTGCTCTACGGCAACGAGCTGACCTCCGGCACAGAATGCCTGCCCTACCGCGTATGCCTGGGGGATTTTGTCAGGTTTTACCGTGATAACGGCACCGGCCTGAAAAATGTCGAGGGTTTTATGGCTGGGTCATACGGCCCGTGCCGGCTTGGTAAATACGCAATTGAACAGATGCGGGTGCTGAAAGAAATAGGCATCGACCTGCCTATTCGGACCACGGTCTCCAACAACGCCTACCGCGATTTGAATATGGGCGCCGATTTTGAACGGTTGGCATGGAAAGGCCTGGTGGCTTTTGATTACCTGGAAAAGCTGCTCTGGCGTACACGTCCCTATGAAAAACGAGCGGGGGCCGCCAACGAACTTTTCAACGAGTATACGGGCAGAATTGTGCGCAAAGTCCGCCAAAAAGAGCCCTTTGAAAAAGTCCTTTCCGCGGCCGCTTCCGAGTTCCGGTCTTTGATCGACACAGGCACACGCAGGAAACCCCTGATTGGTATTAATGGAGAGATCTTTTTGCGCTCCAACAGGTTCAGCAACAGCCATCTTGTAGAGGTATGCGAATCCGCCGGCCTGGAAGTTGTGGTCTCGCCGCTGAGCGAATGGTTTAAATATACGTCCTTCCGCAACCTGGAGGATGCCATACGCGACCGCAAGCTGAAAAAGTCGCTGATCAGCTATATAAAAAAGTCTGTGCAGGAGCACGATGAGCGCTGCATGGCCTCACAATGCAGCGAATTGCTGGATACCAGGGAGCCTTCTACGGAAAAACTGCTGTCACTCTCCGGCAAATACCTCTCTCCCCGCTGCGGCAGCGAAGCTGTTCTCAGCATCGGCAGCGGCATTGAATGGATGCGTGACCCGGAGTTTGCCGGCGTAATCTCGGTTATGCCGCATGGATGCATGCCGGGAGGTATAGTGGCCGCTATGTCCGATAAATTCAGCGCCGAATATAGAAAACCGTGGATAAGCCTCACTTACGATGGGTTCCCCGAGACCAACAACCTGGCTAAGATAACCAATTTTGCCGAGGTCCTCAGGTATTGCAGGGAAGTGGGTTAGCCGTATCCCGCCCTTCACCAAACATTGTAGCTATCTTAGCTTGAGGCTATGGGTTTATTGCTTCGCAGATAACCGTAAAATATCTATAATTAAAATAAGGAAAAATATCATGAGGGAGAAGGAGGTGCGAAATGTCTGGTAATTGGACAATTACTCTGAGCAAATGGGTATCCGTCATTTGCATCGTGCTCTTACTTGTCATTATAGGAGCGGCGGTTATCGGCGGCTACTGGTTGGGCAACGCCGGCGGTTATAAAAGCGGCTACGACCTGGGGAAGGCGGAAGGCGATAAAGCCGGTTATGCCAGGGGATTGACGGACGGACAAAAGGCCGGCTACGACCTGGGTTACCAGGCCGGCGATAAAGATGGGTTCGACCGCGGCAACAAGGCCGGATACGACCAGGGCTACGCCAAGGGCAAAGACGATGGTTATTCGCAGGGCGACACTGCCGGATACAACAGGGGGTTAAGCCAGGGCTACTCCACCTACGTGCCGTTTGTATATCCCAGATACTATAGATACTGGTATTAAGAAAGAAATACTTAATAAATTCTTAATACTTGAGGGGTATCCTGATAATAGTAGACCGCAGCATATCATATGAAAAAGGAGAGCGGCCTTTAAAGCATAAGATGAAAGATATGCGGCAAAGATATCAATGCCCCAGGTGCGGGGCGCGCGTCGTTTTGGGGGAGCGATTTTGTGCAGGCTGCGGCATCAACTTCACCTGGATAATAGAGCCGTCACAAACGCGGGGACAACCCGCTTCTAATCGAAATCCAAATTCGGACCAACGTCCCGCTATGTCGCATGATGTGCAATATGATCAGCAACCGCTATTAAATGAAAAATATATGGTGGATAGCGGCGCCGGAGTGCAGCACAAGAGCATATCGGAAGGAGGGGCTTCCACGCCCATCAGCGCGGAGATTTCCAAATTACTGGAAGACGTTTTCGGAAAACATACTAAATATCATAAAGTGACATAACTGCACATCTGTTAACGCAATCAACCGGATTAATTCCCCGCCCCTGCCAAGTTACACAAACCCGGGCTTCATCTGCCCGATAATTTTCTTTCGATAAACTCGATGTGTTTCTCGATTTGCTCGAACCTTTTCACAAGTATCTGCACGTTTTTATTCCACTCCGTGTACGGGAAATACTCCCGGTGGCCGTGCTCGGTATTTGCCGCAACCGCCTTTTTCATTTTCTCGTCCATCTCAGCCCGAAGCCTGTTTTCGAGATCGGTCATGTCGCTCAGCCACTCCTTTCTAAGTTGAGCTAACAATTCATCTACATTCATTGGCAACCTCCCGAAAACGATTATTAAAAATATGCTCTAATTTCAAATTATATACAATGTTGAACTCAAAATAAATCGTTCTATGTTTACTAAAGCCCGGCATAAAAGTATAATCATAAAAAATAGATATGAGGAGGCTCTCAATGGCCGGGAAAGGTAGCTGTTATGTGCATCCCGACAGGGAGGCTACCAAGGGTTGCTGGCGATGCCAGCAGCTTATCTGCGACGAATGCAGCACAGTGCTGTTCGGCGAAACATACTGCAAGCAGTGCGCCCTTGAAGTTTCCAAGATAACAACCAATCAAGCCGGATCAAATGTATTCAACCGGCAGATAAATTCCAGGTGGCTCATAATTTCCATCATAATCATAACCATCATTATCACCGCTGTTGAGATATTTATTATGACCAGGGGCGGATAACAATAAGCAGCCTTCACCAGCCGAGTTTAAGGGTTTAACTGCCCGGAAAGCTTATCCAGATTCCCTTTCAAATTACTGCGAAGCGTACTGTACGTCTGATACCAGTACTGCCATTTCAATTGCGGATCGGTATTCTCGTTCCAGGCCGCTGCAACGTTATCTGCAAATGCTTTATCCTCAAAGCGCGGCAACAGGGCGGCCAGCCTGCTGCGATGTTCGGCATATTGCTGGTTGGCATAGGCGATAGTAATGTCCTTGGAGTTTTGCTGGCTGATGGTCGCGCTATCGTCTAGTATCAATAGATTCAAATCAATATAAGGCTGCAGGGACGAGAGGGTCTTTCTGGGCGCCGACAGAGGGTCCCCGGCCTGGATTGGAGTACTCTGGCTTTTCAGGCTGGCTATTTCCGCCTTAGCT
The DNA here is from genome assembly GCA_003142375.1 of Dehalococcoidia bacterium. Classification (GTDB taxonomy): domain Bacteria; phylum Chloroflexota; class Dehalococcoidia; order GIF9; family UBA5629; genus UBA1162. Next base: position 38,417 of record PLME01000022.1, on the reverse strand, counting down.
GTAGCCAACTGCTCCTTTATGGAGTTCAATTCCGCCTGCAGTGAGCTGTATTGCTCCTGTGATATGGCGGGGGCGCAGCCCGCTAACAGCGGAATCGATAATAGCAATAATAGGAATGCGGTTTTAACTAATGCGGATTTATACACGTTTTATACCTGCCTGCAAAAATTTATTTCAGATGTTATATTACATCCCATAATATTCCAACCCGTCAAATATTAAGTATTCCAATTATAAAAAGGGGGAAAACATGAAGTTTAAGGACAAGGTGGCACTGGTAACCGGAGCCGGCTGCGGTATTGGCAAAGCCATTGCGCTGGCCTTCGCCAGGGAAGGTGCAAGAGTTGTAGTCAACGATATCGATGCCGGCGCAATTGAGACTACCCTAGCTGAAATTGTTAAGCTGGGCGGCGAAGGCCTGGGTATGGCCGCCGATGTTTCACATTCCAAGGAAGTTAAGGATATGTTCGCCGGAACGCTGAAGAAATTCGGCACCCTGGATATCCTGGTCAACAATGCGGGGATCGCCAGGACAACTGACGAAGTTTTGAAAAGGGGCGACGCCTGTCTGCAGGAATTGCTGACATCCGGCCGTGTAACCACCTCGGTGGAAGCCACCAGGACTATGACGGATGAAGCCTGGGACCGCATGCTGGCAGTGCACCTTTACGGCACGTTCTACTGCACGCGTGAGGCGCTCAATATCATGGAAGACAGGGGGAAGGGCAAAATCATCAACATGGCTTCCATAGCCGGGATGGTGGGGATTCCTGGGAGCCCCGACTACTCGGCGGCCAAAGGGGCCATCATAGCTTTCACCAAGTCGGTAGCAAGGGAAGTAATCGGCCGCGGCGTCTATGTGAATGCCATCGCCCCCGGGTGGATAGATACACCGCTATTGACTCATCAATTGACTCCAACTTTCAGATTCGTGGCCGTAACGCAGACGCCGGTCGGCAGGATGGGCACTCCCGAAGAGGTGGCTGCAGTGGCCTTGTTCCTAGCCTCCGAGGATGCAAGCTTTGTAGTCGGACAGGTGATTTGCCCTACGGGAGGAGGCTACGTTTAACTTGTGATGCTATTCATCATATGAAATTTTTACATGCTATAATATTTACGCGTAAGAGGATACCAGTCATAAATTTCGGGAGGTGAATATGAAAGGCGCACCCAAAGTGATCGAGGTCCTAAATTCCCTGTTGGCGGATGAGTTAACGGCCGTAAGCCAGTACATGGTGCACGCCGAGATGTGTGAAAGCTGGGGCTATGAAAAACTGGGCAAAACCATCCAGAAGCGCGCCATCGATGAGATGAAGCATGCAGAAAAACTCATCGCGCGCATAATATTCCTGGAAGGGATCCCTATTGTCAGCAACCTTAGAAAGTTCAGCATCGGCGCCGACGTACCCAAGATGTTTACCAGCGACCATGGCCTGGAGGCCGGGGCGATCAAATCATATAACGCCGGCATTTTGGTATGCGGCGAGGCCAGGGACTATGCCACTCGGGAGATCCTGGAAAGCATCCTCAATGACGAGGACAGGCACATCGACGGCATCGAAGAGGTCCAGGACCAGATCGCTCAAATGAGCATCCAGGTATTCCTGTCCACCCAACTCTAGCAAATTCTTTACGATACTGAATTTATTATCATCGGCGACTAAAAAGTTGGCCCGGGCCATAAATGGTGTTCGGGCCAACTTTTCCGCCGACTGATATTAGCGGCAATTCTCCAAAATTAAACCGGTGTGATGAAATGAAAAATCCACGCTACCTAATCGTGCTGGCAGGAATCCTGGTCCTTTCTTCGGTCATACTTTTTGTGATCGACTACCTGATTTTTGGAGACCTGCGTAATAACCTGTTTTACCTGTTTCAGGACCTGGCCTTCCTGCCTTTGCAAGTCCTGCTGGTGGGCATCATCGTCGAACGCCTTGTGACCCGCCGTGAAGTCGAAGAGAAAATAAGCAAAATGAATATGGTAGTCGGCACCTTCTTTTCAGAGGTAGGCCACCGGCTGTCATGCCTACTGCTGGAGGCCGCCGACGATAAAACGAAGATATTGGAAAACCTTCATGTAGTCGCTTCATGGAAACAGCCCGAGTTTAAAAAAGCGCTGGATTTTGCCAAAAAGGAAACTCAGACGCAGTTTCCCGGGATGAACCTCGACGAGCTGAAAGCCTTCCTGATAAGCAAGCGCACCTTCCTGCTGGCTCTCATAGAGAACCCCAACCTGCTTGAACATGAGCGGTTCACAGACCTGTTGCTGTCCGTTTTCCACCTTACGGAGGAGCTTGAATCACGCCCATCGCTGGCAAACCTGCCGCCCAAAGACGTGGCGCATATTGGGGCAGACATCTCACGGGCATATCAATACTTACTGGTGGAATGGCTGGACTACATGCAGCACCTGAAAGCCAACTACCCCTTCCTGTATTCACACTATCTCCGCATTCACCCCTTCCAACCCCACCCCTCGGCGATTGTGGAGTAGCACTCCGCTTAAAAGGTAATTGTCTCGTTAATAGCCATAACCCGCACTTCCATTCCAGGACAGCCTTTCTTTACCCCCCGGACAAAGGGAGTGATATCGACGTAAGTTGATATAGGTGGATAGAAGTCATCCTGGTGGTGCGGTATGACCATACGCGGCTTCAATACGCGAACGTATTCCAAAGCGATTTCGCAGATACGCGTGTGGCCCTGCAGGGGCACACGCAAAAGATCCGATGACTGCGAAGCAAGGCGCTCCAGTTCCTCCGGTTACAAACTATATTGACAAACAGTTTATTTTTACTTTAATCTTAGGCGACATCGGGTCATAAAAGGAGGGCGAAGGTGGGTAAGAGATATTTAGTTTTGATTTCCCTGCTTATATTGGTAGCAGCAGGCTGCATCAAGCTTACACCAACACCTGAACAACCAGCCGCAGCGCCGGCTATCGTAACATTCAGCGTGGCTCCAACCGAAATCAAGGCCGGAGGGTCATCAACACTGATCTGGAACGTCACCGGAGCTACCTCGGTAACCATAGACCAGGGCATCGGCAACGTAGCCGTAGCCGGCTCCCAAGCGCTGTCGCCAACCAAGACCACGGCATACACCTTAACTGCCACAAATTCCGCCGGGACGACCGACCAGTCGGTAACCCTCACGGTCAGCGGGGTTAGCATAGCTACGCCGCCGCATCTCCTAAAGCCCGTCATCCCGCCGTTAGTCTCTGTGGAAACAACAGTCCTTGACCTGGTTGAGGCAGCTCCCCTGGCCAAATGGGACGATTTTGTAATGGGCGTTGTGCTGCCATTCCCCGGCACCGATACCGATAACAGGGGCTTTGTCATGTATAAATACAACGTAAAAATGGAAGACGGCAACAGCTATGCCAGGGTGCTGGAAACTCACCCTCAGTGGGTCGATGAAGGAAGCATAACCGGATGGTACGGTCCGCTCAACATACCCGCAGGCTCAAAATTTGTTGCAAAAGCAGGTTTTCTTGAAGGCGCCCAGGGCACGGACGGCGTTGAGTTCAGGCTCGGCTTCAGAGAGGCATCCACTCTCAAGGATACACTGCTGATAAACGTGCCCGCCAAATATGATGGTAAATTGAATGACATTGAAGTACCCCTGGACGCCATCGCCGGCAAAACGGGGCAACTGCAGCTTATTGTTGTTGCTGCCGGCACCTCAAACAAGGACTGGGCGACGTGGACCGAAGCCAGGATAGTGAAGTAATAGTCAGGCGCCGCTTTTCCATTTTACCGTACTGCGCTAAACAACGAATGCAATAAGCGCCTTCACTGCAGGGCAATAACGTTGCGGCTCAACCCAACGCAGTCAATAACAGGGGCAGAAGGTCCTGCCAAATCAGCTGCTTACCCTTGCACGTCGCCCTGAACAGCGGTCAGCGAGAGTTTACGAATGGGATTTGAGTATACCTGGACCGTTTTCCGGCAGAATAATGTAGGAAAACAGGCAACGGGTGAAAATTAATGGCATTCTGCGAAGGAGGGATATTTCCAAATGATAAGGACGGTTGAACAGTATTTAAAAAGCATGGATGACGGCAGGGTCGTATACTGCCTGGGTGAAAAGGTCAAGGATGTAAGGACACATCCGATGTTGAGGACAATAATTCGTTCGGCGGCCATGGATTACGCGCTTCCGCACGACCCCAAATTCCACGACCTGTTCGTAACCCAGGATGCCGATGGCGAGGACGTAAATTTCCTTCTCACTCCTCCCCGCACTAATGAAGAGCTGCTGCGAAGGCGCGAGTGTTTCATTACCGGCATACGATCGGGAGGCGGTTTCCTGGTGCATTGCATGGGCGTGGATGCCCTGGCAGCCTGCACGCTGGCAGCCAATAAGATGGATAAGGCGCTGGGTACCCATTATGTCGAGCGCGTTGAGAACTACCGAAAGTTCCTGCAGAAGAACGACGTTGGCATTACCGGAGCCATGACCGACACCAAGGGCGACCGCAGTCTGCATCCTTCCAAACAGGTGCAGCATAAAGATTTTTATGTCCGCGTGGTGGATAAGCAAAAGGACGGTATCATCGTGAGGGGCGCCAAAATACATATCAGCGCCACACCCTGCGCCAACGAGGCCATAGTGCTGCCCTGCCGCACACACGGCGAGGACGACAAGGACTATGCTCTTTCGTTTGCCGTCCCGCTGGGGGCCAAGGGCGTGAAACTGCTGGCTGTCGAGCCTGTGACACGCACCTACGGCGAGGAGGCAGCCTGGGACTACCCGCATGCCCACTGGCTGCAGCCCACCGAGTGCCTGATCGTTTTCGATGATGTGTTCATCCCCTGGGAAAGGGTCTTTATGTGTGGCGAATGGCAATTCTCCCGCGATATCACCTACGGATTTGCCAGCTTCCACAGGCTATTCGGCACCTGCAAAATGGTGGGCGAGCTCGAGAAGCTCAGCGGCGCTGTAAAGCTCATAGCAGAGTACAACGGCCTGGAGAAATACGAGCACATCAAGAACAAGCTGGCCTGGATGGCCATGATCACCAACACGGTAGCCAGCCTGGGCGAGATGTCCTGCATCAAGGCGACAAAAGACGCTGACTCCGGCATGATGGTGCCCGACCTGATGCTGACTAATTCAGCCAAGTTCACTTTTGCAGATAATTTTCATGAGATGTGCAAGATGGCACAGGATATCTGCGGCGGTATCTGTACCACAGTTCCAACTTACCGTGACTGGAAGAATCCAGAGATCCACGGCTATATCGATAAGTACCTCGCCGCCAAAGCGGGCGTGCCTACAGCCGACCGGATAAAGGTCATACGCATGCTCAAAGACATGACACATAACTACTATCAGATCGACCACATTCACGGTGAGGGTTCGAGAGCTGCGCAGCAAATTTTCCTGTATTTCAGCGCCAACTGGGACAGGTACAAGGCTGCGGTCAAGCATGACCTGCACATCGATGGCTGGCAGTCCGACCCGGTTTATGGTCAGCTTATCGACACGGAAAAGGCAATTGAGCCGCTCATGCCGCCGGTCGACACGTCCTGTAAATTATTCTCAAATCTGGGATGATATGAAAATGGAGGTGACACATTAACACTTTCTGCCTATTTACGGCTTTCCCCGTGAGAGCGCCTTTGCTGCCAGGAAATAGCCTAACGGGACAAGCATGTAAGCAATCCCCAGCGTGACCGCAATAACGGCATCGGTCAACTTTAATTCGCCTGAAGCGGTGAAGTAATAGAAAGCGTAGACCGCAAGCGGAATGTAAATAACGCTTCCCGTGATAACGCCGGGAACGTACCCTCGCAACCTGACAGCGCCGCCCATGTGCACCAGACCGTTAACGAAAATCAGGCCGGCCGCCGACAGGCTGAAGGCCAGGTTGCTGCGGCCGACTATTATCACAATCACACACAAAAGCAACTGCAGACCGTTTATCACAATAGCCATGGGCACGTTGACGAAAGGGGCAAAGGCCGGGTTCATTTTTTTTATCAGCGCCATGAACCCACCCGGGAAGAAAAACTCCTCCACCATGTGCAGTATCGATGCTATTAAGAAGCCGACAAATAACCAGTCCATTTTGGCACTATCCAATATCCATGGCCGTATATATCAGTTGACTGTTATTCCAGCCGACTCGAATCTTAAGCTACTATACGTTCCAGACATCTACAGGAAAAATCTGCAAGTATCCTAGCTTTATTTTGCTTTAGAGTTGTGTATACCTTATTCGTATCTCAATGCTTCGATAGGATTGAGACGCGACGCCTGCCAGGCAGGGTAGAATCCGAAGAATAGTCCGATGCCAATAGATACCGAGACGGCCAGTACGACGATGTCCATGCTGACGAGCGTGTGCATTGTCCCCAGGGCCGACACCAGGTATGCCGCTCCCCATCCCACTATGACCCCGATAAGGCCTCCGGCAAGCGAAAGAAATGCCGACTCGATGAGGAACTGTACCCATATATCTGTATCCTTGGCGCCCAACGCCTTGCGGATGCCGATCTCCCTGGTCCTCTCCAGCACTGAAACCAGCATGATATTCATCACGCCTATGCCGCCCACAAGCAGTGAAATTGCAGCTATCGATCCGAGCAGCATGGTGGTGGTGGCCATGGTATCCGATACGGTGCTGGCCACTTGCTCCATCGAGGTAATGGTAAAGTCATTAGCCGCCGAGGCTATCAGGCGGTGCCGGGTGCGCAGCAGGTCCGTGAGCTGCTGCACGGTAGAGTCGCTGTTTTTTATGTCTTTCACCGTTAGCGAAATGGAGGATATGACCTGCTCTCCGCTTGCGGTGCGCTGCTGAGCAACCGCCTGCTGCATGGTGCTGAGCGGAATAAACACCATATTATCGGGCGATCCGCTGACGGAACCTTTGCTGGCCAGAACTCCGATCACTCGTACGATGATAGTGCCAATCCTCAAATTCTGCCCCAGCGGGTCATTACTACCGTAAAGCGTCTGCGCAACGGTGGCCCCCAAAACGGCCACAGCGGTGCCCTGTTGATAATCGTAATCGGAGAAGAAGGTGCCGCTGGTCGTGTTCAAATTGTAGGTAGTCATGTAGGAAGTAGTTGTGCCTGTTACCTGCGCATTCATATTCTGGCTGCCGGCGATCAGTTGCAGGTTTTTGGAAAAAATGGGGGACACCGAAGAGACCAGGTCGGTCCTTTCCTGGATGGCCGCAGCATCTTCCATGGTCAAGCTCACGGCGCTGCCGGCTGCACCCCTGACTCCCCCGGCCCCCATGGTCGATCCCGGGGTGATCATCATCAGGTTCGCTCCCAGAGTCTCTATCCTGGAAAGTATGTCCGCTTCGGCGCCCTTGCCGATGGACATCAGGGCGATCACGGCCGAGACACCTATGACAATGCCCAGTATGGTCAACAGGCTGCGGAGCTTGTGAGAGGTGACGCCCCCCCAGGCGTTACCGAAAGGCCTGAGTAGCTTACTGTACTTTTTCATCCTCTTCTACCATACCGTCCATGATATGTATGATACGCTGGCAATGCTGGGCAATTTTTAGGTCGTGTGTGATCATTACCAGGGTGATCCCCTGCTCTGCATGAAGCGTGGTGAGCATGTTGATTATCTCGTCGCCGGACTTGCTGTCCAGATTGCCTGTGGGCTCATCGGCCAGTATCAAAGGCGGATTTTTAGCCAGCGCCCGGGCTATGGCCACGCGCTGNNACGCGCTGCTGCTCGCCTCCCGAAAGTTCTCGTGGGCGATGGTCTGCCCGGTCGGCCAGTCCTACCGTGGTAAGCGATTCCATGGCGGATTTATAATCATCGGCGTCCGCATATTCGAGGCCCAGTTTAACATTGGCCAGGGCCGACAGCTTCGGCAATAGGTTGAATTGCTGGAAGACGAATCCTATTTTTTGTGCCCTGATGTGGGCGAGCTCCCTGCTATTGAGCCGGCTCACTTCCTGGCCGTCAAGAAAATAGCTGCCGGAGGTCGGCACGTCCAGGCAACCCAGCAGATTCAGGATGGTTGATTTCCCCGAGCCTGAAGGCCCCATAATGGCGACCAGCTCTCCTTTTTCTATGGTGAAACTTACGCCTCTTAATACCTGGAGCTCCCTGTCCCCGATCTGATATATTTTTTGAATGTCGTGTAATTCGATCATCTTCCAGTAGTGGGTAAGCGGACTCCGGGGATTGATACGGTCGGCGCCCTTTGCTGTTGAGAACCGGTTGTCGAGGTCTGGGTGGCAATGTTGGTCGCAGTAGATACCACGTCCCCTTCGCTGAGGCCGCTAACGACCTCCGTATTCTGTCCGTCGGTAATGCCCACCTGTATCATTTTCTGGGTGGTAGTTCCTCCCGACACGACTTGCACGTAATATCTTCCGCCCTGGCTGGTAATTGCCTTATTGGGCACCAACAGGATATTGTTCCTCTGTGCGGTTACTATGCTGACGGTAACGGTCAGCCCTTCCCTCAAGCGGAAGTCTGCCGGCACCGTTGCCGCTGCCTGAGCCTGTAGATTTTGTCCGCCGGCGCCCGCCGACTGGCCTGCGAATGAACGCCCCGTGGAGGCTTGACCGGCGGCCGTCTGATTGTCGGATTGCTGGCCGGAAAAAGCCTGCCGGTTAAATGTCCGATTATCGGATGCCGTTTGATTGCCGGACACTGAACCGGCGCTCGACGGCCTGGTACGGGCCGCTGTATTTCCCGAGGTCGACCGGCTCGTCGATAGTGCCCGGAGGGTAGCTGCATCCACCGGGTCCATCTGAACGGTAACCTGGTAGTTGACCACGTTTGATTGAATGGTGGGGGCTTCAGCTATGAGCGCGACTTTGCCCGGGAAAGTGTACGTGGAGAGCGCAACCGCCTGGACGGTCGCCGGGGTACCCAGGCTCAAATTGTATATCTGCATCTCACTAACCAGCACCACGACCTGGAAATTCACCGGGTCGATGATGCGCACACCGACGGCGTTGGCGGAGACCTGGTCGCCCGGCACGACATTTACATTGGTCACCAGCCCGGCGAAAGGAGCGGTAATGGTAGCCCTGTCCAATGCCTTTTGCGCCTCGGCCTGGTTAGCCTGGGCATTCTCCAACTGCAACTGCTTGATGTCGATATTAAGAGGGTCGGGGGCCGAGATAACCGTGCCGGAGGAATTGACCTGTGGCTCCTCGGCGTTTTCCAGGTTCATCTGGGCCGATTTTACATTTATCTGGGCCTGCGCAAGCGAGCTCTCCAGCGGCGCCGTGTCGAGTCTGGCCAGGGCCTGTCCCTCTGTCACGTTGTCGCCGATTTTTACCAGCACTTCCTGGACCGTCCCTGACGAGTAGAAAGCCAGGTTCGCTTCGTTGGCCGTCAGCAGGTTTCCGCTGGCCATGATATCTACATTGAGATTACCGCTCTGTACGGTCGCAGTCTGGCTGGCCGCCGCCGTATCGGTTTTAGGCGCACAGCTCAGAGCAAGGACACCTGTGAGCAGGACTAATATTATAGAAGATATTGCTTTATATTTTCTCATGGTGGTCAATCTATGAGCCGGATATATCAAACTTAATCAAGTTTACCACTGTACCAGTCTATGTGAAAATTGTTAGGATTTTATTAAGTTAGATACGGGGAAAATATCTGATTAATAATAAATTAATATTTTTAATGTATTATAGCGCGAGGTTTTAAAATAATATTGACCATCCGGGGGCTTTCCCATAAAAAAAACACATAGTATAAAAATATACTGGCTCCTGGCGGCCTTGCTGCTGATTGTGATTTTAGCCGGCTTAAGCGGGGTGGCCAACGCCCAGGAGCCTCCTTCGGGACAACCGCTCAGGTGGGAGGAGATATACAAACCGGGCATAAACGGCGAAATCATCGTTGTTCCCAGCGAGATCAACCGCATCGCCGCCAGCCAGGACATTGTCTACGCGCTGGATACCGCCAACAGCGGTCTCCACCGGTCGCAGAACGGTGGGCTGACCTTTGAGAATATAACAGCTCCTCTTATCGGCGCCGTCGGCATCAGTGGTATGCCGGGCTGGGAGATCGCCGTTGCCCCCGGCCTCCCGCAGTATGTGGCTGTGGTCACCAACGACCGAACAAAGGTCTTCATATCCAATGACAGCGGGGCAACCTGGCATGATGGTACTTATAACTTAGTCCTGGCTCTCGGCGAGCAAATTCAATGCATAGCCATCTCCAATGGCTACCTGTCGGGGTCTACTCTGGTGCACGATGTAGCTATTGGCACTGCGCAGTGGGACAACGTCACCGGCAACGGGCAAGTATGGACGTTCCAGATGGGCGGTTCATTTTCCACTTGGACTAATAATAATGCTGGCCTGCCAGTAGCAGATATATCTGCCGTTGCCTTTTCGCCAAGTTATAAGAACGATTCAACAATCCTGGCAATGGCTTCTACTACAGGTACCGATAACGCTACTAATTTATGTATCGGAACTAGGGACCTTTGGGGCCAGACTACAGCATGGGATAATGTGACAGGATACCCTGTAAAAATCACTGCTGAAGGAGATGCTGCTGGAGCGAAAATTGTCTCGTCTATATCCCTACCCTCCGACTATAATGGGACCGACCCTAGGACCCGCCTGGCATTCGTGGGCTATAACAGGAGTCCGGCTGGATCATCCAACGATGTTTATCGGATTGACGACGATGCAGATCCACAGGTACAGAGGCTTTTCTATCCTGGAGGCGGCGCCTCTATCAATATAAGCAGCATCGCATATTTTGGGACCGAAAAATCGGGAAAACTTCTTGCCGGTCTTACTGACTCAACTGAGAACGCGGCTCAGGTTAAATGGACTATCACACCGCTGGGCAATGGCACTCTTAATTCAACCGTCTGGTATAACGACAATCTGCCTCCCTCGGGGCCGGGCAATGCCCAGGTGGCCTGGAGCAGCAGCGGCGCGGTAGCTTTTTGTGGCACGGGCCAGGATAGCAGCATTCCTCTGGATGAAAGCGCCTTCTCACAGAGCCTGGATAACGGCAACAACTGGCAGCAGACCAGCCTTATGAACACCAACATACATATAACCGATATCGCGCCCGCTCCCGATTCCCGTAGCCTGTTCATGGCTACCTACAGCGACTTCGCCCCCAAAAGCCCGGAAAGCGTGTGGCGCAGCGCAGGAGAGCCGCTGGGCCAGTACTGGAGCAGGATGCTGAACATGCCGACCAATACCAACAGGGTGATCCTCAGACTAAGCCCGGACTACGCCACCGATTACACCCTGTATGCAGTGGAGGTAGATGATAATAAAACGATATCGGAGAACTCGACGATACCCTTGCGTCTGCAGATATCGGAAAACCGGGGCAACACATGGAAAAAACGTTTCATCCCCGGTCCGGTCATAGACGTGGTCACGGCGGGCCAACTCACACTCTTTATGGCCACCAGCGGGGGCTGTGTACGTAAAAGCACGGACGGCGGACTGACCTGGGGTGATAAGATTGCGACCGGGCTCAACAATATCAATATGCTGGCCATCATCGATAACGGTCATCTTTTCGCCGGCAGCACGGACGGGTGGGTGGCCTATTCCGGCGACGGCGGCGCCAGCTTTACAGAAATACCGGTGCCCGTAAGCTTTGTCCTCAATGACATACAGGTCGTGCCCGATGCCAACTACGCGGCCAATAATATTATCTACGCCAGTGGCCGCACTGACGGCCCCCCCGGCCACCTTCATATCCCGGCAGACAACGTCACCGGCGGCGTCTGGCGCTGGACTATCGGGCAGTCGTCAAAATGGGAGCAGATCGATACTCCAATAGCGAACGAGATTATCGGAGAGCAGATCAGTGGGCTGAAGACAGGCCCCGAAGGTACGCTTTATGTGCTCAGGGCGGACAGTATCAACGGCAGGTCAGGAGGCATCAACCGGACATTGGACCCGGTCTATCCTATTCCCGAACTAATGGAATGGGATGTTGTCAACCGCACGCTGCCGCTAAATATACCCCCAAATGAAGTGGCATTTAACCCTGCACCGCTTAATTTCGCCGGCGATGTGCCCTGGCTCAAGCTGTCAGGAGACACTATGGAGAACGACCTGTGGGCCATAGATACCTCCAACGAGGTGAACGACAACACCACTGCCATTTATATGTTCCGGGACACGTTATGCAAGGCCGGGCCATGGTCAAAAGGCCCGTCTGAAGTAGGCAGCGACCCGGTTACCGGTCGCAATAGTCAGGTCGATCTTTCATGGGAACAGCTATCTCTGTCCGATAGGTACGAGCTGCAGGTTGCCAAGGACCCGGCCTTCGACCTCAGGGTCGACCCGGCCATAAACAATACCGAAAACGTAACTGCTGTAACCGGTTCCATCCTCATCAGTACCGATCCCGACAACGTCCTCAGCCCGGCAGTATGGCTGCCTCCCGGCTCGCTTCCAGAAGCGGGAGCTGGTTACTATTGGCGGGTACGGACTGATCATGCCGCCACCGGGGAGTATATAAGGAGCCCCTGGTCGGACGCACTCACATTCATAGTGAAGCCCGGATTTCGCGTGGCTGCCCCGTACTATGGCCCCCAGTTGCTCTCGCCTGCCGACGGCAGTGATTATGCCGCTAATGCGTCCATCGGCTTCTCATGGTCGCCCAATAAGGACACAACCAAGTATAAATTTGAGCTGTCGCAGAGGTCCGACATGAGCCGGCCCCTGCTGTCCACCACGGTGAGCGGCCCGGCGTTACTGTATGCCGGTCAGTTGAGGAGCGATACGGCCTACTTCTGGCGCGTCACGCCCGTTGAGCCCGTGCCGGGCGACTCCAGCGCCACTTTTAGCTTCCACACGGCGGCCACAGCGGCGCCGCCGGCCTCCGTAACTCGGGTAGCACAGCTTGTACCTCTGTGGGTAATAATCGGCTCTGCGCTCGGCTTGCTCGCATGCATCGTGATGCTGGTGCTGATTCTGCGCAGGTGGGGCATGTTCTCCCGTGAAGACGAGGGGTCATAACCAGTCCCAAATATAAGAGTCGCCATTACGGGCGGCCAGCTTTGGAATGCCTGCGCAGGAAGTCTAATACTAGTTTGCCGGTTTTTGGGGTCGAATCCGTGATGAACCCGTGCCCTGCATTCTCAATTATCGCCAGCTCTGCGCCGGGTATCCTCGAAGCCAGCAGTTGCGAGTTCTCATAAGGTATCAGGCGGTCTTTGTTGCCGCAGATAACCAGCGTCGGCGCCTTGATGTCCGGCAGGCGGTCATAGCTATCGAAGGTCACGAGGGCATTGCCCTGGGAAACCAGCGTGTGGGGCGGCGTAGGATATTCCAGGCTGGTGGCGATAAAGCGTTTAATAGCGCCCGGATTTTTATCCACGAATTCCTTGTTCCACAGCCAGGGCACGGTGCTTAAGGCCTTTTCCTCCTCCGATAGTTTGGCCCGTCCCGGGTCGAAAAGGAAAGCGACCGCCTCGGCGGTAACAGGGACAGCTTTGGTGCCTCCGCAGGTCGTGCAGCCCAGGATAAGGCTGCTCACGCGTTGCGGGTAGCTGAGCGTAAACTCCTGAGCAATCATTCCTCCCATGGAGACGCCGAAAACACTGGCCGCGCCGATGCCGATTTTATCCAGCAAGCCCAGGATATCGGCGGCCATCATTTTCGCCGTATATTGAATATCAGGTTTATCGCTCCGCCCGGTGCCGCGGTTATCGAACAGAATGACCTGGCGTTCTTTAGCCAGGACGTCACGGATGGCGAACCAGTGGCCGGAGGAAAAACCATAGCCCATGATCAGCACCAGGGGCTCTCCCCGGCCCTGAATCTCGTAATACAGATTGATTTCGCCGGCTTTTGCTAAAGGCATTTCAAACCTCCCCCACTGGTTATTTTCGACAAAAGTATATCAATTTTGTGACTGTAGGTTTCAATAGATAGACATGCCGCCGTCGACAGAAATTGTCTGGCCTGTAATATATGAGGCGTCGTCAGAAGCCAGGAATAATACTGTACTGGCTACCTCCTCCGCTTTCCCGTGACGCTTCATCGGCACCCTCAGCTCGATGTTCTTCATGCGCCGTTCATCCATTACAAGCGCGACCATGGGAGTATCGATAAAACCGGGGGCCACGCAGTTTACCCTGATGTTGTCCTTAGCCAGGCTGATAGCAAGCGATTTGGTTAAGCCGACTACCGCCGCCTTGGAAGCTGAGTAGGCGAAAATGGGGTGCCCGTAAAATGCAGCCATAGATGCGTTATTTACGATGGCTCCCCCGCCAATTTTTTTCATCTCGGGCGCAGCATACTTGCACATGAATAAGACACTCTTAAGATTGACGCCCATTAACAGGTCCCACTCCGTCTCAGTTACCTTGAGGCCGGGTCGGCTGTCCCCAATGCCGACATTATTAAATAGAATATTCAGCATGCCATATTCCGCAACCGCGGATTCTATGGCTTTCTGCGCTTCCGCTTCTTTGGCAACATCAGCCTGTAAAGCTATGCCTTGCCCTCCATTCTCCTTGATTATTCTGACAGTTTCCTGCGCCGCCTCCAGATTCCTGTCAACAGCAACTACCTTCGCTCCCTCTCCGGCAAACGCTATGGCCGTCGCCTTGCCATTTCCCATGCCGGCTCTTATCGAACCTGCTCCGGAAATTAAGGCCACCTTATCTTTAAACCTCATTTCTATACCCCTGATATATATTTTTAAAAACTACGCAAGGATGAATTCAGGCTTTCTCACCGCCTTCCAGGTCAATTTGCAGCCCAACCAGTATCCTGCAGACCATACCGTAATACCCGATGGTTGTCGTCAGCTCTACAATCGCATGATCACTGAAGTATTTTTTAAGCACATTAAAAGTTTCGTCCTTGACCTTTATATTCTGCGCAACTTCGTCCGTGTATTGCAGCACAGCTCGCTCTTTATCATTGAACTCTTTTGATTTAGACCATTTTGCCAGATCATCGATTTGCTTCTGCCTGACGCCGCATTTCAATCCTATCGGAACGTGCTGAGTAAACTCATACCTGGATTGCGCCAGCAGGCCCACACGCATAATTGCCAGCTCTCTTATGTTGGCAGGGACTTCCTCGCCGGTAAGAATCGAATAACCCAACCGCATGAAGTTCCGCCCGACATAGGGACAGTTTGCCATCACCTTAAACAGGTTTAGAATGGGCTGACCACGATCCTCAAGCCTTTGAAAGATCTCTTTTATCCCGGGATCAGCCTGCTCTTTTTCTACATAACTTACTCTGGTCATATCATCTCCTTCACAGTTTAATGGGTATTAATCACTTTATGGCAGTAAGGAGATTATACTACTGCGGATAAAGTAACCTCACGTCGGTACCCCCAGAGGGAGATTGACAGCCAGGGGCCAGCGACGTACCATCGGTGGCAACAGCGGTGAGGGGCAGATGCGTCATCACCGGTTAAAAGGGAAATCCCATTTCCAGCCCAGCTAATATTTCACCGCGGGAGGATTTATGGCATACCAGACATTGCTCGTAGATAAAAAAGAGGGGATAGCGGTGGTGACTCTCAACCGTCCCGATAAGCTTAACACGCTCAGCACCCGGCTATTCCTCGAACTGAGGGACCTGGTGGCTGAGTTCCGCTACGACCTTGAGACACGGGTGATCATCTTCACGGGCGCAGGGCGCGCCTTCTCCGGGGGCTTCGATTTCAGAATCGAGTCGCTTAAGGAGCATGTCTCACAGAAGGAGATGCCCAACGAGAGGATATGGCAGCTCTTTTCGCAGGACCTGATGACGGCCATTGAGAACCTGGAGCAGCTAACCATAGCCGCCATCAACGGCCCCTGCATGGGCGGCGCGCTGTGTATTGCCATGAACTGCGACTTCAGGATAGCAGCCGACAATGCCAAAATGGGCGTGCCCGAGATAAACCTGGGGCTGTTTCTCAGTTGGGGCGCTACGCCGCGCATGGTAGCCCTGCTCGGGCCCTCCAAAGCCAAGGAGCTCATTATGACCGGTGACCCCGTTAACGCTGAAGAGGCTTACAGGATAGGCCTGGTAAATAAGGTGGTCCCCCTCGAACAGCTATTGCCCGCCGCGCAGGAGCTGGCACACAAGCTGCTTACCCGCGGCCCGCTGGGCCTGCGCATCGCCAAGAAACAGGTCAATGCCGCTTCCGTGGCGCGCATGTCGGACCTCTACCTTTTGGAATCTGAACTGTGGGAGAGGAACCAGCTGTCCCCGGACATGGCCGAAGGCATCCAGGCCGCAATTGAGAAAAGGCCGCCGCTCTATAAACCGGAGGCAGGCGTCCCCAAATTCGATATCCCGGAATAAGACTTATTTTGATTTCAGGAGGCAAACACCATGACCGAGGAAAAACTTATCTGGCAATACATAAGGCGCTGGGCGGACAAATATCCGCAGAAGGAAGCGCTGATTTTTAAGGATAAACGGGTCACCTACAGTGACTTTTACGATAAAACGCTTAAAGTAGCCAAACTTCTGCTCGAGTTGGGCGTTAATAAGGGCGACCGGGTATTTACGCTATCGGCGGCCCGCGATGAGTTCTTTTATACATACATGGCCACAGCCATGGTTGGCGCCATCTGGTTCGGGCTGAACCCGCGCTACACCCGCGATGAATTCCTTTATATGGTGGGCGATGCCAGGCCAAAGGTCGGGTTCGTGGTGCGAAATTACGATGTACTGATGCGGGATTACAAGGACGATGTTTCGGCCCTCAAGGAGGCCAACCCTGAGCTTGAGCACCTGGTCATCATCGACAATCCCTGGGAAGGCACGCTGAGCTGGGAGGGGGAGCTGGCCAAGGACCGCAGCAGCCTGGATGCCGCCTTGAGCAAGCGCATGGAAGAAGTCGACGAGGATGATCCCGCACTCATCATCTACACTTCAGGCACGACCGGCAAGCCCAAGGGGGCGCTGCTGACGCACAAGAATATCATCGCCAGCGCTGCCGCCCAGAACGAGCGCTTCCTGGCTCCGAATGGTGAACGCGGCGAGGGCAAGTCGCTTATTCATTTCCCCATCAATCACGTCGCCTGTGCCGTGGAACTCGCTATGGGGGGCCTGCACTGGGGTTCAACCATCGTGCTGATGGACCGCTTCGATCCGGCGGCCACACTGAAAACCATACGGGATGAGAAGATAACCTTCATGGGACAGGTCCCCGCCATGTTCATGCTGCAATTCATGCTGCCCGATTATGACAGCTATGACCAATCCAGCTTGAAAACCATCGTCTGGGCAGGCTCCGCAGCCCCCGAGGAAATGGTAAAGAGGTTATCGAAAACAGGGGCCATGCTCATGACCGGCTACGGGCAGACGGAGAATGCCGGGTTTATCACCTATTCAAAACCGGGCGATTCCATGGAGGACCTCATACAGACGGCGGGCAAATGCTATCCGCCTTTCAAAATCAAGCTGGTCGATAATAACGGCAAGGAAGTCCCCAAGGGCCAGGTGGGAGAGATCTGGATGAAAGGCGACCTGGTCATGAAAGGGTATTGGAACCGTCCGGAGGCCACCGCTGAAACTCTAACTAAGGACGGCTGGCTGAAGTCCGGCGACCTGGCTACCATGGATAGACGCGGCTATATCAAGATCGTGGGCCGCACCAAAGAGATGTTCAAGTCCGGCGGCTATAACGTCTATCCCCGCGAGATCGAGGCCGTTATCGAGCAGTACCCGAGCGTGGCCTTTGTTACGGTTATACCCATCCCGGATGATACCTGGCAGGAGGTGGGCAAGGCTTTTATCATGCCCGTGCCCGGCAAGACGGTAGACGTGGAAGCGGTACGAGAGCTTTGTAAGAAGCACCTTGCCAACTACAAGATACCCAAGCAGTTCGAGGTCCGTCCGCTGCTTCCACTGCTGGCCAGCGGCAAGGTCGACCGGCGCGCCCTGGTTGAGGAAGTCAAAGCTGCGCAGCAGAAAAAATAATCTGAGCAATCCTTCATCACAAATATATATACAAGGATAGGTAAAAAATGGAAGCTGTAAATTCAATGCCTAACGTATGGATGACAGTGTTGGTACTTCTGGCCCTTGCATGGACCCTACCCTGGAAGGGTGTAGCACTATGGAAATCAGCCCGCAATGGTCACACGGCGTGGTTTGTAGTCTTATTAATAGTCAACACCCTGGCGATACTGGAGATAATCTACATTTTCGGCTTCAGCAAGAAGAAACAACAGGCTTCATAGCTTCTATTGCTTTACAATTGGGTGGACCCTACGGTACTTGGCCTATTTAGAGTGATCGGTCCCGCATCGGCAGTGCCGGTGCCCTCCGATCGAGTTAGCTATAACCGGGTTAAGGGGCGGGGGTGTAGCGGTGTCATAAATGGTTAACATTACGGGAACTTTGACCGGCGAATTGATCGCCCCTGCAGCTGTGAAGGTGATGTTATCAACGTAGGTGCCCGGGGTGAGACCGGAAATATCGACCAACAGCGTGGAGCCCTCATTTATGCTGCCCGCTTTAGAAATTGTAAGCCAGGCCGCAGTTTTAGTAAGCGACCAAATCAGGGCGCCGTTGCCGGAACTGGAGGCTGTTAATGTCTGGTTGGACGGATTGGCCCCGCCTTGCATACCGTTGAAGCTGAAACTGGCAGGGTTAAGACTGATATCGATAGGGTCGGGCAGCTCCGCTGCAACTGTAAGCATGATGGATCTGACCTGCGGTGTATTCACTTCGCCGGCCAATGATCCTGAAGCGGGTTTGACCGTTACGTCTGCTGTTGCTTTGGATGCTAAAGTACCTGAAGACGATATGCAGCCTAAGCCGACGAAAACCGCCGATATTGTTATAAGGGTCAGCGCGAGCCATCTTATTTTCATAGTTATAGTCACCTTAGATAATAATAGCAACATGTTACTGGAATAGTCATATAATCGGGCCGACATATATAAAATACTTATGACATTTGGCAGTCCCGCCATAGTCGCTGTAAAAATAGTCTGTGCTAGGGATTCAGTGGTTTGCCGCAGAAGGCGCAGAAACCGGCACCTCTGGGCGACTTCTTACCGCAAGCCGGGCAGACAGCCGCCGGTTTTGAAATGCTGTCAGCGATAGAGGCAATTTGCTGGCGGATATCCCGGCTTCTTCCCGAAATGAAGGATACCGCCGAGCGAAACCGGCCGGCGGACTGCTGCTGAGTAAGGACAGTATCACTTTTCTCGATAAGCACCCTGGCAACCTCGCGACCGCGCTCAATGGCTTCCGCATAGAGTAGCTTTAGCTCAGCGGGATTCAGCTTCTCGCCTTTGGCGCACCACTGATAAATAGCTTCGCCGATCACGTAGGTTCCCGAGTAAGCAATCACTATCTTGGGCACGATACCGATGATGGGTATGAGGCCGGCCAGGTAACGCGCCAGTTGGCGCCAGAGGAAGGCGGAGCCGATCACGGCAGTCATCTTGGGAATTGTATCGCGCCATTCGGCTTGCATGCCCATAGCCAGCGTGATTTCGTAGGCCATCAGGGCCTGATTCTTGGTCAATACGATAACATCCGCCAAATTCAAGGGCAGGTCCAAAACCGGCACGATCTCGGCCAGGCCGGTCGTCAGGCTGTAGGTGGCATTGATAAGGCACATATCGTCAATTAGCTTTTGGGCGACTGGGGTACGCAGCAGCGGCATGTAACGGGCCAGGCGCACTTCACGGCCCTTGCAGGCGCTCAGGACCGCCGGAGCCAGCTCACGTATCAGGGTATCACGGCCGGTGGCCGTAATGACAGCAGTCTCAGCGCCGGCCCAGGCCGCCTTGTCCAGCTTCATAATTTCGTCGCCGGCCATGCCCGGAGCGTTATAACAGACAACCGTCGCTACCTTCCTGGCAATGAGGCCATCGAAGACCACCCGCTCCCTTGGATAATCGGGCCTCCCGGCGTCCAGCAACAGCAGCACCAGCGCATCATCCGGGATTTGCAGGGTGGGCTCCGGCCGGTGCATGGTGATAGACGGAAATCCTGGAGGTTTCCCGGCCCCCGGACCGGAAACCAACTGCTCGATCAGCGCTGTCTTGCCGGCACCGGCTTCTCCAATGACCATGACATACAGGTGTTTTTCAGCCTGGAGGCGGACAGCATTAAGGTCCACCTCCTTCAGCATCTTGAATCCATTGACCAGGTCAGGCAGTTTGGGCATAGAACATCCTCAACATCTCATACCACAACAATTTAGCGTTTGCTTGCCGTCTAATGGCAATTCACTAACTCTTATGCTAACATAATCGGCAGATCATAAGAAACGGGGAATGTACGTATAAAGGAGGTGGCTATGAGCATCTTATTAATCATCGGTATTGTTCTCTTCGTTTTGTGGCTGCTGGGCTTCATTTTTTTCCGCACTTTGGGTTGGTTTATCCATATAGCGCTTATTATTGGAGTTATTCTCATAATCTGGTGGCTGCTGACCAGCGTATTTAAGCTTTTTTAACCTTCCAATTCTTTCTGTAAGTTTTGCCGCTTAAAGCTGCCAATATCATAACTATTTAATAAATCTTGCCCCGATTATATTACTTCTACATGTTCACACAGCTACTATTTACTTAATAGTAATTGTAGGAGGCGATATCCATGGCAAATGATATACCTAAAGGAAAATGGAACCAGTTCAAAGGCAAAGTCACTGAAGAGACCGGTAAATTAACCGGCAACAAATCACAGGAAATCAAAGGCAAGGCAGAGCAGGCAGGCGGAAAAGTTCAGGAAGAGTTCGGTAAGGCTAAAAGAAATATCAAAAAAGCAATAGGAAACTAGTCAGTTAAAATTCACTATATCGATTATCTATCAACGGATAATCGATATAGTGTTGAAAAGCACCAAGTTTATTTTTGTGAACATGGTAACTATAGTACTTCAGTAGAATACGTCTTCAGGACTTTAAGGAGAGATCTTATGAGATGGTTTGGCATAGGTTTGGCTTTGGTTGGCGTTGTGGGTGCCCTCATAGCTGGGTTCAGTTTCCAAAACGTTCCTTTTGTAATTGGTGGTGTTGCTTTTCTTGTGATAGGTATAATCGTCTTTATTAATGGTACCCGCACCGAACCCAAGTGACCGGGCGTATCATCCCGGGACTTTTCTAATGCGCCGATTCGTGGCATTATAATATTTAATAAAGAAGGAGGTGGATGTATGTCCTGGTTAAACTTCGGGTTACCCTTTGCGGGCCCGACATTAGGCTTCATACTGCTTATCATTGGCGTCCTGATACTGATATTCCCGAGGATCATTAATTACCTCATCGGCATAGCCTTGATCATCAGCGGGATAATGTGGATCATGGGCGGGGTATGGCTGTGGGGGATAATCTCCCTAATTTTCGGCATAATCGTTATGATCTTCCCCAGGATACTCAATTACCTGGTGGGGATATACCTGATTATACTCGGCATCGGGCAAATCATTGCGTCGGGATTTGTATTGGGACTGCCTCTTGTCGTCGGCATTCTCACCCTCATCTTCGGTATCATTGTGATGATTAGTCCGAGTATTCTCAACATTCTGGTCGCTATTATTTTTATAATCCAGGGTGTTCTCATACTTGCGCAATACTATCACTGGTTTTAACTGAACCTGTTAATACTCGTCAGAAACATGGAAGGGAAACCGCATCACGGTTTCCCTTCCGGCATGTCCGCAATAGTCGAACCCACGGCCTTTTGACGGCCAGTTTCGATCACTGATACTCTTTATGTATGCCGTATGACAGGACCAATCCGCTAAAGCCCATCAAATGGTACAAGGACCTGACCACAAAAAAGGGGCGGCTTGAAGCCGGCGCATTCCTGGTAGAAGGGACCCGGGCCATCCAACAGATAATCAGCAGCAGCCCTCACGAAATACTGGAAATTTTATCCACCAAACCGCTGCCTTCTTTTTACGCCGGGTATGCGCAGCGCCAGGTTACCGAAAGCCAGTTGCACTCCATCTGCTCAACAAAGACACCACAAGAAGTTGTTGCCGTCGTTCCCCTGCCCTTGGATACCTATTCCGACCATCTGCCTGACAAACTCGGCGCTAAAATCCTGCTGCTTGAAGATATTCAGGACCCCGGGAATGTGGGCGCTCTCATACGTTCCGCTGCAGCCTTCGGTTTCTCCGGCGTTATCCTGACGGAAAAATGCGCCGATCACCTGTCGCCAAAGTGCGTCCAATCAACCGCCGGCACCGTGCTGTCTTTGTGGATACGCAGGACTTCACGTTATATGGAGCTTGTAGAGGCCCTGAAACTCGGCGGACATGTCCTGGTGGCTACGGATATCGGCGGCAAAGAAGATACATCGGTCCTGCAACACAGGGAAAAGCTGCTGCTGGCACTGGGGAATGAGGCATCGGGGCTGTCGAAAACGCTGCTCAAAGCAGCCGATCACATCCTGAGGATTCCCATAGCACGGGGAAAAGCAGAATCGCTGAATGTAGCGGCCTGCGGCGCCATCTGCATGTACCTGAGCTGCCTGTAGATACAAAGGGCATGCAGCCTTCCCAAACGTAACGTATAACCGGCCGGTCAACCGATGGCTTTTCCTGCCGGAATGATTCGGCCTGAAAGTTCAGGCTAAAAGCTTTGGAACATCCCTCAGAATGGCTTCCGTTTCCCGGACAATTTCCTGCACCATATCGTTGACTTTGGGCATATCTTTAATTCGTTGAGCCGCTTCACCGGCAGCCATGAGCGCTTTTTCCTTATTTCCTTCGAAGACAGCTTTTATTGATTCAATCTCATAGTTAATCAAGGACATATCCACCGTGGCATAATCGTCGGGAGTGCCGAGAAAAACACCGGGTGATTTCTGGAGAGTATTTTTGGCATGTTCGCTGCTGCGGGGTGTTTTCAACCACCGGGCAGGCCCGACAAAGCCGCGCGCCACAAGGGTTGCCCTATCCCCTGCGGCTACAACCCCCTCCTTCCAGATCTGATGGAAATCACTCTCCTGTGTTGCCAGAAAGCGGGTCCCCATCTGTGCACCGTCTGCGCCCATGACCAGTGCGGCCGCCAGCGTCCTGGCATCGCAGAACCCACCGGCGCCGACAACCAGAGTATCCTTGTCTGACACTGTCTCCACCACGGCCGGAAGCAGAATCATCGAGTGGACAGGCTCCCACGAGGTATGGAAACCGCCTTCATGGCCGGAAGCTACGATCACGTCAACACCGGCTTTCTTGCAGCGCAAAGCGCCCTTGACCGACGGAACTACGTGCATCCAGGTAAATCCTGCTCCCTTTATTTTATCTTTCCAGCCGAGGGGGTCGCCGGCTGATGTAAAGATCACTTTGAAATGCTTCTTCATCTCAGGGTTCTCCTCGCGGACCCTGATAGCCGTATCGATCATGATGTGCGAAAATGGGAGGACTTCAGTTGAGACCATCACGTTGATGCCGAAAACGCCGCCTTTATCTTTGACCAGCCTGTATGTCCGTTTCAGCACCTTTTCCAGGACCGTAGCCATATCGTCTTCCATGCTGGCTTCTGCGGTTTCCACAAAGGCTTTGTAAATCCATGGCTGATCGCTTTTATTAAAAACGCCGCTTGTAGAAAGCAGTCCGAGGACACCTGCGTTTGCTGCAGCAACGCAAAGATTATTGTTGCTGAAGGGGCCCATCCCGGCCTGTATAATAGGATATTTGATTCCAACCAGGTCACACAATCTTGATCTAATCATAGAAGCTCCTCTCTATATTTTTGTTATTATCTTGCAGATAAGAACCGCCTTTTTCGAGGCTGTATTGTAGTTAAATCGTTTTTATATGTCGGAAAAATTGATCGGTGTCCAGACCACATTATACAGTTTTTGAGGTACGGGTGACATGGAGATTGTCACCCATTATAGCTGTTACAGTTTGAGCCAACCGGTTGAGGCTCATCCTCAAACGTAACGGAACTTAACTGACCGGTCAACCGGCTGCCTTTTCACCCACCATATGATGGGTCACGTTTATGACGTATCTGGCCCGGTGCCAATTAATTCATCAATATGAGACTAACGGGTCACTGACATTGTGCTTCGGGGGTCTTTTGCCGAACTCGATACCCGCGTATTATGTTAATAAATCAAAATAAAATAGCGTGGTGATCGAATGAAAGCATTGAAGAGTTTGTTAAAAGGCCAGAAGGGTATGACCGGCCTGGAGACCGCCATCATACTGATCGCATTCGTGACTGTAGCGGCCGTATTCGGCTATGCAGTACTGAGCGCGGGCCTCTTCTCCGCAGAGAGGGGCAAGGAAACCGTATATGCCGGCCTGAACGAAGCCAAGAGCAACATGGAGCTTTCCGGCTCGGTCATAGGCACTGGGGATAATGTCACTTATTACCCCGTCTACGGCATCAACATGCTTGGCACGATCAAGTTCACGGTTAAGAACGCCATCGCCGGCAACCCCATCGACATGACCCCTAACGGCATGGACCCCAAGGGCGTCGACCAGTCAGGAAAGAATAAATGCGTCATCAGCCTGACGACCAAGCATGACTACATCAATAACGTGCTATGGACATATGTCCCTGTCGGCGCTGACAACGGCAACAACCTGCTGGAAACCGGCGAACAGTTTGAGATTACCGTTGATATCAACGATCTTACCCTCTTCGGCGGCGCACTCAGTATTCCTGATGGTCTTCTACAGGCCAACGATACATTCAGCCTGCAGGTTAAGCCGGCGATAGGCTCCACCATCACCATCCAGAGGCAGTTGCCTGCGGCCATCGCACCGGTGATGGACCTGCACTAAGTCGCCTGGAACCATTGATAAAGGGCCGATAACTTAAGACCAGGCCTTGTAAGCTATTGGTCTAATTTATCCCATTGGTAACCATGCCCTTTTGACCTCTACCCTATCCGCATGCCAATATACACATTATCAAAACCCAATGCCTGGGTATATAGCGTTGCCATTTCAAGTATGGTATGCTTCAATGAAACACAGAAAAGGTAGGGGTATGTACGACTTTTCAAACAAAACAATTATTATAACAGGCGCTTCCGGCGGCATAGGCACGGCACTTGCAAAGGAGTTGGACAGAAGAAGGGCAAACCTTGTCCTTGCAGATATAAATTTTAGCGGCCTGGAATCATTGGCTTCCGGTTTGACCTCAAATCCGCTGATTATTAAATGCGACATTACGGACAGGGCGGATGTAAAAAAGCTGGTAGAATCGGCCCTAAACAAATTTTCAAAAATTGATATATTGATAAACAACGCAGGCATTATCAGGCCGGGGCTTTTTGAAGACTGCAACTATGAAGATATCGACGCCCAGATGAAGGTGAATTTTATGGGGGCCGTCAACTGCTCAAAGGAAGTCGTGGCCGTAATGATACCTGCTAAACAGGGTCATATCGTGACTATTTCCTCGCTCGCCGGTCTCGTTCCCGAAACCTACAGCTCGATTTATACGGCATCGAAATTCGCTTTAAGGGGCTTCTTCCTGACTCTTGGAATAGAACTGCGGAAGCATAACGTAAAAGTATCGACTATTTTCCCTGACTCGACCGATACGCCCATGCTGAAATATGAGGCCTCTCACGGCGGCTCTCCGCTTACTTTCCTGGGCGATGCGCAAAGTCCTGAAAAAATAGTTCAGGCCGTAATCAAGGCCATAGAAAAAAACAGGCCTGAAACATATTCGCCCGCTTCAACCGGTACTTTTTCGAAAATAATCATGTGCTGGCCGTCGCTTGTTACAAAACTCTGGCCGTTGCTGGAACGGCTCGGAGAAAAGAATAAAAAATCCTATATTGAAGGGGTGTTGAAATGACTGCAATTGCCGTACTTGAGCTGCTGACAGGCGTAGGGTTAATACTTTTCTGGATAGGCTTTTTTACCATAGGCCTTGCGCCGAAAAATCCTCCGCAAGGCTATATGGAGTATGAGCACTCCTTCCCGCTGCCGGATGGATTGCTGGCCGTACTACTGCTGGTGGCCGGCATACTGCTGATGTTAAATAATCCGTGGGGCGTCCATCTGTCGCTGATAGCGGCCGGCGCACTAATATTTTTGGGGGTGTTGGACTTCAGCTTCAATATCCAGAACGGCGTATATAAGATCTCCAAGAGCGACCTGATATTAAACGCTTTTATCAACCTTTGGTGTGTCGGCTTCGGCATTGCTATTGCTATAGTAGTGGTCTGAAAACCTGTGGCGTAAAGGCCTGAGCCATCCCGGTTTTAATTGCAGATGCCTAATTTCAGGAGGATGTTTTATGCAGAATATCAATTCATCGGTATCCCCTTACCGCTGGGTCGTGTTGGGAGTTTTCATGCTGAACATCGCCATGTCCCAGATCCTGTGGATGACATTCGCTCCCATCGCCAGGGATGCGGCTGCTATCTATACCGGCGGAAATATCGACCTGATTGATTTGCTGGCCATACTGGCCATGCTCGCCTGGATCCCCTTCTGCCTCCCCGCCGCCTGGTGCATCGACAACCTGGGACTTAAGAAGGGAGCGGGAATCGGCGTCGTCCTGGTGGGCTTGAGCGGTTTTCTCCGTATCTTCGCACCGGATTACGGCTGGCTCCTCGTCTGCATGATCGGATGTGCCATCGCGCAGCCGTTCGTGCTCAATGCCTTTACCAAACTGGCATCGAACTGGTTTCCGCAGAATGAAGAGGCACTGGCGTCGGGATTATTGACCATGTCCATGTTCGTCGGCTTCGCGGTCGCCATGTTCGCCACCGACTTAACCCTGGCGCATTTCCGGGAGATGGGTTCGGTAAAGCAGGGCATCGATACCATACTGTGGATGTACGGCATCCCCTCCCTGATCGGCATGATCCTGTATTTCGTATTGATGAAGGATAAGCCGGCGCTGCCGCCCAATGCCATCGCAGCAGAGAAAAAGGTTACCATGACCGTCGGGTTGAAAGCGCTTTTCAGAAACCGCGACTTTCTCTACCTCCTGGGACTCTTTTTAATAGGCGTGGGCGCGTTTAATGCCATCCTGATCAAGATCGATTACATATTCAAGGACCGGCCGCTGGACATCGACTCGGCCCTGGCCACGGGCATAGTCGGCGGGCTGATGGTGATCGGCGGCTTGTGCGGGGCGGTAATCCTGTCTGCGCTTTCCGATAAGTACCACAAGAGGAAAATCTTCCTGGTGATGGCGGCCGGTATGGCGGTGCCGCTTTGTCTTTTACTGCAGTATCTTTCCTCGATTGTGCTTTTAGGCTTGTTCGGTTTTCTTTTAGGTTTCTTCCTCATCCCGGCCATGCCGGTCGGGCTGACCTATGCAGTCGAAAAGACCCATCCGGTGCCGGAGGCTACCTCCAACGGGATTTTGATGCTGAGCGGCCAGATATTTGGTCTGCCCATCGTTTTCTTTTTCAACATGACCGCGGTTGCCATACTCTTTGGGGTCGCCTTCATCCTGGCGCTGCTGCTCCACGATATCAAAGCCCCTACTGTGCAAGCCTGACCCAAGTATCCTTGAGTGGTTGAGGAAAGACCCGGCCGTAAGAGATTAACTATGAAGATCGCCATCATCGCCCCGCCCTATCCCCTCGAAGAGGCCCCATCCCCGCCTCTGGGCGTCACATATGTCGCTGCTGCCTGTGAGCAGGCCGGCTGCGAGGTCAGGATATTCGATTACATCGTGCGTCGTTACACGAAGGAAAAGCTCGCAGCCGAGCTCGACGAATTCGCACCGGATGTAGTAGGCGCCACCTCGGTAACGATGAACTTCAAAGGCGCTGCGGCCATCATCCAGGATGTCAAGCGCCACAACCCCGCTATCATCACCATGATGGGCGGACCGCATGTCTCCTACGATTGGGCCAATACCCTGAAAAATTACCCAGAAATCGATTTAATCGTCGTGGGCGAAGGCGAAGAGACCCTGCGTGAACTCCTGCCGGTCATCCAGGACCGGGCAGCATGGGATGCGGTCAGGGGGATTGCCTTCCGCAAGGACGGACAGGCACATTTCACCGGTGTGCGTCCTTTTATCGAGGATCTCGATACACTGCCGGTACCGGCGCGCCACCTGCTGCCCATATCCCGTTACCTGGCCCTGGGCTTTCCGGTCAGCATCATCACATCGCGAGGCTGCCCAAACCGGTGCATCTTCTGCCTGGGCCGGCGCATGGTGGGCCATAAGGTTCGCTACCGCACCCCGCGGCTTATCGTAGATGAGATCGAAGACATCATATCCTACGGATTTACGCGCATCAACGTTGCAGATGACCTCTTCACCTCCGACAAGGTTCGTGTGCGGGCCTTCTGTGATGAGATCAAACGCCGCGGCATCAAGATTACCTGGAGCGCCTTCGCCCGTGTGAACACAGTGGATGCCGGGGTGCTTGCCATCATGCGGGAGGCTGGCTGTGACACCGTAAGCTTCGGGATCGAGTCCGGCAACGCCGAGATGCTCAAGCGCGTAAAAAAGGGAATCACCATGGAACAGGCCGTCAAAGCGGTGCAAGCCTGCAAGGAAAGCGGTGTCGGCGCATTTGCCTCGTTTATGATCGGCCTGCCCGGCGAGAGCCCCGAGACCATCGATGATACCTATGCCTTTGCCGAAGGGCTCGGCATCGACTATGGCTTTCACCTCCTGGCGCCTTTTCCCGGGACCACCGTAAGGGAGGAGCAGGAAAAATACGACATCGAAATCCTCACGGACGACTGGGACCTGTACGATGCCAATGTCCCCATCGTACGGACTTCAAAGATGAGTGAAACCTATGTCGCCAATTTCATGGAGGCGTATGAAGCTCGGTACCGTGATCGTTGGGACTGCAAAGTCAAAAGGTATGAAGAAGGAATATGCACGGATTGGGAAGGCCTGCACGTGGCCGGCCACAACCGCATGAACCTGGTCTTCAAGCTTCTGAGCACCGATCTCATCGAGCGTAATGGCGTTTTTAACAATGGCGATTCCAGCGTGCAGGTCCTGGCCGAACGGATTACACAGCAGACCGGCGCGCAGCCAATACTCGTACGAGATACCCTGCAGCAGCTCAGCGATGCCGGTTATATCAAAACCCTGGCCGGTGCCACAACCACACGCTGGCACTGGACCCATAACAACCGTTCGGATTCGGAGTATTGATCATCATAGTTTTGTTCGGTGGAGACTGCAATGAAGGAGATGCATAAATGGTCAAAATTATCTGCGACAGCTCAGGCGATATACCGGAGGGTATCAGGAAACAATACGATATAACGATTGTGCCGCAGAGTATATTATTTGGCACCGACACTTATCAGGATGGTGTGAACCTTACACCAGGGCAATTTTACAAAATGCTGGTGGAGAGCAAGGTGCACCCTACTACTTCACAACCTGCCCCCAGCTTGTACGCAGAAGCGTACCAGAAATTGGCTAAGGAAACTGATGAAATAATGGTGCTGACCATATCAGGCGGAATCAGCGGCACTTATGAAAGCGCCATGCGAGCCAAACAATTGGTGGATAGCAGTCTCAAAATAGAAGTCATCGATACCAGGATGGCCTGCGCCGGGTTGCTGCTGCCCACGCTTAAGGCTGCGAGAGCAGCTGAGAAAGGCATGCAACTTGCGGAGATTACCGCTATGGTGAAAGACATCTTGCCGCACCTGCGCCTCTATATGATATTCGATACTCTTGAGTATCTGAGGAAGGGAGGCCGCATCGGGCGATCCAAGGCGCTGCTGGGTGGGATACTCAAGCTTAACCCTGTATTGATGCTAAAGGATGGTGTTGTCACCCCTGTTACCCAAGCGCGTGGCCGTGCTAAGGCCGTAGAGAAACTGGTTGACCTGATGAAAAAGACCGGCAATCCCGAGGAAGTAGTAGTTGAGGACGCTACCACACCGGATGAGCTCGATAACCTGGCCAAACGGATTAGCGCCGTCCTGCCTAAAGCTACAATACTGCGCAGCACGGTAAGCCCGGCAATCGGTGTTCACGTAGGGCCAAGCGTGATGGTCGCCGGCGCTATCAGTACCGTCTGATCTTCAATTTCTGTCAGATTTGCAGGCTTATGCATTTTTTCTTTTGAAATCTGTCGCCATTGACAATGCTTAATCGCTATAGTACTTTAAAGCTATGGAGATATTATATGCCACGAGAAGTTGAACTAGATCGCTTCACAGTCAAGACTGATGAAGGAAAAGAATACACGATTATTGAATACCAAGAATATATTCCATCCAGGGGTTATGATGATCCATCTACTGAAGCGCTTGGTCTAAAAAGATGGACTACTTCCGAAGAATTACATGTTCACTATATAGACCCCGAAACGTTTAAGATATTTGAGACTGGCGAGATAGTTAGGAAAATCTAAAAGCCGGTATTTGTCGTAACCGACGAATCTCAGCAAAAAACCAAATATCCAACTATTCATAGGGACATAAGAAAAATAGATAGAATGAATTGGCACGTTTATATAGTTGAGTGTAGTGACGGAACTCTTTATACAGGTATCAGTAATAATATTGATAAGCGTATAAGGGAGCACAATTTAGGGATTGGTTCTAAATACACTAGAGGAAGGAGACCTGTTAAATTGCTAGCCAAATGGAATTATGCCGATAAATCACATGCATCTAAAATGGAGTGTAAAATTAAGAGACTTACTAGAGAAGCTAAACTAAGATCCATCATCAATGGTCAGGTTTAACTCGAAGTGTATCCATGCGCCCAATCCATCGCATCCCATTAATTGTCTTCAGATTCTCCTTATATTATCGATGTATTTTCAAAAAGAGAACCAATCCTTAAACCATTCCATCCCCTACTTAATCAACCTATCCACTGGACTAGCTACCACATGCCTTTTATACACATCATCAAAACCCAATGCCTGGGTTATATCGCCTTGCCCTTTCAAGTATGGTATGCTTCAGGTGCTCAATTACTTCTGAAAAATGAAGGGGCATGCGATGGTAAGAAAATCTGAGAGATTTCCCGGCGTCGAATGGGTTGGCGAGACGGGCGCCTTTATCAAGATAGACGATAAGAAGTGCACGGGCTGCGGCAATTGTTTAAGAGTCTGCCTGGGCCGCTGTTTCGAGATTGAGAACAAGCTGGCCCGCATAAAAAGCCTCGATGAGTGCATGGAATGTGCTGCATGCTGGTACGTCTGCGGAGATGGGGCCATAGACTTTGCGTGGCCGCCGGGCGGCACCGGGTACAGGAGCGACTGGGGATAAGATGATAGAGGAATACGATGTTGTGGTGGTGGGCGCCGGGTTTGCGGGTCCTGTGGCGGCCAAGAAATGCGCCGAGGCCGGGCTGAAAACGCTCATGCTGGAAAGGTCGGAGAATCCCGGCGAAAAGGTCATCTCAGGTCTGACCATCCCCATTTACGGCTTCCTGTTCGGCCCTGCCTTTATCAGGGACGGCAACCCGCCCATCGAGAGGCCGGTGGACGGCATTAAAAACTATGTCATTTACGATATAAAAGCCGGGGATATCGACACCGTTGAACTCAGGATACCCAGGCCGCTTTCGCCCATATTTGCCTTCGGCTACAACGCTTACTGCAAGCCCTTTATCGCCTGGGAGGTGGACCAGGCCGTTAAAGCCGGGGCCGAGCTGAGGACTTCCACCACCGCCATGGACGTCATCGAAGAGGACGGCCGCATCAAAGGCATCGTAACGGATAGGGGCGACCGGATAAGGGCGAAGGTTGTGATTAACTGCGAGGGTTCGCAGGGCATCCTGGCGGTAAAGGCCGGGGTGAGGGAGAAATATCCACCCGAAGCCATTTCGCTGGCGGACACCTACGACTATGAATGTCCCAGGGAGGTTATAGACAGGGTCTTTGGATATACCCTGCGCTTCTGCTGGGGATTCGATGAGCAGATGATAGCTCCCCCGCTGGGCCACGGCAACGGGCTGATGAGCTGGCCTTACAGGAACAGCATCCACTGGATGCAGGACCAGTGCCTGTCGCTGGACGGGGGCCAGGTGCCCAACTTGAGAAAGCTATTTGATGAGTATCACGAGAATATCACCACGCAGCTCCCCTGGTGGAGGGACGAGATCGCCCCCAGCGCCAGACTGAGGGCGAGGATGTGGGAAGGGTTCGAGATATTCGCCGGGCTGGATGACAGGTTGCGCAACATGCCCAACTACACGGACGGCATGATACTGGTGGGTGATGCGGCCGGCCTTGAGAGCACGGGGCTGTGTGACGGCGTGCCGGCCGCCTGGTTCTCGGCCGATATTGCCGCCGATACAGCCATAGAAGCTATTAAGGCTAACGATACTTCCGCCGGATTCCTCAAGAGATATGACCGGAGGATAAAGGCCCACCCCATAATCCAGTGGACGATTACCTGCCGCGGCAGGTGGGACCTGCGCAAAGCCCAGGAGAGCCACGATCGCAAAGAACTGAGGGCCAGGGTTGACCACCAGTTTGGCCCCGGCCTTTTAACCCACCTGGGCACCCCCCTGACCAAAAGCATCCTTGAGTGGCTGAGGAAGGACCCGACCGTGATAACCAAATGGGTAAGGATGTTCCTGAGGTACTATCACAACTGGGAGAATGAGGGCTCAAGCCGGGAAAACCTGCCGGGACAGCCTAAAAAAAGAGGTACACTTGATATAACCCTGGCGCTTTTTGATGCGCTGGGTAAACTGCTCAGCCCTTTAACCTTGGTCGTAGTCTGGCTGCTGGAGCCTCTAACAGTAGCCGTCAATCCGCTCACAAAAGCGCTCCACCCGTTAATCGAGCTCATATTAAGCGCTTCAATCAAAATGGAGCCTGTATTCAGACCCTTAACCAGATGGATAAGCAATCGTGTTAAGCAGGCTGATCCAACAATATTTGATGCCACAAAATTCTAACAATATCATAACTATTTAACATAACGTGCCCGCATTATATTACTTCTACATATTCTCACTGTTAGTATTGATTAAATGGTAATTATAGGAAGTGTTATCTATGGCTACTAATATATCTAAAGGAAAATGGAACCAGGTCGAGAAATATCAAAAAACCAATGGGTGACTAGTCCGATAATTACATTAATAAAAAAGGGAAGGGAACTGCAATGTTACACCAGGCCAAAACACTGATCTATTACAAAATGGACGCATCGGATGGAGAAATCGGAAAATTCGAAGAATTCTACTTCGATGACAAGTACTGGGCGATCCGATACCTGGTTGTCGACACAGGAAACTGGATAACCGACAAGCCGGACAGGCGTGTGCTGATTTCTCCGTATGCTGTGACGGCTATCACTGAAAAAAAGAAACTCATCGTTACGGACCTGAGCAAAAAGCAGATTAAGGACAGCCCGTCATGGAATACCCAGCAGCC
The DNA here is from genome assembly GCA_003142375.1 of Dehalococcoidia bacterium. GTDB lineage: Bacteria > Chloroflexota > Dehalococcoidia > GIF9 > UBA5629 > UBA1162. The sequence goes on along the minus strand of PLME01000022.1, from coordinate 5,203 downwards.
CGTCTCAAGGCAACTTGAGCAAAGCTACTACGAGTATTACGGCTGGCCTACTTACTGGAACGGCCCAAACATGTGGGGCTATTATAGCTACCCCGTTCGTGAAATGCATAAGGACGCTCATATTGAGAAGCTGTGGGAGTACAATCTGCGCGCCACTGCTGCTGTAAGCGGCTGTAAAATCCAGGCTGGAAAGGACGAGATTGGCCACGTGGTAGATTTCATTATAGATGATAAAACGTGGGCGATTCGTTACATGATCGTTGATACTCAAAACTGGTGGCCGGGAAAACATGTCCTGGTATCGCCGCAATGGATTGGGCGCGTCAGTTGGGACGAGTCGAAAGTCTTCGTCAACCTTTCAGCCGATTCTATCAAGAAAGGGCCTGAATATAAGAAAGACTCACTCATTACCCGCGACTTTGAGACCAGGCTGCATGCCCACTACAATCGTCAGGGCTACTGGTCCAACGAAGCATAAATGGCAAATCCGGCAGACATTGTTATAGAAATATAGCAAGTAGGCAATATTACCATGTATGCAGGGAATCAAATCCCTGTATACATGGTTTTTTGCATATATATTCAGGGTTGAACACCAGTTTGGCCCCGGCCTTCTGACTCACCTGGGCACTCCCCTGATAAAAGGTATCCTTGAGGTGTTGAGGAAGGACCCTGCGGTGATAACCAAATGGGTAAGGATGTTTCTCAGGTACTACAATAACTGGGAGAATGAAGGCCTTGGCCGTGAAAACCTTCCGGGACAGCTTAAAAAGAGAGGTGCTCTTGGAACAACCCTGGTGATTTCCGATGCTTTGGGTAAATTGTTCAGCCCCTTGACCAGGGCGGTAGCCTGGCTGCTGGAGCCACTGGCCGGAGCCATTAATCCCTTGACCAAAGCACTCCACCCTTTGATTGAGCTTATATTACGCGCTTCAATCAAAATGGAGCCTGTATTTAAACCTTTAATCAGATGGATGACCGATGTTGTCAAGCATGCTGATGCTTCAATATTTGATGATTCGAAGTAAAATCATTCAATCAAAAGTTACAGCCCAATACTTCTAAGGTCGTTGTAAGATGCCGACACATCAATCCAATTATTAGTACCGCCCGGCTGAATAGAGAATTGTCCACTCTTCTCCTGAATTTGGAATTTTTGTTGTCCTTTTCTTGTTTCGGTTGCTCCCTCCAGAAGCTTGTATAATTGGGAGAATGGAAAACAGAGATAGCGGTCAGATACGCCCAGCATTAATACTACCCCACCTTTCTGGCTAGCCTTGTATTTAAGACCATCTGGTGAAATACCGAACCAGTATTTACCAGTAGCTTCGTGACATACACTGAATTTAATCCACATCTCGACACTATCCCCTCCTCTTGATGCTCCATAGATATTGGTTCGGCCATGTTTATGCTCAATGGACCAACCACTTTGCTCTAATTTAGATAGAAACTCTGTAGTTACTGCAGCTTCGCTTTGGCTCTTTAAATGAAACTTCTCAGGCGTTTCCCCTACGTTTAATGAAGATAGTAGTTTAGATACTGCTCCAACCTGGTCTGCGACCTTGGTACGTTCTAATTGTAAAGTAGCAATCTTCTTTTCGAGCTCGCTTAATTGAGTCTCTAGTTCCGATTTCCATTTGATTAGCATTGATTTGTCCATCAACCCCTCCTTAGTATAACTATATGGTGATACTACATAGCATAACTATATAGTACATCTACGGTGTAACGCTGTCAAGAGCAGACCGAGTCCGTTTACTTGTTCGTTGGCTTGATCTCAGGCTCAGGGGTTGAAGTATTCCCTTCCGAAGTATGTAGGTATATAATCTGTGACTAGGAATGGGAGGTATGTAAGTAACCATGGTGAAAAAAGAAACCAAAGAGCCTGAGAAAGACCGACTAATCGTCACCAAGGACAAAGCCAAGGCCAAATTACAAAAGCAGATCGATGAGGGCGAAGAGATTGCAAAATTGCCAGTTAATAATGATCAGGCAATCAAGCAGGCTTTAGATAAATCTTGGGCATGGTTAGATTTTACCGAAGAAGTCCTTCTTAGGGTATTCAGTACAAACAAGATGGAACAGGAATTTATTTGGGCATCACGAATCATTTACAGTAACCCTTTGGATAATTTTCGTAAAATTGATAGCTACCTAAATAAACTTAAATCGATATTAAATAGAGTAGAACTATACGACGATATTGTTGTACCGGGATCGATTGTTGCCATCAAAGCGGATAACAAAGGTGTGAACACCAAAAAGGTATTTGTTATTCATGGTAGAAATGATGCTTTACTGAAGTCGATGTATGGATTTCTGGATGCAATAGGACTCGAACCCATTGAATGGAATAGGGCGATTTCCATGACCGGAAAGTCCACACCTTCCGTATCAGAAATTGTATCTACGGCTTTTCAGGAAGCACAGGCAATTGTTGTGCTTCTTACTGGTGACGACGTAGCCAAACTCAGAAATGAGTTTGTACAAGATAATGATGAAGCCTACGAAAGAGAGCTAACGCCACAAGCAAGGCCAAACGTTTTATTTGAGGCAGGTATGGCTATGTCAGCCGGCGACAATAGAACTGTTTTAGTGCAAGTTGGAAAGATTCGCAAGTTTAGCGATATTCAAGGGCTTCACATTACATATCTTAACAATACGCCGCAAAAACGGCAGGAGCTAGTTACCAAATTGAGAAATGCCGGTTGTGATATTAAGGATATTTCAGCGGAAAATAGGTGGATGACCACTGGTGATTTTGAAGATAAACTGGATTTGTCTGAAACACACAAAGAATCTAAAAAGAAAAGCGCTGCTCCAGTAGCTGATGATCCACTGACTCGGGACTGAAATTCGAATTAATTTCAGAGGATTGTTTGGTGGAGCTGAGGGGAGTCGAACCCCTGACCTNNCTCCCAATTGAGCTACAGCCCCATGACGACAACGTACCAATTTAGCAAAAAGCAGGCAAAAACTCAAATCGGCGAACCCTTTATTTGGGGTTCCAGGAATGTACCAGCGGACGGTACCAGCGGTCCTTGCGGTATTCGCCCGCTATGAGCACGATGTCCATCAGCCACCAGATACCCAGCCCACCCAGGCTGCATAGCTTCATCCAGCCAGACTTATAACGGGCTATATAAAATCTATCTGCACCGCACCAGCCGAAGAAAATGGCCAGCAGCAGCGTGATATACCAGCTTCGCAAACGGGGCGGCGGCTTTTTCAAAACGGCCAGTGACCCCCCAGTAACTGTATCAGGGCCTTCACACCGAAAAAGCCGACCCCGGCCACAATGGTGTTCTTGACCGTCTTGCCCGCCAGGCAAAGCAGGAAAAAACGCCACCAGCCGAAATGCATCATGCCGGCCAGCGCCGTGAAGGGATAGAAAAGCGGATTGAAGATGGCCGACATGGCAAATACCGAGACAGCCCCCCTGGTCTTCATCCAGATCTGGAACTTCTTCATAACGTTGTTATCCAGGGCATGCATGGGGCGGGCGCCGGTCAGACCGGTCACATAAACCCCCATGCTGCCCAGCGCTTCGCCGAACCCCGCGATCAGCCCGATGAATATGGGGTTGAGCACGGCCCCCAGGGTGAAAACCACCATGACGCTGGGCACGGGGATAAAGAGGGTTACTCCTGCCAGCAGGCTGATGACCAGCACGCCGATATAGCCGTATTTGGCAAAGCTGTTGAAGTCCTCCCAGTACAAGGCCACCAGTATGCACATTGCCGCCGTAATGACCAGCGATATGCCGCCCATGATATAGTCCTTCCACGGGCGGCGGCGCCGCAGGGTCATTTCGTGCATTATCGGGGAGCTATTCACTTATCCGGCTGTCTTAGCGCTTCTCTTTCTCTTTTTGGGCCCGGCGGCAGAGTCTTCTTCGCCCTGCTTGCCGGCCGCAATGGTTGAACCGACCACGTTGAAGGTCAGCGCATCTTTCTCAACGGCAACTTTGACCTGGTCGCCGTCCTTGATCTCTCCGGCAATGATCTTGCTGGAAAGCGGGTTCTCAATGTAGCGCTGTATGGCCCTCCTGAGCGGGCGCGCCCCGTACTCAGGGTCGTATTCCTTGCGGAAGACCCACTCCCTGGCCTCGTCGGTCAGCTCCAGCCCGATCCTGCGATCGGCCAGCAGCTTGTCGACCTCTTTGACCAGCATGTCGATGATCTGCTTGAGGTTCTGCTCGTTGAGCGGATGGAAGACGATGATGTCATCGATCCTGTTGAGCAATTCGGGCTTGAAGGTCTTCTTGAGGTCGACCTCGATGGCCTTCTTGAGCTTCTCCCATTCGTCTTTATCGGCCTTGTTCTGCGGGATGTTGAAGCCTATCAGCCGCTGGGCCTGGCGCCGGAACTCCTGCATGCCCAGGTTGCTGGTCATGATGATCACCGTCTCTTTGAAGCTGACCGCCCGGCCGTGGCCGTCCGTCAACCTGCCGTCCTCCAACACCTGCAGCAGTATATTGAACACGTCGGGATGCGCCTTCTCGATCTCATCGAAGAGTATCACGCGGAAGGGACGCCGCCTCACGGCCTCGGTAAGCTGGCCCGCCTCATCGTAGCCCACGTAGCCCGGAGGCGCGCCGATCAGCCTGGCCACCGAATGCTCCTGCATGTATTCAGACATATCGATGCGTATCAGGGCGTCTTCATCGTCAAACAGGAACTGCGCCAGCGCCTTGGCCAGCTCGCTCTTGCCCACGCCGGTGGGACCCAAAAAGATGAAACTGCCGATGGGACGCTTGGGGTCCCTCAGCCCGGCCCGGCTCCTCCTGATGGCCTCTGATACGGCGTTGATGGCCTCCTGCTGGTTGACTATCCTGTCGTGAAGCCTGTCCTCCATGTGGATAAGCTTCTCGGATTCGCTCTCTTTCATGGTCGAAACCGGTATGCCGGTCTGCTTGGCGATCAGCTCGGCGATGTCGTCGGCCCCTACCTCGTTGTCGAGCTTCTTCTCCTGCAGCCATTTCTCCCTGGCCTTGCCGCACTCCTCTTCTATCTTCAGCCGTTCGGCCTTGATCTCGGCCGCCTTCTGGTAGTCGCTGCGCTGCGAGGCCGCCGCCTCTTCATCGCGCATCTGCTGCACCTTCTGCTCCATCTGCTTTACTTCAGGCGGAGCGCTCTCCATATCGATGCGCAGCTTGCTGGCTGCCTCGTCGATGAGGTCGATGGCCTTGTCCGGCAGG
>PLME01000025.1 GCA_003142375.1 Dehalococcoidia bacterium | reverse complement strand
CTGCGAACGGATTTCGCGATTGCTGTGACTGCTTCTTCCTGGCTGACAACACGTTTGTGCAGTTCGCTTTCGAGTTCAAGCAGTCTTTGTGTCTCGTGTTTTTCAAGTCGGGTAAGCGGCACGCCTGTCATCTTGCTGACGACTTCGGCTATCGTTTCAACATCGACAACGCCGGTGCTGTCCTTATTCTGGTCATACCATTTTTGCTGTATTTCAGATTTTTCATCCAGCAGTTTCTGGCACTGGTCGCGAAGGGCCGCGGCCTTTTCATAATCGGCGCCCTTTACTGCCTCGTCTTTTAACATCTGCATTTTTTCGATTCGCTTGTCAATCTCCGCGATGTCCGGCGGAGTAGTCATATTTTTCAGACGGATACAGGCTCCTGCCTCGTCGATAACATCTATCGCTTTATCCGGCAGACATCTGCCTGTTATGTATCTGCTGGATAGTTCGACTGCCTGGTTGAGCGCCTCGTCGCTGAAGCTTACGCGGTGATGTGCCTCATAACGGTCGCGCAATCCTTTAAGGATTTCCAGCGTTTCATCCTGGTTTGGCGGTTCGACAACTATTGTCTGGAACCTGCGTTCCAAAGCAGCGTCTTTTTCCACATATTTTCGGTATTCATCGAAAGTCGTTGCGCCTATGCACTGAACTTCGCCGCGTGACAATGCGGGCTTCAAAACATTGGACGCGTCAATTGCGCCTTCCGCTCCGCCTGCTCCGACAAGAGTATGAAGCTCATCGATAAACAGCACGACATTTTTCGCGCGTTTAACTTCGTTGATAACAGCTTTGATTCTTTCCTCAAACTGACCTCTGTATTTTGTGCCGGCCACCATCAGTGCAAGGTCCAGCGATACTATTCTTTTATCGCGCAGCAGTTCGGGCACCTTCTTGTCGGTGATTTTCTGTGCAAGACCTTCGACAATCGCTGTTTTGCCTACGCCCGCTTCGCCGATGAGAACCGGGTTGTTCTTGGTGCGCCTTATAAGCACCTGCATGACACGCTTGATCTCTTCCTCACGCTCTATAACCGGGTCGATCTTGTTATCGCGCGCAAGCTGCGTCAGGTCGCGGCCGTATTTTTCCAGTGACCGGTACTTGGTCTCGGCGCGGGGGTCGTCCACCCGGTGGGAGCCGCGGATATTGAGCAGCGCCTGGTAGATCTTCTCCTGGTCGACGTCGAACTCCTTGAAGATGGCCACGGCATCGCCGCCGGCCTCGCTGGCGATGGCGATCAGCAGGTGTTCCACGCCGACGAACTCATCGTTCAAACGGTCGGCTTCGCCCACCGCCGCCTGCAGCACCTGCGCCACCCTGGGCGTCGGGTAAATCTGCACGCCGCCGATGGAGCTCCGGGGCTGCTCGGTAATCTTGGGATATTGGCCGAGCGTATCCGCCACGCGTTTTTTCATGGCCGTAAGGTTGACGTTCAACCTCTTGAGGATTTCGGCGGCCAGGCCGTTCTGCTGCTCCAGCAGGGCCAGGAATATATGTTCCACGTCCCACATGGAGTTGCGGAACCTGCTGACCAGTTGCTGCGACGCACCCATAACTTCCTGGGCCTGTTCGGTAAATCTTTCCTGTCTCATATCTTATTCATTAGCGGCTTCATTTATCAGTTTATCCCGGTAATCCACGACATATTTGCAGTCCGGACCCTGGCACAGGGCTAGTTTACCCTTGATTTGTTTGGGAAATTTGTGCTTCGGGTCCTGGTCCGCCGTCTGCCTGTACTTGCCCCACCAGGTGCATTTGCACGACCAGTCGCCGTAGACCATGATGGTCACGTAATCGCTGACCATGCCGCACTCGATGGTGGTAGCAGTAACCTGCCATGCGGCGGGCGGTATGTCTGTCCGGGCCTCAGCCACTATTAACCTCCTGGTTTAACTTTTTTACTGCCCGTGTCTGCCTTTTTAAGCCTTTTGAGCTCGGATTCAAGGCTGTCGATCCTGTGCTGCTTATCCGCCAGCATCTCCCCCAGCTTCAAAATGACCTCGACGCCGGCCATGTTGATGCCCATGTCGTCCATCAGCACCTTGATATGGCGCAGCTTGCCGATATCGGCCTCGGAATAATAGCGGATATTGCCTTCCGAGCGGTAGGGCTGCACCAGCCCCAACCTCTCGTAATACCTGAGCGTATGGATCTCGCAGCCGAGCAACCTCGCTGCAATGCTTATCACGTATCTTGGTTCGTATACTTCTTGAAGCATTTTATCTTATCACCCCATAGATTCAACTTCAATATCAATTGGGCCTCATTTTTTTGAACTGCTCAAATAGAGCCCGCTCTTTATCATTCAAATTAGTGGGCAGCACCACGGTCATCCTGGCAAGCATGTCACCGCGGTTGGTATCGTTGAGGCGCGGCATGCCCTGTTTGGCCAGCCTGAAGATCTTGCCGTTCTGAGTCTCGGCAGGCAACTTCAAAGCAAGCTTGTTGCCCTTTAAGGTAGGCACCTGTATCTCGCCTCCCAGCACGGCGGTTGAGAGAGGAACCGGCACATCCACCAGCAGGTCGTCCCCCTCTCTCTTGAACATGGGATGGGGTGCAACCTTGATGACAAGGTAAAGGTCGCCGTTAGCGCCTCCCACGCCCGGGTTGCCTTCCCCCGCAACCCTGACCCTTGAGCCATCCTTGACCCCGGCCGGTATCTTGACCTCCAGCCGCCTGGGCTTGATGACCCGTCCGGCGCCCCTGCATTGAGAGCAGACGGCGTTCTTCAGGCGGCCGGTACCCTGGCAGGCCGTACACGGCTGCTCCGAGTGAAGCTCCATGACACGCACGGTGCCGTTGAAGGCTTCTTCCAGCGAAAGCTCGATGGGATGCTCGATATCCTGACCGCGCCTTGCCGGCCTCCTGCCTCCGGTCCTGGTTCCTGCGCCGGCAGTGGCCCCGAAGCCGCGGAAGAGGTTCTCGAAGACCTCGTTGAGGTCGCCCATGTCGCCGGGCTCGTAGGTGGTGAAGGGCGCGCCTCCGCCCTGGGTGCGGCCGTATCCACCGGCCTGCTGACGGGCTTGCTGCTGAGCACGAGCATAGGCTTCGGCCTGGTCGGCATCCGACCCGAACTGGTCGTATTTCTTCCTCTTGTCGGCATCGGCCAGTACCTCGTAAGCCTCATTGATCAGCTTGAACCTGGCCTCCGCAGCCTTGTCTCCGGGATTAACGTCCGGATGGTACTTGCGGGCCAGCTTGCGGTAAGCTGCTTTTATATCTTTGTCGGGGGCATTTTTAGGTACTCCGAGTGTGCCGTAATAATCTTTTCCTGCCATTTCTCCACCTTGAGCTGAATTATATGTGCCTTGCTATCGTAGGGTCAAGATAGCTCATAAATTTGTAACATATACATTATATTATTAGTTATAATACATGACAAATTTTGTGAGGTTTTATAAAAAGGATACATCCGGCGTTGAAGAATTGAAGCTAAAGAAACAAAAGGCTAATTATTGCAGCGGGCGCCGCTCACGGACCGCAATATGTCCAGGAACTGGTTTAAGATCCAGGCCGTAGCGCCCCAGATGACCCGGCCGCCGACCTCGAAGGTGTATACGTGGATAGGCACGCCCATAAAGACCATATCCTCTTCCTTCTTGTCGGCCTTCATGAGGTCTTCCAGCGGCAGGTCGAAGATCTCCTCCACCTCGAAGTCGTCCTTTTTGAATTCATAGGGGTAAGGGATGAGGCCCACGAAAGGGGTGATGCGGTAATGCGAGGTTGCAGTGGCGGCGTCGTCGAGTTCGCCCAGTACCTCGACGTCCTTATCCTTAAGGCCTATCTCCTCGCGGCTCTCACGCAGGGCTGTCTCCAGGGACGATTTGTCGCTCTCGTGCCGCCCTCCACCGGGGAAGGATATCTGCCCCTGGTGGTGCGACAGGTGCGAAGTGCGCTTGGTGAACAGTATGCGGCATTGGCCGTCTTTCTCGAAAATTGGGAGCAGCACGGCCGAATCGGTCAGGCTGCTGTCGGCGATGACCAGCTTGCTGCGTGCGGCCAGGGCCTGCCTGATCTTCTCTTTCATAGTTGGTTGTAATCATACAACTTATGAGAAATACGTGACAAATATAACGGGCAGGTCGGAAAAGCCGCCGATGCGGCGGGGCCGTATCTAAAATTTGATTAGGCATTATTCATGAGTATATACTGTGGAATTGAGGTTTTTTTACTAAATGGCAACACAAAAAGACTACTACGACCTGCTGGGCATCCCGCACAATGCCACAGATGAGCAGATAAAAAAGGCCTTCCGCAAGCTGGCCATGGAACATCATCCCGACCGCAACAGCAACCCCGAAGCATCACAACGGTTCCAGGAGGTCAACGAAGCTTACGAGGTGCTGTCCGATTCCCAGAAGAGGGCCTACTACGACCGCTACGGACGGACGCCCGGCAACGGCGGTGAGAGCATGGGCTTCGATACCTTCGAGTTCGGCGGCCTGGGTGATATCTTCGAAGCTTTCTTCGGCGGGGCTACCTCTACGGCCCAACGGCGCTCGCCGCACAAGGGCTCGGATATAGTATCCAGGGTGAGCCTGACCTTCGAGGAAGCTTATTCGGGCGTGCAGCGTGAAATCGAGATCAGCCGCGTGGAGCTGTGCAGCGTTTGCAAGGGCGTGGGCAGCAAGCCGGGGACCAACCCGGAGAAATGCCCGGAATGCAACGGCGCCGGACAGGTGCGCCGCACCCAGCAGAGCATCTTCGGCCGTTTCGTCCAGACCTCCACCTGTTCCCGCTGCGGCGGCCAGGGCACGATCATAACCAGCCCCTGCCCCCACTGTAAGGGACAGGGCAGGGAGCGCGTGAAACGCAAGCTGTCAGCCAATATACCGGCAGGCGTGGACGAAGAGAGCCAGATGAAGCTGCAACATGAGGGCGAGGCGGGCTTTTTCGGGGGCTCGGCCGGCGACCTGTATATCAGGTTCGAAATCAAGCCGCACAAGTTCTTTGTGCGCAATCATTCGGACATCATCATGGCGCTGCCTTTGAATTTTGCGCAGGCCGCGCTGGGCTGCAACGTGGAAATACCCACCATGGAAGGGAAGTTTACCCTGAAGCTGTCTGCGGGCACACAGCATGGCAAGGTGGTACATATAAAGGACAAGGGCTTCCCGCGCATCCATTCCAAGAACCGCGGCGACCAGATTGTAATCGTCAAGGTGCTTACGCCTGACAAGCTGGATGAGAAACAGCGGCAGCTATTTGAAGAGCTTTCACAGAGCCTGCCCAAAACGGACGAATGGTCCCGTCCCAGCGACGACCTGCTGCAGCATTTGAGCTGAGCCTGCCGCCCGTTAACTTCCCCTGCGCCTAGAGGCTTATCCTGGCGCTCTTATCGCCCAGCTTGGACTCGGTGCCGGCCTGCAGCCGCATGATATTGGTGCGGTGCTGGAAGACGATAAGGCCGACCGCCAGCAGGCCGTAGATCAAATAGACGGGCGCTGCGATGGCAAGAATTACCAGCGCCGTTAGTACCAGCAGCATCCCCAGGGAACCCAGTATCGATCCCAGAGAGACATACCTTGTTATCAGGATGACTATGACTCCCACCAGCAGTCCGACCAGGCAAACGAACCAGTTGATGACCAGCATCCCACCCACCAGGGTAGCCACTCCCTTGCCGCCCTTGAACTTGATGTAGACCGACCAGTTATGGCCGACCATGACCATGATAGCGGCCAGTACCTGGGCAAACTGTACATGGATGTCATATCCGGCCACGAATATTTTGTCATCGGCTATGATAAAACCGGCGGCCAGCACGGGCAGAGCGGCCTTGGCCAGGTCGAGCACCGCAGTTATCAATCCCGCTTTAGCGCCCAGCACGCGTAAGACGTTGGTGGCGCCTATATTGCCGCTTCCGTGTTCCCTGATATCGACGTTGTACATTTTGCGGGACACGATGAGGCCAAAGGGTATGGCCCCTATCAGGTAGGCCATAAGCGCTACCGCAATATATTGTATGATCAGAATCATGAGATCTTGCCTCCGGATTTAGTCGGCCGTTTGCCGGCCTTTTTAAATTGTAACTTGAGCGACGTTCCCGAAAAGCCGAACGTCTGGCGCAGCCTGTTCTCAAGGTAGCGTTCATAAGAAAAATGCACCAGCCGGGGGTCGTTGACCATGAAGATGAACGAGGGAGGGTTGTTGCCGGCCTGGTAGGCTCTGAAAACCACCAGCCGTTTGGTGCCCCTGGGCGGCGGCGCATGTGCCGCCACCGCATCCTGGACCAGCTTATCAATGACGTCGTCAGGCAACTGCTTTTGCCTCTCGCTCCACGCTTCCAGCCCTATGGGTATCACGTTCTTGACGCCCAGCCCGGTCAGGGCGGAGGTAAAAAGCAGCGGCGCGTGCGCCACGAACTTCATGCGTTTATCCACCAGGGCCACGAAGGCGTCCTGCTGGTCCCTGTCGGCCAGGTCCCATTTATTGACGATCAGCACAATGCCCTTGCATGCCTCTTTGATATAGCCCGCTATATGGGTATCCTGGGCGGTTATGAACTCGGTTGCGTCCATGATCAGCAGGGCTACATCGCAGCGGTTGATGGCGCGCAACGTGCGCACCAGCCCGTAATATTCGAGGCCGGTCCCGGCCTTGCTCCTCTTGCGTATGCCAGCCGTGTCTATCAGCAGGACTTCCTGATCTTTGTATTTAACGATGGTATCGGTGGCATCACGCGTGGTGCCTGCGGTGGGATCTACTATCACCCGCTCTTTGCCCACCAGGGCATTCAGCAGCATTGACTTGCCGACATTGGGCCTGCCCACGATAGCCAGCTTGGGCCTATTGCCCTCCTCGGGGGCGGCTTCGGCCGGGGGCAGTACCTTAACCAGCGCTTCCAGCAGCTCATTGATGCCTTTGCCGTGATGGCCGCTGACCGGCAGGGGGTCGCCCATACCGAGCTGGTAAAACTCGGCGCACGACTCCTTCAGCTTCTCGGTCTCTACCTTATTGGCGGCCAGCACCACGGGCTTGCCCAGCTTGCGCAGGATGTCGGCAATTTCACGGTCGGCCGCGATCAGTCCGTCCCTTGCGTCGACAACGAAAATGATAGTGTCTGATTCGGCAATAGCGGCTTCGATCTGCTGCCTGATTTTCTTGCTCATATCGCTGGGCGATTCGGGCTCCATACCGCCCGTATCGATAAGCGTGACCTCGCGGTCCAGCATCTCGACATCGGCGAATATACGGTCGCGCGTGGTCCCGGGCAGGTCTTCGACAATGGCGATCGGAGCGCCTGCTATTCGGTTAAAAAGGGTCGACTTGCCCACGTTGGGCCGGCCGACTATAGTTACGATCGGGTTCATTCTGCTCCCACAATTCTAACAGATAAAGGCATTAATAATAATACGTAATTCTACGAAGATTTTAGGGCCGGGGGTGTTATTTATTTATAAAGTTCGGCCAGCAGCGTACGCTGGAAATGAAGACGGTTTTCGGCCTGGTCGAAGATAACCGAGCGGTAGCGGTCCACGATGCCCACCGCCACTTCCTCACCATGGTGCGCCGGCAGTGGGTGCATGACGAGAGCATCCTTTTTGGCATAGGCAAGCAGCTTATCGTTAACCTGGTATTCGGCAAAGGCGATGCAGCGCTGTTCGTACTCTTCCTCCTGGCCCATACTGGTCCAGACATCCGTATAGATGACGTCGGCATCCTTGGCCGCCATGGCCGGCTCTTCCAGCAGCATGATCTGGCTGCCGCTCTTTTCCGCATATTTATTGGCGATCATGAGGATGTTATCCTTGAGGCTGTATTCCTGGGGCGAGGCTATGAGGAAATTGATGCCGACCATCGAACAGGCCAGCAGCAGCGAGTTGGCCACATTGTTGCCGTCGCCGACAAAGGCCAGGTTCAGGCCTTTGAGCTTGCCCTTGCGCTCGTATATGGTGGTGAGGTCCGCCAGCGCCTGGCAGGGGTGCTCATAATCGGAGAGGGCGTTGATTACCGGGATGCTGCTGAATTCGGCCAGCGTCTCCAGCGTGCGATGCTGGAAGGTGCGGGCAACAATGCCCTGCACGTAGCGGCTGAGCACGTGCGCCACATCGGGCACGGACTCACGCTTGCCCAAGCCGACCTCCTCGGGAGACATATACATGGCGTAACCGCCCAGTTGGTGGACGGCCAGCTCAAAGCTCATCCTGGTGCGGAGGGAGGGCTTTTCGAACAGCAGGACTATGGATTTGCCCGCCAGCACCTGCGGCCAGGCTTCTTTCTTCGATTTTACGGCCTGTTTTACAAGCTGCTCTATTTCGCCGGGTGTGAAATCCGCAACCGATAAAATATCACGTTTCGCCAATCTAATTTTTACTCCTGTACAAAATACCAGTATACCATATCTCACGACTATTTATGGAGTTGGCCAAACACGGCCCCGGTACAAAACAGGGCCGCCGTTTTCAAACGGCGGCCCTGTGCAATAATTGGACTGCTACTTATTAAGGCAGTCCGGGCTTCAGTGTATTCTGATAAGCCAGTGCCAGATCGCTTACTTTCATGACGAGATTGCCGTTGCTGACCTGGTAAGGGACGGAGGCCTTGGGATAGTTGACGCAGGCGCCAGCGATGCCGACGCCGGTTGTAGCGTTGAAGGTGGTAGCGCATACGTCGCAGACCAGCGTGTCGCCGCTGAGTGTATAGGTCTTGCCCCTGCAGGGCGGGCAGATGCTGGCGCGAACATAGGTCTGTCCATCCAGGTTATAGGCCATAAAGCTTTGCAGACCTCCCGGGGTATTCACCGCGAAATGAACATTCCAGTCTTTCTGTACGGCGCTTACCGGAATGGTGACAGTATCGTTGGCCACGGTCGGCACAACCTCAGTGGCCTTTACGGGGCCCGAAGGCTTGCTGGGTGAGGCGGTGGAGGGCGCAGGCTGCGAGACCGGAGTAAGGGTTACCGGGGGCTGGGCAGTCTGCGATGCAGGTGCGGTGCTTACCGGTACGGAGGCCGGAGCTGCCGAGGCAGCCGGGGCCGATGGCGCGGAGCATGCCGCCAGAATCAACACCAGCGATATAAGTACAATCCCAATGGTTATCTTTCCATACATAATTTTATTTTCTCCTTCTTATAAACATCAATTGTGTAATTTTCAACTTTATTTAACCGGCATTAACCGGCATTTACTGGCCGCAGCAGCTCCTCCTCTGGGTGGTGACGGTGCTTTGCGCTCCGCCTCCGCAACAGCTTGCACCTGCGACCGGGCCGACGGATGATGGGCCTGCGGTGGCAGTTGCCGGTGTCTGGCAGCAGCTTGGCAGGGCGGCAGGCGTATCCGCTCCGGCCAGAGCGGTATTGGGCGCCGCCTGCGGTGCGATCACGGCGAATTGCCCGGCCATTTGATCGAGGCTAACTGTATAGGACTGCACCGCGTCCTCGGTCGTATTGAATGTGACGTCCCGGCTGCCTCCGGCCGGGATATCGATGTTGCCGACGGCTTCAACTACGCCGTTGACTTTGAGTTGGGCATTATAGGTCCCTTCCACGTCGCCCGTATTAGCGATCTTGGCGTTGATAAAGACTTTCTCTCCCGGGCTGATCTGGGAGGGATTTACACCCAACCCGACAACTTTGAACTCGGCCTGGCCGGCGGGCGCGGGATCGGCAGCTATGGGGTTGGCCCTTGCCGCCGAACATGCCACCAGCGCCAGCGAAGCTGTAACCAGTACCATCGCCAGGATGGCAGCGATGAAAACCCCTTTCGGCATCTGACTTGTAAAAACGTTTCTTAACATCTTTTCTACCTCACTAATTGCAGAGCAGCCTTGCTGATTATCTGGCCGTCTTGCAGCGTTATGATGTGTTTGGCCTGTTTGGCGATATCGGCGCTGTGCGTAACCATGAGTATGCTGCGCCCTTCTTTGTTCAACTCCTTGAATAGTTCGAGTATCTCATTGCCCGTTTTCTGGTCCATATTGCCGGTCGGTTCATCGGCCAGGATAAGGCTGGGGCCGCTGACCAGCGCCCTGGCGATGGCCACCCTTTGCTGTTCGCCGCCGCTTAGCTGGCTGGGCTTGTGTTCGGCCCGTTTGCCCAAACCCACCCTCGCCAGTATGGTCTTGACCTTCTGTTCATCGGCGCCGTTGCCGCAGAATATTAAAGGCAGGAGAACGTTCTCCATGGCCGTCAGCGATGGGAGCAGATGATACTGTTGAAACACATAGGCGATCTTGCCGCGCCTGATATCGACCAGCTCATTCTCTCCCAGGTTGTCGATACGATGCCCATCCAGCATAACCTCCCCGCTGGTGAGCCGGTCCAGCCCGCCTATGATATTGAGAAAGGTGGACTTGCCGCTGCCCGAGGGTCCCATGATGGCGATAAAATCGCCGTCTTCAACTTTTAGCGAGACCCGGTCGAGGGCCACCACGCGGGCTGTCCCTTCGCCGTATATCTTGGTCACATTATTGATTTCCAGCATTTTTCCTCCTGAATTCTCAGCTTTCTCCGGGCTATACCGACCTGAAGGAGTCGGCAACCCTGATCTGGCTGGCGCGGATGGCCGGGTAAATAGTAGCTGCTACAGCCACAACAATGGATACCCCCAACGCCAGGGGGAAGTATTGCGGCACAAAGCTGATGGTAGTGCCTTCAAAGACCAGAGGCCCTATTGCATACGCCAGCGCAGTCCCCAGGAGATAGCCGACTATGCCTCCCAGCACCCCGATGACCAGAGCCTCATAAATAAAGACCTTGATTATCTGGTTGCGGGATGCGCCGACCGCCCGCATTATGCCTATATCTTTAATCCTTTCATGTACGGATGACATCATGGTGTTGACCACGCCGAACAGCCCCACGGCCAGCGTTATGCCGCCCAGCGCCAGCATGAGATTGCTCATCTTGTCGACCAGCCCCATCTCGGACTTGGCAATCTGTTTTACGGCAACCGCCCTGACACCGGGAACATTCTTGTTAATACTGTCGGCAATGGTTTCCACCGGGCAGGAGTTGCACAGTGCTCGTATATCGAGCGAGGAAACCATGCCGTCCTTATCGAAGGCCTTCTGCACGGAGGCCAGCGGAGCGAATATCTGATAATCATCGCTGGAGCCCGTCTCATCCAAAATGCCCGCTATCTTGAGCGGGCTGTTGTTAAGCATGACGGTATCACCGACATTCAGCTTTAAAAGCTCCGCCGTCATCGATCCGACCAATACATCATCCGGGCCGTCGATGTAGTTGCCCTTGCCGACATTCCACCAGCTTTTGACTAACCTTTCCGGTTCCGGATCGACGCCAACCACTACCACGGAGACGCCGTTAACCTTGGTATTTTCATAAAGTTGGGGCGCGATAGTAGCTATGTCACCCTGATCATCGATCTTCATCACTTCCCTGATATTACTGTCGGCTATCTGCCTGATGGCAGGCACTTGGCTCTGGGGGATATAGTTGTCACCTACGGTAAGCGTACCCATGCTCAGGTTCCCCAGCTTCATATCCAGGTTGTTTATGGCGGGGATGACCGTCAGGTTGGGGCCGTATTGCTCCAACTGTTTATAGATTCTGGCCTGGCCGGCAAAGGCCATAGTAAGAATGCCGACCACAGTCATGGTCCCAATGACCACACCCAGTGCCGCATACAATACACGCCGCTTGCGGCGCATGACGTCTTTGGCAACAATCTGATATAGCTTCATTCAGCCCTCCCGTTTATCCTTGTAAACCAGATTACCTGACAATTATGAGAATTTGATGGAATTTATTTGAAGAATTAGTGAATTTTTCTGTTTACCCGTATTGATTGTTTACTGCCGGAAACGCTTTGATGATATCTATGGAAGTATAATATATAATGAACCCTAAAAGCAGCGGTGTACGGCCGGGTACGGGAGATGTCTAAAGAAAAGCCCCTTTTAATACTCTTCGATGGCAACGCACTCGTTCATCGCGCCTTCCATGCGCTGCCGCCGCTGACCATTACCAGGACCGGTGAGATGGTCAATGCCGTGCAGGGATTTGCCAGCACGCTGTTGAAGCTGCTGCGCGATAACAAACCGGACTACTGGGCCATCGCCTTCGACCGCCGCGCACCTACCTTCCGACACCAGATGTTCGAGGACTACAAAGCGCAGCGTCCCAAGACCCCGCAGGAACTGGTAACCCAGATCGACAGAGTGCACGAGCTTTCGGAAGCGTTTAACCTGCCGGTATTCGAGATGGACGGCTACGAGGCGGACGACATCATCGGAACACTCAGCCGCCAGGCTTCCGCCAGGGGAGTCGACACGCTCATAGTGACGGGCGATAACGATATGCTGCAGGTAGTGTCGCCCGATATAAAAGTTATGTCTCCCAGGCGCGGCTTCGCCGACACAGTTACCTATGACGAGGCGGCCGTGCAGCAAAAATACGGGCTCTCACCCGTACAGCTTATCAGCTACAAGGCACTGATAGGCGACGCTTCGGATAATATACCCGGCATCAGGGGCATAGGGGACAAGACGGCGGTCAAGCTGCTGCAGCAGTTCGGCGACCTGGAACGTATTTACAGTCACATCGAAGAGGTCACACCTGAAAGGCTGCGTGTGCTCCTCTCTGAAAACAGGGAGCAGGCCATGCGAAACCGCCAACTGGCGGCCATTGTCACCGACGTGCCGGTGCCATTCAATATAGAAACCTGCACAGTCAGCGCTTACGATCGTAATAAGGTAGTGGAGCTATTCCGAGAGCTGGGCTTCTCTTCCCTGCTGGCACGGCTACCCAACGAGATCGGTGCGGAGCCTTCAGCTGCACCTAAATCAACCGCTATAAAAGAAAATTATCGAGTGGTCAGCACATCAGCCGAGCTTGACGACCTTGCGTTGCGCCTGACTTATGCTGGGACATTCGCCCTTTCGGTCGTGCCGGGCGGCGACAACGCCATGCTCAGCAGCCTGGTGGGAATCGCCATTTCGCCCGCCAAGGGGGAAGCCTACTATATTCCGTTGGGGCATGAAACGCTCAGCCAGGTCGAACAACTGCCGCAGTCCAAGGTATTGGCGGTTCTTAAACCTTTTATTGAACAGGAAAAATATGCCAAAATAGCCTACGACGCCAAATTCGACATTATCCTGCTGGCGCAGAACGGGCTCAAACTCCAAAACGTCTCCTATGATAACCTGATCGCGGCCTACCTGATCGGCGAAAAATCGCTTAAACTT
Organism: Dehalococcoidia bacterium; assembly: GCA_003142375.1. Classification (GTDB taxonomy): domain Bacteria; phylum Chloroflexota; class Dehalococcoidia; order GIF9; family UBA5629; genus UBA1162. The sequence continues at coordinate 67,894 of PLME01000025.1, read as the reverse complement.
CAGTCCATTGCCTTTAACAAACTGGGCATAGAGATACCCTCTCTTTCCGATCTTACAGGAAGCGGGGCCAAGCAGACGCCGCTGGCGCGTTTCCCGGTCGACCGCGTCGGCGAGCTGGCCTGCACCGATGCCGATGTAACCTGCAGGCTCAAGGAATCCCTGGAGTAGGACCTGCGCTCTGAGGAGCTCTGGAGCCTGTTCAACGACGTGGAGATGCCGCTGGTGCCGCTGCTGGCCGAAATGGAAATGAACGGCGTCCTGCTGGACAGGGCGTTGCTCAACGAGATGTCCTCGAGCATCGGCGCCGATATGCTGCGGCTGGAAACTGAGATATACAACGCCGTCGGCCACGATTTCAACATCAACTCGTCGCAGCAGCTCGCCACAGTACTTTTTGCGGAGCTTGGACTACAGTCCGGGCGCAAGACACAGAGCGGATATTCTACCGATGCAACAGTCCTCGAAGCGCTGGCAGACGCGCACCCGGTCATTAAATTCATCCTGGAATACCGGCAGCTTTCCAAACTGAAATCGACCTATACCGACGCCCTGCCCATGCTGGTTAACCCGCGAACGGGCAGAATACACACCAGCTTCAATCAGACGGGAACAACGACCGGCCGGCTCTCATCCAGCGAGCCGAACCTGCAGAATATCCCGATACGCGGCGAGCTAGGGTCCAAGATCAGGCAGGCCATCATTGCACAGCCCGGCTGGCTCCTGCTCTCCGCCGATTATTCGCAGATAGACCTGCGGGCGCTGGCCCATATCTCGCAAGATGCCGAGCTTATTGCCACTTTCCAGCGTGACGAGGATGTGCATACGCACACGGCATCCGAGGTTTTCGGCGTGCCTGATTCGGAGGTCACGCCCAAGATGCGCAGGGCGGCCAAGACCATCAACTTCGGCGTGATTTACGGGATGAGCGGCTACGGGCTTCAGCAGGCAACCGATCTCACGAGGGAGGAGGCTGAACTATTCATCAGCACCTATTTCAGCCGTTATCCCGGCATAAAGAGCTATATCGAGGATACCAAAAAGCAGGCAGCCAAGCTGGGTTACGTGCAGACAGTTCTGGGCAGGCGCCGCTACATTCCCGAGATTAACTCCACAAACCGGCTGGCACGGGAAGCTGCGGAAAGGATGGCAATTAACATGCCCGTGCAGGGTACATCGGCCGATATCATTAAGATAGCCATGGTAGAGCTGCACCGCCAGATGATCAAAAGGGATATGAAGACCAGGATGACGCTGCAGGTGCACGATGAGTTGGTCTTCGAGGTACTCCCCGGGGAGCTGGAGGCTATTAAACAGCTTGTGCAGGATATTATGCCCAACGCCATGAAGCTGATTGTCCCTTTGAAGATAGATATTAAAGTAGGCAAGAACTGGGGTGATATGAGCTGATGCCCGAACTGCCCGAAGTCGAAACGATCAAGAACAGCCTGGAACCGCGTGTGGTGGGACGCACCTTCACCGGAGTCAAAATTGACGATACGAGGCCCCTGCAGAATTTAAAGTCCGCCGAGTTCCGCAGGCGGCTCATCGGCAAGACCATACTCAGTTTGAAGCGGCGCGGCAAATACATGATATTCATCCTTTCGGGCGGGGATAACCTCATTATCCACCTGCGAATGACCGGGGCACTGCTCTGGAATCCCGAAGGCGAGGAGCCTTTCGCACGCATAGAGTTTTCCTTTGATGACGGGGGTCGCCTGCTATACACGGATATCAGGCGGTTCGGCACCATGTGGTTGGTCAGCGACGCCTCCACAGTAACGGGCAAGCTGGGGATTGAGCCTCTGGACAATAGTTTCACTCCGGGTTACCTGGCGGGCATCCTGGATTCACGTCCGACGCCGGTAAAATCTTTGCTGCTCAACCAGGAGCGTATCGCAGGTATCGGGAATATGTATGCGGACGAGGCGCTTTTCCACGCCGGGATACACCCTTTGAGGCCAGGCAATTCTCTCGATAAAGCTGAGATAAAACGCCTTCACAGCGGGATACGGCAGGTACTGAAGAAGGGAATCAGGAACAGGGGAGCCAGCATCCGCAACTACCGATGTCCGGACGGTCAAACCGGCACGGCCCATGAAGAGTTTGCAGTCGCCCACCGTGAAGGCCAATCCTGCCCGCGCTGCGGCGGAAAGATCGCTCGCATGGTGGTGGGACAGAGGGGCACGTATTATTGCCCGAGGTGCCAGCCCTTGAAAAATAATTCAAAAGGACGATGAGATGAAAGCACAATGGTTGATGATGGGCGGAGCCGCACTTTTCGTGATCAGTTGGGCAGCCCATGATATTTTTAAAATCTTCACCAACGGTTGGGAAGCCACCGCCCTCAGCCTGGTGATATTCATTAGCCCGCTGATTGCACTGCTGGGAATTGTAATATTTCTACTCTCGCGCATACGCCAAAGAAAACCGCCTCAGGGCTGAATATACGGCGGTCCAATTGCATTCTTATATGCTTTATGGTAAAAAAAGCCAAGACCGTATAAAAGGAGGTAGTCACAATGCCGGTGTGGATGAACATGACCGACCAGGTAGGACCCGAAAAGCTTATGCACGTTTACGATCCGATGACAGGGATGAAGGGCGTGGTGGTTGTGGACACTTCATCAGCCATGGGCGCGGCCGGCGGCCTGCGGCTTCTATCCGATTTTACTACCGATGATATTTTCCGTTTTGCCAGGGCTACATCTTACAAATTTGCATTTCTTGACCTTCCCATCGGCGGCGCCAAGGCAGGCATCTGGGCAGAACCTGAAATACACGGGCCTCAGCGCAAGGAGCTGTTTGTTTCCTTCGGAAATGCGATTAAAACTCTGCTCTGTTCCGGGCTTACCCTGGCAGCGGATATGGGCACGGATCGTGACGACATCGCAGTCCTTTATGAGACCGCCTGCACAACGAAAAGGTCCACCGGCCTGTCAACGCAGGTTGTTGACGGTGAGCCGCTGGAGGACCATGCCAGCGGATACGGTGTAGTTGTGGCCGTAGTAGCTGCCTGCCAGGCGGCGGGTTTGAATATCAAGGACGCCCGGGTAGCCATTGAAGGCTTCGGCAAAACGGGGGGCGCCGTAGCGCGCTATATAAGTGAGTCCGGAGCCAAAGTGGTAGCTATTTCAACTATAAACGGCGCTGCCTTCAACAAAGACGGGTTGGATGTCATGACCATGCTCCAGGCCCGCAAAGTAGCCGGTGATAAAGCTATTACCGAGTGCAGGCAAGCTAAACATATTAAGTCCCGGGACCTTTACGGGTTGAAAGTCGATATCCTCATACCCGGCGCCAGACCCTATGTCATAAACAAGAAAAATGCTAAGAGCATAAAGGCCAAGGTCATAGCCTGCGCGGCCGATTTACCCATAACCGATGAGGCTGAAGAAATACTATTTAAGAAAGGCATCATTTTCGTGCCCGATTTCATATCCAACGCCGGCGGCATGGTTTTCGATGTAGTGGACGCCGTCGGAGGCTCTTCAGACGATGTTTTCAGGGTACTCCGGGATTATTATGGCCCGCTGGTATCGCAGCTTGTGGCGGAGGCCAAACAGCAGAAAATCAATCCCAGGACTTTAGCGGTCAAAAAGGCGACAGAAAAGATACTTTCGGCCAGGAAGCAGCCGCCGGCCGCAGACCTGGAACAGACGGCCGTTGAGTTGAGAAAGCGCCTGGGCATAAAATAAAAGCGCTATACCGATACATAACCATTTTATAGGAGGTGTTGTATGGCAGATTCCGCCGCAAGAGCCCTGGCATTATTGCGCGATGGGAGCCATTTTCAGTGGTACATCATCCCGCTTTTGTTGCTCGTTATGTATGTGTATGCTAACGAGGTCGAGCGAAGAAACTGGAGCCTGGTACTGGCCGGCTTGGCTTTCTGGCTAATGGACTGGTTCAACGAGATCTGGAACGGGCTGGTTTTCCATTTTACCAACTATGCGCCGGTATGGGGCACCCCCGGCAACGGCAGCTCACTGGTAATCCTGATAGGCCTTAACATCGAGATCTGTTTCATGTTCGCCATTATGGGCATAGTAATGGCTAAACAACTCCCGGCCGATAAAAATTTGAAGATACTGGGCGTGCCCAACCGCCTGCTTTACGCTATCGCCGGTTCGGCTTTAGCTGTCTTCGTAGAATGCCTTCTCAACTGGGTTGGGGCGCTAACCTGGGAATACCCGTGGTGGAACCTGCATGCGCCCTGGCTCATCTGGCTGATCGGTTACATGCCGTTCTTCCTGATGGCATTCTGGGTCTATGATATGAAGTCAGTGAAAAACAAATTGATCACAGTCGGCACTATTTTTGCCGTGGATGCGTTAGCCCTCATCCTTTTCATGTGCATTCTGAAATGGATTTAACCACCTAGTTCTCACCGTCAGTTTAAAGGCCGCGGATATATATCCGCGGCCTCTTATTTTTGCCTGTGGCGGCTCAGCTTTGGCTCAGCCAAAAGTATGACCCCGGTGTAGGATTATAGGCTTACTGCCACCTCCTCATCTGTCCCCCCAAAGTAAGACCCCACTCCGATTACATAATAGCTCTGCTAAGGTAGACTTTAGAGGTCTGTTAAAGGAGCATTTATATCAATGATGAAACCTCAAACCCCAGCTACGGAACAAACCAGCGCCGCAATTTTAGAAAAGGCTATCGCCTTTGGAAATAACGGGATAAATCTGATGGGCAAGATATTTATGCCGGCAAACGCCAGCAAGAACAATCGCGTCCCGGGAGCCGTCCTCTGCCACGGCTACGGCTCCGACCAGGCCATATTTGAGGACAGCGCCAGGGAGCTGGCGGCAGAAGGTATCGCCACCTTGACCTTCGATTTCCGCGGACATGGTTCCAGCGAGGGCGAGCTCGACGGCAGCATAGTAGATGATGTTATGGACGCCTGGGATTACCTGCACGATCAACCCGAGGTTGATCACAAACGTATGGGCTTGATCGGGCACAGCATGGGGGCCTTTTCCGCCATCATGGCAGCCGGCAAGCTACGGAAAGCTAAAGTACTGGTCGCACTTGCCTGCCCGGGGGAGATTAATAATCCGATTGCTGTAAACCCCAGACACATCTTCCACCCGGCATTGAAGTGGGGCATAACAATGATCTTCAAGATCGTACAACGTACACACAAGCTAGAAGTGCGTGTAAACTGGAAGAAGTTCATAGCATTCTGGCCCAAAATGAAACCGTCCAAGGCGCTGGCAGAGCTGGACAATTGCTCCAAACTATTCGTATTCTGCCTGGGAGATCCTGCAGCACCCTACAATAAATTCCTTTATTCATATGGCATGGCCAGCGAACCCAAGCGGGTTATGGTCTATGCCGGCAATCACGACACACCTATGGAAGAAGGTATGCTGCGTTCACAATGGCAGAAGTGGACCGTCGGCGCCCTTCACGGCAGGCACCCTTATTAAATCAGGGAAAACTATAAGATGAAAGTCTTAATAACCGGCGGCGCAGGCCATCTGGGGATAACCATATCCCGCTATTTCTTAAAGCAGGGCATCCCGGTCAGGGTCTTCGACCTGGACAACGCCCGCAACCGTAAATCCGTAGAAGGGCTAAAGCATGCCGTAGAAATCTGTTGGGGCGATATAACGGATGAAGCCTCGATTAGAAATGCACTGGAAGGAATCGATACGGTTGTGCATATGGCAGCCATATTACCTCCCGTTGCCGACCGTATGCCGTCACTAGCAGGCAAGGTCAATATCGATGGCACAAGGCTGCTGGTAAACGAGATCAAATCGACCGGCAGGGCTATACCGCTGATTTACACATCTTCTGTGGCAGTTCATGGGCCCACTCCCGACGCCGCTGAACCAATTTGCGCCGACCAGCATGTGTGCAATCCCAAAGGCGCCTACGCACAGACCAAGTACGAGGCTGAGAATATTATCAAGGGGTCCGGGCTGGATTATGTAATCTTGCGGCTGTCCGTCAATATGTATTTCAATTTCGAGATAAGCGATATCAAGCGCATGTTCAGTATCCCGCTGAAAAACCGCATTGAGTTCTGCCACCCGGAAAACACCGCTGTAGCCATTGTCAATGCAGCGGCCAAATTCGAGCAGGTTAAAAATCAGACGTTTATAATCAGCGGCGGACCCAATGATCGGATGCATTATCGGGACCTGATAGGCGCCATCCTCAATGTTATGGGTTTACCGGTGCCCCCGGAATATAAATTCACCAGCAAGCCCTATTACCTTGACTGGTATGAAACGGGCAAATCCGAGACTATGTTGACGTACCACATAAAGACTTTTGCACACTACATGCAGGACTATACCAGGGAGCTGAGCCGGCGTTTCACACCGGCCTTCCTTCCCTTTATGCGTTATTTTGTTGGACCCGTATTCGGCTGGATGGTAGTACGCTTCATGTAGCCGAAATCATAGTATAACCTCCTTATTAGAAAATAGAGGGCTGCACCGGCCCTCTATTTTTTTCTCTTTCAACACATAATTGTATAATGCTATTTACATAGTTCTCATATCTGGTTTCACAATGCAGGGAGGTTGCATAAGATGGAGAGTATAATCTGCAAAGAGCTGAAATTGCGCTACCAGCCGATCGCCGTAATCCTTGCTAATGATAAGCAGGGCAACACTCCGAAATTCAAAGAAAACGGCTGGTCTTGTATGATAAGAATGTTCGTAGAGGCAGCACGCGGGGACGTCGTCGCACTGGACCGCAAGGCTGTCCACTGCCCGGGAGGAAAGACGGGAGTAGGCTTCGGCAACTCTTATGCTAACCACCTGGACCTGGTTTCGCATTTTCTATCGACCGGCAAGCCCGGCAAATTCGAGGGGGAAGCCTACAAAAAAACACCCGAACTGGCTAAAAGCATGCTCGACAGCATGCCCGCAATGGATATACCCTTCAAATATGTTATCCTCAAACCTCTGGAAAAAGTCGATCCCTGTTCAGAAACGCCGCGTTTGATAATCTTCCTGGCCAACCCGGATCAGCTTTCAGCATTGACCATGCTGGCTAACTATAACCGCTCCAATAATCACAGTGTCATAGTCAGCATGGGCTCTGCCTGCAGCTCGATTTGCCTCTACCCTTTCAACGAGGCTGAGAACGGGTCTCCCAGGGCAATTATCGGTCTGACCGATATCACGGCGCGTCACTACCTCGACCCCGACATCCTCTCGTTTACAGTTCCTTACGGTATGTTTTTGCAGATGGAAACAGACGTGCCCGGCAGTTTCCTGGGAAAGAAACCCTGGCTAAAATTGAAGGAGCGCATAGCAGGCTAGTCTAAAGCAGGCAACCGGCCTACAATTCGGTTATAAGGAGCCAGTTAAAATGGGCATATTTGAAAGGATGGCCTACGCAATTTTCCGTATTGCAACGGGCGATAGCAAAAAGCGCTGGTTTTACACTCCCGTAGCGGGCCTGCTGTTCTTGTGTTTTCTGGCGCTGTTCTATGTTGCGGCAATCTACACAGATAAGTGGCTTAACCTGCCTTCAATCAGCTACCTGCCATGGACCCTGATCCCGGCCTTAATTCTCCTCGTGCCGGGTGTTATTCTGGTCCTATGGACCTGGATTCAGTTCATACGTGCACGCGGGACCCCCGTTCCCCTCAACCCGCCTCAGGAATTGATCACGTCGGGACTGTACGCTTACAGCCGTAATCCCATGCTTCTGGGCATATTCCTGATATTTTTCGGTTCTGCTGTATGGATGGGCTCATTATCTTTGTTTGTTTTCTATAGTCCCCTAATCGTACTGATTTTTTATTTCCAAATCACCAAAATCGAGGAAAAGGAGATGGAGCTCAAATTCGGCCAATCGTATCTCGAATATAAAAAGAAGGTCCCGCTGTTTTTTCCTTTTTTTAAAAAGGCCGGGGGGTCTTAGTTAACGTACACGACGGGAGTCTGGAATTAAGCCAATGGATAATGGAGCGAAGAACCTGAAAACGATATCACTGCACATCTCGGGGATGATGTGCGCCGCCTGCGTAGCGCACAACGAGGAAGCCCTGTCGTCATTGCCGGGCGTTACCAAAGCCGTGGTCAACCTGGCTACAGGCAAGGCAAGGGTGGAATATGACCCTGATAAAGTAACCCTGGAAGATATGAAAAAGGCCGTCTCCGATGTAGGTTATGAAGTTGTCCTGGATAATATGCAGCTAAAAATCGGCGGCATGAGCTGCCAGGCCTGTGCATCCAACATCGAGACGGCGGTCGGTTCCTTGCCCGGTGTTGGGAAGGTTGTGGTGAATTTTGCGGCGGGCAGCGCCGGCATAGATTATGTTCCCGATATCACCTCCCTAGATGAAATCAGGAATACCATACACGAACTTGGCTATGATGTAATTGAGAGAGTCGAGGGGCAGGAAGCGCTGGACAGGGAAAGGGATGCAAGGCAGAAAGAAATACGGCGCCAGCTTATCAACCTGATTATTTCAGGCACGCTGGGCACCATTGTCATGATCGGTATGCTTCAGCCTTACTGGATTTTCCCGGCTTTCATACCGGGGTGGCTGAACAATAAAGTGGTCCTGTTTTTCCTGACCACTCCCATCGTATTCGGCCCCGCCAGGCAGTTCTTTATTAACAGCTGGAACGGACTGCGTCATGGGGTCACCGACATGAATCTCCTTTATGCCACCGGTATCGGTGCGGCCTACGGCATTGCCATCATCAATACATTCTGGCCAGATGCCGGATTCGGCGGCAAAGACGCAACTTTTTATGAGGCTGCGGCGCTGCTTACTGCATTTATCATCCTGGGCCGTTACCTGGAGGCGGTTACCCGCGGCAGGACATCTGAGGCCATACGGCGCTTAATGAAGTTGCAGCCCAGACGGGCGCGCGTAATCCGCGATGACCGGGAGGTTGAGATATCAGCCGAGGATGTTCAACTGGGCGAGATAATCGTTGTGCGTCCCGGCGAAGCCCTGCCTGTCGATGGTGTGGTCACTGAGGGCAATTCATCGGTAGACCAGTCTATGATTACGGGCGAAAGTATACCCCTGGAAAAGGGAGCGGGCGATGAGGTCATCGGCGGGACAATTAATAAGACAGGCGCCTTCAAATTCCGCGCTACCAGGATAGGAAAAGATACGGCCCTATCTCAGATCATCAAGCTGGTGGAAGACGCTCAAACCACCAAGGCGCCGATTCAGAAAATCGCTGATAAGGTGGCTGGCAGGTTCATCCTGGGGGTGCATATCCTCTCGCTAATAACATTTTTATTCTGGTTTTTTATAGGTTTCTCCCTGTGGTTCACACCGCAAAGCCGTATGATGCTGACACCTTACTCGCTCTCGCTGGTCGGCGCATTTGGTTTTTCGCTACTGGTTTCGGTCACAGTGCTGGTAATATCCTGTCCCTGCGCATTGGGACTGGCGACGCCCAGCGCAATTATGGCCGGCACGGGAAAAGGAGCGGAATATGGCATCCTCTTTAAAGGCGCAGACGCCATGGAGACTACAGCACGGCTCCAGGCCATTATCTTCGATAAAACCGGCACCTTGACTAAAGGGGAGCCGTCGGTAACCGATGTGATTGCATTGGATGGCAACGATAAAGAAGTTCTGCATGTGGCAGCCGTGGCTGAAAAGAATTCTGAGCACCCCCTGGGGACTGCCATCTTATCCGGAGCTCGGGAAAGGGGTATTGAAGTAGAGGACGCCGACGATTTCGAGGCAATTCCGGGACAGGGCGTATCCGTCGTGGTTGGGGGACGCAAGCTGCTGCTGGGAAACCGCCGCCTTATGCTGGAACAAAATATAGCCCTTGAGAAATTATTGCCCGAAGCTGAACGCCTGGAGTATGAAGGCAAAACTGTGATGTTTCTGGCCAGTGATGGCGCAGCTTCGGGTTTAGTGGCTGTGGCCGATACGCTCAAGAAGACCTCAGTTCAAGCAATTGAAGAACTGCACCGCATGGGGATTGAAGTGATAATGATCACTGGAGATAACCGGCGTACCGCCGAGGCCATTGCACGCCAGGTCGGTATCGACCGTGTTTTATCTGAAGTGCTACCGGAGGATAAAGCAGAAGAGGTAAGGAAGCTGCAGTCAGAAGGTAAAATCGTGGCCATGGTCGGCGATGGAATCAACGACGCTCCCGCGCTTGCTCAGGCTGATGCTGGTATTGCAATAGGGTCAGGCACAGATGTTGCCAAGGAAACAGGCAATGTAATACTGGTCAAGGACGACCTGCTGGACGTGGTAGCTGGTATTCAGGTTGCCAGAGCCACTTTGCGAAAAATAAAGGAAAATTTAGTCTGGGCGTTCGGCTATAATACGCTGGCCATCCCATTCGGTATGGGAGTTTTATATCCCTTTGTGGCCCAACTTGTCAGCCCGGAGCTGGCAGCGCTCCTCATGGCAACCAGTTCATTATCGGTAACATTAAATACGCTGCGCATGCGAGGCTACATTCCACCGGTAAAACGCCGCAGGCAGACGGATTCAGTTTCCGGGCTGGAGAGCCTGCCTTCAGCATAGGGTTATTTAAGAGGAAAAGGATGAAAAATTCAGATTTAATAAGCGCTTTAATCTACACGGGAATATCGCTGCTGGCGGCCGGACTGTTCATAGTGGCCACACTTTCCACCCAATACTCCAATGTTGACAGGTTCGGGGGCGCAACATGGGTATTTATACTTTGCATGATTATACTCATGCCCGTGATAATACCGGCCGTCAAAAAGAGGTGATACCCATTATAAACGGCCGCCTTTCACTTTAGACGAATCCCGCACTAAAATATAGATTGAACGCTAATGTTTAATCCATAGGAGGTCTCGGATGATGGGATATATGTTCGGCGATAGCTGGCTGGGAATGGGGTTTGGTTTCTTGCTGTTTATCGTGTTCTGGGGAGCCGTCATCTGGCTGATAGTCTGGGCGGTCAGAAGAAGCACTGAACGAAAGGGAACAGAAGGCACAACCCAAAGCGCCCTGGATATAGCCAAGATCCGCTATGCCAAAGGGGAAATCACTAAAGAACAATTCGAGCAGATCAAGAAAGACCTTTCTGGCTGAGATGATAGATAATTAGGTGACCTGGGATATTACGGGAAAACCGGCACTGTAAAGTAAAAGGTGCTTCCCTTGCCGACCTGGCTCTCCACCCATACCCTGCCACCATGCAGTTCCACATACTTTTTGACCAGTGCAAGCCCTATGCCTGCGCCTCCATAGCCGCGCTGGCGAGATCTGTCAGCTTTATAGAAATGATCGAATATATACGGCAGGTTAGCAGGGTCGATTCCACTTCCCCCATCGTCTACAGAAATATTGATATAGCTGCCATCTTCCGGTTGGGCTTTTACCCTGATAGTGCCACCTAAGGGTGAATACCTCAAGGCATTTTCCAGGAGATTGTGTAATACCTGCCGAATGCGGTCCTGATCGATATTGACCTGCGGCAGGTCTTTGGTAATATCCGCCTCCAACCGTATCTGTTTTTCCTGGCACCTCACATTGAAAACGGTGATCTCGGTATTAATAAGCTCTTCGAGGTTTGATCGTTCAAGATGCAATTTCAATTGACCGGCTTCAGCCAGGGAAAGCTCACGCAGGTCGCTGACAAGCCTGTTCAAAAGGACTGTTTCATCGTAGACGGAGGCTATCTGATCCGGGGAAGGGGTGATAACGCCATCGAGCCACGCTTCAAGGTTGCCCTGTACGATGCTAAGCGGATTCCGCAGCTCATGAGCAACATCGGCCAGCAGTTGCTTGCGGCTTTTTTCTTTCATTTCAAGCTGTTCGGCCATCGAATTAAAGGCTACGGATACCTCGCCGACCTCGTCATCGCTATTGTGTTTCACCCGTTGAGTTAAATCGCCGGCCGCTATCCTGTGCGCTGATGTTGCCAGTTGACGCATGGGCCGGGTTATTAGATTACTGACGATAAACCCCAGGACCACTGCAATAACCACAGCCACCAGAGCTGCGATGCCCAGAGACCTCTGCGAATTTTGCAGGAATGCCTGCTCCGGATCCCCCAACCCTACAACACCTGTAGTAGGATCGGGGCACATGCAGGTCTCGCCATGCTGCATACAGTAACTGGCAAAATTGGCAGTGACGGACTGGTTCACCCAGACAGCCAAAATACCGATGCTGACCAGTGCCAGTCCGGCAAATAACAGGCTGAGTTTGATCGACAGGTTTTTCATATATTATTCCAGCTTATAGCCTACTCCCCTGACCGTAATAACGGGGATGTCGGGTTCACCCGTAATTTTCGAAAATTTCTGCCGCATATTTTTGATATGTGCATCGATGGTCCTATCATACCCTTCGTACGTCTCGCCGAAGGCTGAATCCATGAGTTGGAGCCTCGTGAATACGCGGCCCGGGTTCCTGGCCATGACAGTCAACAGCTTGAATTCCGCCGCTGTCAGAACAACAGGCTCATTCCTGTACTTTACCTCATGCCTGTCGAAGTCCACCTGCAAGTCTCCCACCATCAATTTGGTTACCGCCCTCGGCCCCTCGGCATACCTCCTAAGAACGGCGGTCACCCTGGCGGCAAGCTCCCGCGGGCTGAAGGGCTTGGTCACATAATCGTCGGCGCCCAATTGAAGTCCCACTATTTTATCGACTTCATCATCGCGCGCGGTCAACATGATGACGGGCACATCCGAAAACGCCCTTATATTCCGGAATGTTTCCAGGCCGTCCATTTCCGGCAGGTTCAAATCCAGTACTATTAAATCCGGCCGTCTGCTGCGGGCAAGCTCTATTGCGCTCTTCCCATCGCTGGCTATAATGGTTTCATAACCATCTTTTTCCAGGTAGGCTTTTATAAGCTCGCATACCTTCGGCTCATCGTCTACTACCAAAACAGTTTTTGCCGCCATTTTTAGATTATCCTTTACTCCCGATTTTAGCATACACATAAAAAAGGGACGAAGTGGTCGATACTTCGTCCCTTCAGCAGGAGGATGGATATACATTTAGAATTTTTGTCTCTTTAATTCTGGTATCCGCCGCAGCACGAACCCCCACCGTATGCGCCGGTAGTATTATTACCCTGAGTGCCAGCAATGTGGCAGCTTGGCTGAGTACTATAAGAAGGAGCCGTTGGACTACCATCATAAGTTGCTGTATTTTGAATGTAACCAGCACAATTGGGACACGAAGCGCTACCCGCATACTGGGTCGACGCTCTCAACGGCAACAAAGGAGTTGATGAAATCTGCCCACCCGAGCCATACCTGGTCGCCAGAAGCGTGATGGTCACGGCACATACGATAAGCAAAATAACCACCAGCACCGGCATACCTATTTTAAACCAGTTATTCAATCGATTGACCTCCTCTTTTTTAATCCGATTAAAGCTATTCTATAAATATGATGTGAATTTATTATGAAGAGAACGGGATGTTTTTATGAATCTTGTAATTCTAATTAAGAAGCATATTGACATCTTGGCCATATTCCGATAATCTTTGTCGTGGTAGATGAAGACTTGGCAGGATCTGTTATACATGGCAGGCGGTGGCGTTTCAACAGCCGTTCAATTTATTCAGTTGCCGTCGCGTATATTCACCGGCTATTGTGTCATGATCGGTTATGACGCCCTGGTAAAGCACTAAACTCGCAAGCTCGGAATTTAGCGTCCATAACCTGTCATAAATTAACTGAATGGAGGTGCACTCTTATAACGTAGTTAAATTCAAACGGTTCACTGGCAAATGCCCATCTTATTGGTATCTAATTTAAATAGGGAGGAAATTGTAAGTGAGCGCACAACAACCATCGTGGGCAGATTTTACACCTGCATGCTTGTATTCACAGGCGGTTGGCTTTCTTGGCCTGGGTGCTCTCTTCGCAGGCCTGGTACCTGCACTAAGCGCCGTAATATTAATACCCTGGTTCTTCGGCATAGCCCTGGTCAATATCATAGGCGGCATCATCTTGATGCGTAACAATAACATATTTGCCGGCACATTGAACTTCATAGTTGGCGCCGTGTTCTTCACCTCGGGAAACTGGGCAGCGTTGCTGACTAGAGTTGTTGGATTCCCCCTCGCTGCACCCTCTTTTGGCATGTTCAATCAAGTAGCTTTACCAACTCAAATCGATGGTTGGTTCTTCGGCATGTTGGTAATTTTCCTGATCGTTGCCGGAATACTAGCTTTAAGGCTGGCATGGTTTGTCGGCGTAATGATCTTCGTAGTTGCTGTGGCCGTAATTTTTGGTCCCTGCATTTGGAACCTGATGGGACAACCGGGAGTACCTACTGATCCTGCCGCAGCAATCAGCAATCCATTCGCAATGATTTCCGGGATCTTTTTCATCGTATTTGCATTCATGAACCTGTATCTGGCCACATCTCTGTGGGTGCTGCATGACACCGGTAAATTAGTATTACCGATAGGAAAACCCTGGCTAAAATAGAATAAGTTACTGAGATAAATTAATAGGCCCGCCCGACCGCTTATATGCGGCCCGGCTGGCCTATTTTTTAATCGAAACTATAAGCTTAAAGGCCTTTTTTCTGCCGCCACTGGTAATATCTGTAAACTCTGGTCAAAGCCGTAGCAGCACGCTCAGCGGATGGGAATACTGCAAAACCCGCGTCCTGTAATCTAATGAATGACTTCTCGGGCATGCCGTCGTCACCCGGCATAGTATTGACATTCATAGCCAGCACTACCGGCTTGGTAGAAAGCTTGGCCCACTCAATGAGAGTTTTAGTAGTAACTTTGTATTCAAAATCGCGAGGCATGAAGGGAGTCTGCTCCGGTGTGGAGAGCAGCAAAATGATATCAGCACCATCCCAGCCCGCAACTGCGCTGAAGGCTTCCCGGGCTTTATCCATTCCCCAATAAGGGTTGATATCAAGCGGGTTCTTGAAAATATTGCCGGCGTCAGTTTTGTAAACTTGCATTAAAGCCTGGCGCAACTCGGCTGGCAAGATCGGCATTTTCAGCCCAACCCGGCAACAATCATCNNAGAGCCGCCGCCGTGTCCGACCAGCAAGGTGTTCAATCCTGTTATTTTCGGGCAGTGCTGCAGCACTGAGACCACATCAAACATCTCCTTGATGTTATAAACGCGTATAGCGCCGGTCTGATGTAACAGGGCCTCCCAGGTTAGCTCGGAGCCGGCGATAGCGCTCGTGTGGGACACGGCAGCCTGCGACCCACCCTCAGTAGCCGCACATTTAAACAGGACTACGGGCTTTCGTTTGGTAGCCTCCTTCAAAAGCTCAAAAAGCCTGGGGCCATGGTTGGTGCCCTCAATGTAAGCTACGATAATATCTGTGTCTGGATCGCTGGTGAAATACTCTATCAGGTCACACTCGTTGATATCAGCAGCATTGCCGTAGCTGACAACCTTACTGAAAAAAATATTGCGTCGGTTGGCTTCTTTGATACCCAGTATACTTTGTCCTCCACTCTGCGATAAGTAGCCTACATGACCCGCGACAGCGGAAAAACCGAGAGCGAAGGTCAGATGAGTTGAGGGACAATAAGTGCCCATGCAATTAGGCCCTATGAGCCTTATACCATAGTTCTTCGCTATATGCAGAATCTTTTCCTGTAATTCCGTGCCCATCTTGTCTTCAATTTCACCGAAGCCCGATACGAAAAGGTGTATGACTTTGACGCCCTTCTGCCCACAGTCTTCGACCAGTTGAGGTATGAGGCGGTTGGGTATGACGGCTATTACATAGTCAAGCTCGGAGGGTATGTCTTTTACATTCTGGTATATTTTAAGCCCGCTTACCTCCCCCTCACTGATGCCCACAGCATATAATTTGCCCGTAAACCCAAATTCAAGCAACGCTTCTATAAAACGGTTGCCTATATTTATTTTGAATACTTTATCGGAGGTGGCACCCACCACGGCCAGGGATTTAGGAAAGAAGACAGGTTCAAATTCACGCAGGATATCGTTTTGTTTAGTCAATTTACCAGCCCTTTTAGTTTGTCAGGAGTTTATTTTTTGCAAGGCTGCCTTCAACCGCTCCATACAACGCACCCTTCCCAACACCGCCATAGTCGCGAAGAGCGGCGGAGAAGCAGTTCGACCTGTTATGGCTACGCGAAGAACGCTGAAAAAGGGGCCGGCTTTCATGCCAAGTTCATCAGTCAGAGGACGTATGGTCTTTTCCATTATATCCGGGTCCCATTCTTTCAATTGTTCAAGCATTACAATAGATTTCTCAAGCACGTTAACAGCCTGTACCTTATCGAGCTTGCCCTGTAACATAATTGTGTCATAATCAAGCTCAGCAACAAAAAAGAAGTCAACTAATTGCGGAACCTCGTTTAAAGTCTTAGCTCTCTCCTGAATAAGAGGGGCAATCTCTTTCAAATATATGGCATCGACGGGTCTTTTCACCTCCGGCGGCAGCCCGCGTTCAACAAAAGGCAGGCACCTTGCCGTAAAATCGTCGATATTCAGGTTTCGAATATATACGCCGTTCATCCATTCCAGTTTGTCCCTATTAAAGACGGCGGCGGTCTTGCTCACACGTTCAAGGGAGAAGTTGGTGATGATCTCCTGGCGGTTCATGATCTCCGTTTTATCATCCAGCGACCATCCCAACAGGGCCAGGAAGTTGATCATTGTCTCCGGCAAATAGCCCTCGTTTTGATATTCGTTGATGGCCGTAGCGCCGTGGCGCTTGCTCAGCTTGGACTTATCGGGTCCCAGTATCATCGGCAAGTGTGCAAACTGCGGAGGCTTCCAGCCTAAGGCAGCATATAGTAGTACATGCCTGGGTGTGCTTGAAAGCCACTCTTCAGCACGCAAAACATGCGAGATATCCATATAGTGATCATCCACAATATTGGCCAGGTGATAAGTCGGATAACCGTCCGACTTTAAAAGAACAAAATCATCCAGTGTGCTATTTTCGAAAACGACGTCGCCCCGGATCAGATCTGTTACAGCGGTTTGCCCTTCGGTCGGTGACTTGAACCGCACGACCGGAACTATGCCTTTGGCCTTCTCAGCTTCTATCTGTTCTTTAGAAAGACAGCGGCAGCGCCTGTCGTAGCCGGGCGGAAGCTTGCGTGCGGCCTGGTCTTTACGCATGGCATCCAGTCGCTCGCTTGAGCAAAAACAATAATAGGCCTTGCCCTCGGTAACCAACTGTTCGGCATATTTTTTATACATATCCAATCTCTGCGACTGGAAAAAAGGGCCCTCATCCCAATCCATCCCCAGCCATCCCAGGCTTTCCATTATGATCTTGGTGGCGCCCTCCACCTTACGTTCCTGATCCGTATCTTCTATGCGAAGGAGAAAGACTCCCTTATTATGGCGGGCGAAAAGCCAGTTAAACAGCGCTGTCCTGATATTACCTACGTGGGGATAGCCGGTTGGACTGGGAGCGAAACGGACCCGGATTTCACTTCCCATATCAGCCAATCTCTCCCCTGGCAAAGGTCTGGGTGTAAACGACCTGCTTCACGGGCAGCTTAACCACATAGGTATCGGCTATTCTGTCGTGCAGGCCCTGCTTATGGCTGTCAAAGGCAATCAAAATAAATCCCACTCCCAGCGTAGCTACGCACAGCACAGTGCCCAGGAAACGAAGGATCGCAGAGCGAATATCCAGCGGAGAACTATCTGTACGTATGATTTTAATGCCGACGCTCATTTTACCTAACGTTTGGCCCGAAGTAGCGCTGCAGGCGACACAATAAATAGTCCCGCCAACAAGGAAGGTCAACATAACGGTTGCCATCACCCAGATCAAGCTCCCGGACAGAGGCGCGCCGCGCGAGATATCCATCAATCCGTTGAACACACTGCGTATATCAGGAAATATCCAGAAAAGTGACTGCGATATAACACAATACAAAATATATAATCCGGCAATTAATACTGAAAAATCGATTAAAGCGGCGGCTAATCTTAACCAGAACCCGGCGTATTCCAGGGCGTACTCTTTAGGTTTCTCTTTCAACGCCTGACTCCTTAATAGAATGCCGCCTTATCTCAAGGTTGTACTGAAAGCTTTTAAAGGACCGGTGTTTTATAAGAGGACGCCCCAAAGATTAAGAGAAATAGGAAAGCTGTTTATTTTTCCTTGCCTTTCCCCTTGGTTAGCGTTTTGTACATCTCTTCGTATTCTCTCAAGCTTTGCCTCAGCCTTTCTACCAGCAACTCAGCTTGCCTAAGTTTGCCCTTGGTCTCTTCGATCTGCGTGGTAATATTAAACAGCAATTCATTGCGCCTGTTGGCGGAATCAACCTCGAAAGTACCGAAATCCTCTATTCCGCCTCCAGGAGGGGGCGCGTTGGAAATCTGGTTATAAATATCATTCTGACCGCTCACATGGTCTTTTTTAATCTGGCCGAATTTATCTTGTGGTCTCATATTCTGAACCTCTCCTTTGACTAAAATTTATCACATCGGCATGATAAATAGCAACAGATTTCTTACTCATTTCCCCCCAAGGGTTATAAGTACCTGTTTTAGATCGTCGGGCAACTCACATGTAAAAGTGCGCAGGATGTTACTCGACGGCAGCTTGAATTCGAGATGACAGGCATGTAAAAATTGTCTGTTAATCAAATTGGACTTTACTCCGTACACGGCATCTCCAACTACCGGGTATCCGATCGCTTTAAAGTGCACCCTTATCTGATGAGTCCTGCCTGTCTGGATATTGGCTTCCACCAGCGTATAACCGTCGAGATATTTGAGCACACGATAATCCGTCCTGGCAGTTCGGCCTTTTGACACCACGGCCATACGCTTGCGGTCGGATGGATCGCGCCCAATCGGTGCATCTATTGCGCCTTTGGACGGTTCCAGCTTGCCCTTCACCAGCACCAAATAGCATTTTTTCACGGAGCGGGATTTGAACTGGTTTATTAAGCTCTGGCGAGCTATCTCATTGCGTGCGATTACCATCAAGCCGGAGGTGTCCTTATCCAATCGGTGCACGATGCCCGGCCTCATGGAACCGCCAAAGCCCTCAAGATCCGGGAACCGCTTAATCAAGGCGTTTACCAGTGTATGCCGCGCATGGCCCGGGGCCGGATGTACGGTTAGTCCGGCCGGTTTATTAATCACTACTACATCTTTGTCTTCATACACAAGCCCAAACGGTATGTCCTCCGGCAGCACCACCGCAGGTTCGGGAGGAGGGATGGTGACTTCGATATGGTCCTGGAGCTTTAATTGCAGTGCAACGCGCGCAGCCCGCCCGTTGACGATCACATTGCCGCTTTCTATAAGTTTTTGAATAAAGGTCCGGGTAAATTCGGGATAGTTTTTCGCAAGGTATTTATCCAAGCGCCCTACCGGGCCCGGTACATCAAATGATCTGTGGTTTGTCACCTTTCTTTGCTGCATCCTTTTTCCCCAGGCTAACCAGCGTAATAACGGCCAGTGAAATAGCGCCCACCGTAATAGCAGAATCAGCTACATTGAAGGCCGGCCAGAATACGTCACCCCAAAGTCTAAAATAGATGAAATCGGTGACATGACCGAATCTGAGCCGGTCTATCAGGTTTCCCAGTGCACCTGCAAAGATCAAAGTGAGTGCAATGCCACTGATAAAACCAAGTTCAGTCATATACCGGAAGAAGACCAGCACGATGACCAGGCCTGCAATGGCTACCAGGCTGAGCAAGAACGCCTGGTTAGTAAAAAGGCCGAAGGCTGAACCCGTATTTTCTATATTGACGATAACCACTCTGCACTGTTCAGGCAAGGAGCCTCCAAGCGGGATATTGGCGCGTATCCACTCTTTGCTGATTATATCGAGGGTAACAACAGAACCGGCGATTGCCAGGAAAACCAATCCCTTCCACCAGGTCAAACGGTTAGAAGCTTCTGGCATTTTTCATCTGATGTGATTTGCATTTGATACATACATTAGATTGCAGCGATT
The DNA here is from genome assembly GCA_003142375.1 of Dehalococcoidia bacterium. GTDB lineage: Bacteria > Chloroflexota > Dehalococcoidia > GIF9 > UBA5629 > UBA1162. The sequence continues at coordinate 48,020 of PLME01000025.1, read as the reverse complement.
CATTCTAACCCATGAGTTATTACAAGACAAGCTGGTCGAGCATGGAACGCACCTGCCTGATAGTGTCTACAGCCTGACTCCTCCAGTGGTTATTGGCGAAAATAAAGGTGTTCTTGGCTGTTCTATTTATCAGGCTGATCCTGGGCAGCCACTCATGGAGCTCCTCCGGTTTATATGTATAATCATACCTTTCCCAGGCCTCATCATGCTGCCACCACTTGGCGGCATTTCGCCCATGGAAGCGGATGTAGCCTATATCACTGGTAACTTCGGCTACCGGCGGCAGTAACCTGGGCAATTGGGGTTCATCTACACAGCAGAAACCTATGTTTCTTTCTTTCATCCAGGTCAATGTCTCCTGATTTAACCAGGCTGCGTTGCGGAACTCGATAACCAGGGGAAGCCCGCCAATCCACTCGTGAAATAATTGCAGGTACCCAAGGTTAGCAGCACTTTGGTTGAAGCTGTAGGGGAACTGTGCCAATATACATCCTAATTTATTGGTCTCAATCAACGGCTGTAGCGTTTTAATGAACGCCTTAAAAACCTCCTGGCCTGCTTGCCGTTTGTGAGTCATCTCCTGGTTGGCCTTGACGGAAAAGAGAAACCCCTCGCCTGTTTTTCTGACGAGGGATTCCATCACAGAAATATCCGGAAGCGAATAGTAAGTCGTATTTAGCTCCAGGGCATTAAACTCCTGCGCATAATAACTGAGCCAATTCTTGCGCGGCAGCCCCCGTGGGTAATACATGCCCACCCAATCGTCATAGCTGAAACCGCTGGTGCCGCAGTAAATCATTTCCAGTTTATGACAGCCGGGGATTGTCGGTAATCAGACGGTTGATTACAGTGAAATAATAATTGCCCACAAGCCTACGATTATCAGGTATATTCCAATCAGGTATTTCAGAATCTTGGGGAAAATCATCACTATAATGCCGAAAATCAATGTCACAATGCCCATGAAAAGGCCGCCGGGCGACGGTACGGCAACTAACACAACAACCTCCCGCTTTTTATTTATTAATCAGGCTAAGTATACCCCAGACAATCAGAAAAATACCTATAATGAATTTGGCGTACTCAAACCAGAAAATTACCAGAATGCCGGCTACAATAGCAATTACAGCCATTGCAGTATTGCTCAGGGTGATAGTCTTTTTGGCCATGATGAATCAGCTCCTCCTCGTGTGGAAATTATGCTAAAAATGATATGTTTTTAGATGCCGGCTGTCAACGTATAGCAGGTTCGGTCCGGAACAAAGTTTTTCTGCTACATAATCATTGCTTGAGAAATAAAAAAGGCGGCGGGTTAAGAACCCGCCGCCTTTAGTCATATCAAGCCCTATACTTCTCTGAATTCACCTTCGACGGTGCCTTCATCCTTAGGTGGGGGAGGAGCATCACCTCCTGCCGACTCTGAACCTCCGGCTCCACCACCCGGAGGAGGCGCAGTATGTTGATAAACAGCAGCGCCTATTTTCTGCATCGAATCATTCAAGGCCTGCAAGGTATTCTTAGTGTAGTTTATATCGCTTCCCTGTAAGGCTGACCTGACTGCAGCAATTTTGCCCTCGACCTCAGTTTTGAGGTCCGCCGGTATTTTATCTCCGTATTCGCGGATAGTTTTCTCCGCAGAGTATACGGTGGCCTCAGCCACGTTTTTGGTCTCAACTTCTTCTTTCTTACGTGTATCTTCAGCCGCGTGCGCATCTGCTTCACGGCGCATCTTTTCCACCTCGTCCTTGTTCAGGCCGCTGGAAGCTGTGATAGTGATTTTTTGCTCTTTCCCCGTGCCCTTATCCTGTGCACGTACATTAAGTATGCCGTTAGCATCGAGGTCGAAGGTAACTTCTACCTGCGGCACGCCGCGCGGCGCCGGCAGTATTCCGTCAAGGATGAACCTGCCTAGCGTTTTGTTATCTCCCGACATGGGGCGTTCGCCCTGCAATACATGTATTTCAACGCTCGGTTGATTATCGGCGGCCGTGCTGAACACCTGGCTCTTAGAGGTCGGTATGGTCGTGTTCCTGGGAATCAGCGGTGTCATCACACCGCCCAGCGTTACGATGCCCAGTGTAAGAGGTGTCACGTCGAGCAGCAGTATGTCTTTGACGTCACCCTTGAGCACGCCGCCCTGTATAGCAGCACCCAGGGCTACGGCCTCATCGGGGTTTACGCCTTTGATGGGTTCCTTGCCGAAGAACTGCCGGACTATCTCTTGTACTTTGGGCATCCTGGTCTGGCCACCCACCAAGATAACATCGGTCACCTGGGCCGCCGTAAGGCTGGCATCCGCCAGTGCTTTCTTGCATGGCTCTATACTGCGCTCCAGCAAATCAGCCGATAGCTGTTCGAGCTTGGCGCGTGTCAATGTTATGTTGAGATGCTTGGGACCTGACGAGTCAGCCGTGATGAAGGGGAGGTTAATCTCCGTTTGCCCGGTGGTCGAAAGCTCTCTCTTGGCCTTCTCGGCGGCATCCTTGAGCCGCTGCAAGGCCATCTTGTCCTGCCTGAGGTCGATGCCCTGTTCTTTTTTGAATTCGTCGGTCAGCCAGTCCATAACTTTGAGGTCGATATCGTCGCCACCTAGATGCGTATCGCCATTGGTCGACTTCACCTGGAATGTACCGTCGCCGAGTTCGAGTATAGAGATATCGAAGGTGCCGCCTCCAAGATCGTATACGGCGATCATCTCTTCTTTCTTTTTATCCATACCGTAAGCAAGGGCCGAAGCTGTGGGCTCGTTAACTATGCGGATGACGTTTAAGCCAGCAATAGTCCCCGCATCCTTGGTCGATTGTCTCTGGCTGTCGTTGAAGTACGCAGGCACGGTAACAACCGCATCTGTCACCTTTTCGCCCAGATAAGCTTCCGCATCGAGTTTAAGTTTCTGCAGTATCATGGCGGAAATCTCGGGGGGGCTATATTCTTTTCCTCCCATGACAACCTTGGCATCGCCATTGGGCGCCTCGACGATCTTATAAGGGAGCCGCTTAATATCGTTCTGGACCTCCGCATCTTTGTACTTACGTCCCATCAGGCGCTTGATGCTGAAGATGGTATTCTCGGGATTGGTAATAGCCTGCCTTTTGGCAAGCAGGCCAACCAGCCGTTCGCCTTTTTTATCGACTGCCACTACGGATGGGGTCAGGCGCTCTCCTTCCCGGTTAGTGATGATAACCGGTTCGCCTCCTTCCATAGTAGCAACCAGACTGAATGTCGTCCCCAGATCTATGCCTACTGTTCTACCCATTTTATCCTCCTTTTCCTGTGACTTTAATTATTGTTGGGTTTAATAGCATTTTTAAATAATATCTTTCCTATTTATTGGCATTTGCTCCGGCAGGTTTGCCTTTGCCCACGGTTACCTGGGAAGCGCGCAGCACCTTATTTTTCATGGTGTATCCTTTTCTATGCTCGGAGATTATCACGCCTTCTTCCCCATCTTCGTATCCCATAGCTTCATGAAGGTTGGGATCGAAGGGTTTACCTACACATTCGATTTCGCTGCATCCGTGGGCGCGCAAGATGTCCTGCATGTTGCGCTGAATGATTTTAAAGCCTTCTCCCCAGCTTGATTCCTTTACCGCCGGGTCCATCATGGATATAGCCCGCTCCATATCATCAACAACCGGGAGAAGAGACTTGATCAACTCGGCATTGGTCCAGTTTAATGCTTCCTGCTTCTCCTGCTCGATTCTTTTCTTATAGTTCCGGAAATCTGCTTCCGATCTCTGAAGGCTCGCCAGATAACTGTCGGCTTTATCTTTCTCTTCGGCAATGGCTTTTTTCAGATCGTCTACGTTCTCCTGCTCCTGAATAACCGGTTCCTCTGCCAAAATACCCTCCTTAACAATTATAAGCCTTACTGCTCGCGGCAAACCTTGGCAACCAGCTCGCTTAGCAGGCCTGAAATATAGTTGACAGCAGATATCGCCCTGCGATAGTCCATCCTCTTAGGGCCGATGATTCCCACGGTTCCCATAGCCTGCTCCGGTATACCGTAATTGCTAAGTACAAGGCTTAAATCATGCAATCCGGTTTCACGGTTTTCATCGCCGATGATTACTTTCACACCTTCGTCAGTGACCTGCCAGTCGATAACATGCCTGAGCCAACCTTTGGCTTCCATAAGCTCAAGAACACCCAGCATTCTCTCACGTTGAACGAATTCAGGCTGTCCGAGCATCAACCTCAGGCCTTCCAGGTAGGAGTTATCGTTCTCAATGGCGTCTTCGCTGGCCATAACATCGGTAACCGCTTTGAATATTTTCTTTTCAATCGCTGTCAGTTCCAGCTTTTTGTCCTTCATCTGACTTCTGGTCTGACCGGCATATTCATGGTTAAATTTGGCTGCAGACTGATTCAATTGTTCCTGGTCGACATGCTCTCCCACGTTAAAGGTTTGACGCCGCAACACGGCATTGCTCAGTATCAATACCAGCAACGCCATATACTGCTGCATTTCAACCAGCTCAAGATGCTTGAACCTGCTTTCTGCGGATTTGGGGAAGGTAACAATAGCGGCATTCCCCACCAGTTTAGCCATAGAGCTGGCTGCGGTTTTAAGCAGCCTGTCATACTCATCGATGGCCGTATCCAGCAGTTGTCTTATACGCTTCTGGTCCTCTCCCGGCAGGTCCAGATGCTGAGACAGCGTCTCAACGTAAAACCTGTATCCCTTATCCAGCGGCACTCCGCCCGAGGAAGTATAGGGCCTGGTAATAAAACCCTCGTCTTCCAGAGAAGCCATATCATTGCGTATAGTTGCCGGACTGACACCGAGGCTGTGATGGCGCAGTATTAACTCCGATGCTACCGGCGTCGCCGAAGCAATATACTCACTTACTATAATTTTTAAGACCGCATCGCGTCTTTTATAGGCAGCCTTGCTCATTTTTTAGCACTCTCCCATTTAGACTGCTAATTCAATATATAATGTAGCACCTCGCGTAAAACAAGTCAAAGCCTTCAGAAACATACGGGGCGGCCCTTGAGCCGCCCCATTAAAATCAATACAGTAAATGCAGACTATTTAGGTGACGCCGTAATCTCCAGCACTACATCCGACCACTGAATGAATTGGGCTACATTATTACCATTGGTGGCATGTTTCATAAACCCGGCTTCAACCTGAAAACGTGGCAGTTGATTGAATATAGCATTGACCATCTCAGGTGTGACGTCAACAGTCTCCATGGGCTTATTCAGGTATGTGTCCGCCCTCTCGAGCTGGCCGCCGCCCTCAACATCGAATTTAGGAAGGGAGCTTCCATAGCTGAAACTCCGCAACTGGAAGTTGCCGACTCCCGTGACCGGATCGAAGGGATCGCTGCCAACTACTGTTGTGCCCACGAATTTAAGGGTGGCCTGCTTGATATCCATTCCCGCCAGAGGCAGTATGTTATAGCTGAAAAATGCCCGGTACCCTATATTCTTTTCGCTATCTCCAGCCTTATAAACGGAATTGTCCCGGTCGCCGTCCGACGATACCGTGCCGCTTTCTTGCTTGACCAGGTTAAACGTCTGAGCACTGCTTACAGGGGACACCGGTATAACGAGCTCCTGCCTGGTTTCTGCGCCCTTGCCATCGCTGACTGTCACAAAGATGCTGTAATCGGCGGCCTTGGCCGCAGGAGATACCCAGGAAACTGCATTGCCGGTCCCGCTCAGGGCGCCGTCTTTAGCCTCCCACTTATATTGGAGGGGGTCTCCGTCAGGATCACTGGCAATACAAGTCAGGGTTGCGCTGGAAGAAAACTGTAGCGATGAGGGGTCTGCTTTCAAGCTCGAAATAACAGGAGGATGATTGGTGCTTACGGTAATGGGGATCGTAGCTTCAGCCGTACCACCCTTCCCATCATCCACCGATAGCTTGATCTGGTAATTACCGGTAGCTTTAGGGGCCTGCCATGTATTGTTGGCCCGGCCCGATTCAACAAAGTTGCCTCCGGTAGCTGTCCACTGGAAATTTATATTATCGTTATTGGGATCGGAAACCACACTCTGAAAATTTACTGTGCCCCCGGGGTAGGTCTGATTGGACGCCGCTGTAAAGCTGGATATTACGGGCGGTTGATTCCCTGCTGGAACGGGTGCCGGCGCCACGGTTGCCTTCGCGCATGATACGACTCCAACTATGTTAAGCGCCGCCATTAGCGCTATTAAGATTACAGTTTGCCTGCCTCGAAACATCAAGAACCTCCTAAAATTCTTTATTCAGTGTACGGAGCAAAGGTTACATAGAGAACGGCGTCAGGCCATTCTATATAGTCCATAGCATTATTGCCGCTATTGGTCTTTTTAAATACCGCCTCCAACTGGAATCTGCTTGCTCCGGCAGCTATCTGCTTGTTGATCTCCTGTGTTACATCGATCTCACTCGGTGCGGAACTGAACAACCCTTTGGATGAATACAGGATATCACCTATAGTATTGAAATCCGGCAAGCCGTTGCCATAGCTGACCTGCCAGATTCTAAGACCATCCAATGCGGCAAACGGATCACCGGTGATCTTGCCTGGACCGAATTTAACCTTGGCCAGTCTTACCTTGGTTTTATTAAGAGAGAAGACATCGTAGCTAAAAAAGGCATTATAGCCGACGTTATTATTATCATCACCGGCGCGATATCGGGTGGTATCCTTATCGCCCGACGAGGAAACGGTACCGCTCTCCTGCTTGATAAGGTTGATGGTCACGCTGCTACCCGGCTCCGTCACACTCACCGTAACAACCTGCTTCGATTCACCACCCTTGCCATCGCTGACCACGCAGGTTATGCCGAAATCCCCCGTATTATTGGGCGCCATCCAGGATACTTTGTTACCCGTACCTGAGATGGAACCGGCGCTGGCATTCCAACTATACCTGACAATATCCCCATCGGGGTCGTTGGCCGTGCAACTGACCACCGTGCTGCTTCCGGGAGTCACATTCATCGGGCTAAAAGAGAGGTCTGTAATCGCCGGTGATCTGTTGCTGGAAACCGTAATAGACGTTGTGCCCTGCGCCGTGCCGCCTTTGCCGTCCTCAACGGTCAACGTAATTTCATATATGCCTGATTGCGGCGGAGCCTGCCAGATATTGTTGGCCCCCGAGCCGCCAAACCCACCTCCCGTAGCCGACCACTTGTACGTAAGGGATGCGTTGCCCGGGTTAACGACCTTACTTTCTATGACAACCGTCCCCCCCGGTGTGGTCTGGGACTGAACAGGATTTAGACTTTGGACGGTTAGAGACTGGTTGCCCTTATTGTCACCCGCCCCCATGCAAGAAAGGAAAACCAACATGGATACTAATGCAGTTACAAAAAGGAAAGGGAAATATCTGCCCAATTTCATTAGGTTTTTGTCCTCCTCACCTTAATAATAATTCCCCGGTTGAAAGAAATTATACCTTAACGGCTATCATACTCTAAATTTAACGGCTGGTAGCTATTATTTCATAGCTGCGAGCTTTCCAGGCATCCGGATTAGTGAGCTGTATAGTAAAATACCAGACTTCGCCGGCATTTAAAGACTCCCTGGTGGTGGACGCAACTCCGATTACGCCTTTCTGTTCATCGAGGAAAGTAACCTTGATCTGGCATCCACTGATAGTATGGTCTTCAATGTTTTTCACCGTACCCGTAACGGCGGCCATGCTCTGCGCCGTGTTTGTTTGCCCGGTGAACTGACGGGTGGTAAGCTGCTGACTCTCAATCTGCAGGCCAGTGCTGGAACCGCAAGCCGTCAATGTGCTGAATAAGAGGGATATGACGGCCAGAAAAAATAACGGCGGGTTATGGTCTGATCTCATTAGCTTTCAAGAAAAAGTATATCTTATACAGGCCCGCCCTACAATCATTCTGCCGAAGGAATTTAGCTGCCCTGAAGACACTTAAGCCAAGCCTTTCATGGGTGTGAGTCTGAGATTAAAGCTTGTTAATTTCAGGTTCGTTCATGTATGCTTTATAAAAAATCCCGGTGAGGTAAGCCATGGCTGATTTTCAGAACAAGATAGAAACCCTTTTAAATAAGACTGTCGCCAATAATATCTGGAGACAGCGGGAATGTTTTAACCTGATTCCATCAGAATCGAGCCCCAGCCTGCTGGTCAAGCTTTGCGAGGTATCGGACCCTGTCGGAAGATATGCCGAACACAGGACGATGAAAGGCAAGGAAATATACTTCTATCAGGCCACTGATTTCATCAGGGACGTCGAAGATGAACTGAGAAAAGAGCTTCAGCAATATTTTGGCTGCACCAATATCGAGCTGAGGCCGATTAGCGGTAACATGGCCAACGAGGTGGTTTTCAAGGGTATCGTAAGGTTTCTCAACAGGGAAAAACCGAAGAACCAGCCGCTCCGTAAAATGCGCGCCGTAATCAATAACGATTTGAATAAAGGCGGTCATCTAAGTGCCCAGCCTATGGGAGCGCTATTTAATTTCGTTGAGGATAATCTTGAGACAGGCAGGGAGAATGTCTTCAATTTCCCCATACTTAAAGACAACCTTTATAAAACGGATACAAGCAAGCTGGGCGAACTCATTCATTCCGTGAAGCCGGAGTTGATTATCTTCGGCAAGAGCATGTTCCTCTATCAGGAGCCGGTAAAATTCGTCTATGAAATCACCAGCAAGATGGACCCCAAGCCCATCCTGATGTTCGATATGGCCCATGTACTGGGCCTGTACGGAAGTTTCCAGTCGCCTTTTGCTGAAGGCGCAGATGTAATTACGGGCAGTACACACAAAACCTTCTTCGGCCCTCAGAGGGGCGTCGTTGCCGGCAACATGAGCGAGGGAACGGGGCTGGAAAAGCTCTGGGTGGAAATCAAGGGACGCGCCTTCCCCGGTTCGACCAGCAATCACCACCTCGGCACTCTGTTGGGACTGCTACTGGCTAGCTATGAGATGAATGAATTCAAGAAGGACTATCAGTCACAGGTCGTAAAGAATGCGCGGGCCTTTGCGGCCGCCCTCAATGCCCAGGGCGTTACAGTGGAGGGAAGCGCAGCCGACGGTTTCACACAGACTCACCAGGTTGTCATACGCGTCAGGCAATACGGGCTGGGCGAGGATATTGCTCGCAGGCTGGAAGATAACAATATCATTACCAACTACCAGGCGCTGCCGGACGATGAAAGCTTCATAGCCTCCAGCGGCATCAGGATGGGTACCCAGGAGATGACGCGCTTCGGCATGAAAGAAGCCGATTTCCAGCAACTGGCGGTATTCCTGGCGGACTGCGTTAAATCAAACAAAAATGTTAAAAACGAGGTCAAGAAACTCAGGGAAAAATTCCTCGTTATGCATTATTGCCTGCCTCTTGAAAAATCTATTTCGCTGGCCGCACATGTTCTATCCTCTATATTGCCCGGGGACCCATACCTGAATAAATTTGCCGACAACTTGAAGTCCTATTCAAAAAAATGATTCCTCGGTCCGCCGGTCGTTTGCAGGGATAATGGCAAGATACCGACCCATTTTGTTATTGGTCCATCTGGCAATATAATAGAAAGCGGCCAATCACATGAAAGAACCTGTTGCTATCCAAACTCAAAATCTCACCAAAAAATACGGGAAGATAGTCGCCCTGGACAGCCTCAATTTGGCCATCCAGTACGGCGAAATCTTCGGCCTGTTAGGCCCCAACGGAGCGGGTAAGACTACGGCCATATCGATGCTTTGTACTATCAATACTCCGACGTCAGGGTCTGCGCTGGTCAATGGATTCGACATTATTAAACAGCCTGATAAGGTTAGAAGGAGCATCGGTATCGTTTTTCAGGACCCCAGTATCGATGACCGCCTTACCGGCCGAGAGAATATGCAATTGCACGCGACGTTATACGATGTCACGCCGCCACAGGCCAGGAAGCGTATAAAAGAACTGCTCGAGTTAGTGGGTTTGGCTGACCGTGCCGACTCTCCCATGAAAACATATTCCGGCGGTATGAAAAGAAGGCTTGAACTGGCCCGCGGCCTGCTGCACCATCCTAATGTACTATTTCTTGACGAGCCGACACTGGGGTTGGACCCGCAGACAAGGCAACATCTCTGGTCCCACATCGAGGAGCTGGCAAAACAAGAAAAGATCACAGTTATCCTGACTACACATTATATGGAAGAAGCGGAAAGGTTGTGCACCCGGATCGGCATCATTGATTTCGGCAAAATAAGGGTCGTTGACACTCCGACCAATTTGATAAACACGTTAAAAGGCGATGTGTTGACGGTTGTATGCAACCGGCCTCAAGAGTTTATAGACAAGATAAACGAACTCAAATTGGCCGAAAGGGTTGAATCGGTGGATGGCTCCATCAGGCTGAGCATTGCCGAAGCTGAAAAAATGGTGCCGGTAGTAGTTGATCTGGCTGCCTCCCATAACATAGAGATCAAGTCTGTTTCTATACATAAGCCCACGCTTAATGACGTCTTTCTTTATTTTACCGGCAGAGAGATACGTGAGGAGGAAGCCGAAAACCAGCTCAAGACGCATATGCGCGCTATGGGCAGGCTGAGGTAAAGTGAATTGAGAAAAATAGGTGCGTTATGGTACCGCGAGGTACTCAGATTCTGGAGAGAGAAATCACGAATCATCTCCTCCCTCATTATGCCTCTCCTCTGGCTGCTTATCTTCGGCAGCGGCATGCGCGCCGTCCAGATTCCAGGTATCGAAAACTATCAGATGTATATTTTCCCTGGCGTATTAGGCATGTCGATTCTTTTTACCTCGATCTGGTCGGGTATATCGGTAATATGGGATAGGGAGTTCGGTTTTCTCAAGGAGATACTGGTGGCGCCCGTCCCCCGCGCTTCTATTGTGATAGGCAAGGCATTGGGAGGAGGAACCAGCGCCTTTATACAGGGCTTTATCCTGCTTCCGCTGTCATTTCTGGTTGGAATCAAGCTGGCCCCACTTTCTTTTCTGCTTCTAATCCCTGTTATGATACTACTGTCAATCGGTCTGGTATGCGTGGGACTATTGATCGCCTCATTAATGAGCAGCATGGAGGGCTTCAATTTTATTATGAGCCTGGTCATCATGCCTATGTTTTTCACCAGCGGGGCATTGTTCCCGCTGACCTCGGCACCCGCCTGGCTGCGCTCCGTCAGCTATATTAACCCCATGACCTATGGTGTCGACCTTCTACGATGGTCCACCTTAAGCGGTGCTTCAACTGTCATCCCCGTCTATGCCGAGGTGATGCTGCTGATCGGTTTCACAGCGGCCATGATATTTATTTGCTCGTATACTTTCAGCGTTAAGAGGTGAGTGACCTATTTCACCGTTACATTGAGCTTGAAGGTCCAGGCCGCCTTTTGTCCACCCGACCAGGGCTGGCTATATTCCTCATAAACAGTGCTGCTGCCCGCTTTAAGCGCCTTAAAAGTCCAGACTTCATTGCCGGCTACCCCAACCTTACCTCCTGTATCCGAAGGCGGTACCCAACTGTAACCCGATTGAGATAATACAGCAGGATCGCTTATCTGAGCATTTTCTGTCCAGGAAAACCCTGTTGTCCGGTTGGAACTAAGCTGCACAGTGATTGTCTTACCGTTGGCAACGCTGATATCCTGAACTATATTATTTTGTTTGGCAAACTGGTCATAGGTAACGGTTATCGACGTGTCGCCTTTGGCTGAAGGCGAGCACGAAAGGGCCAGAGCCGGCACGATAAGAACCAGACAGAATACTATAAAACTATACTTAGTCATCCTACATTACCTCCGCTTATGCCCATGATAATTTATCAGCATTTTAAACTCTCAGCTATATAATTTCAACGACAGCTTTCTATTTCTCGTTCGCTATTGACATTGCTTAACCCGATGATTACAATTTGCCATCATTTGATTACACTTAAAAAGTGAAAAAAAACTGGCAACCCAAGCCGGGCACCAAGTTCGGCCGTCCTGAAAGATTTAAGATAAGACCGCTTAGGCGGATCCTGCGTACAACACATCTATTCAGCATCGCCTATGGAGATGTAGGCTCTTCCATTTACTATGCGTTGGGAGTCGTTGCTCTGGCTGCCAGCGGCGCCACGCCTTTAGCACTGGGATTGGCGGGCATTATCTTCGTTTTCACAGCGCTCTCCTACGCCGAAGGCACTGCCATGTTTCGCCAGTCTGGCGGGTCAGCCAGCTTCTCCCGTCACGGTTTCAATGATTTTGCAGGGTTTATAGCCGGCTGGGGACTCATGTTCGGCTATATTGTAACCATATCTATCTCATCTTATGCCATCCCATCCTACCTGGGTTTTTTCTGGGCCCCTCTCAAGACTTCACCGGTTATTATGACCAGTTGCGCCATGTCGGTCCTGGTATTTTTAATGACCATCAATATTGTCGGTGTGCGGGAATCTTCGATTTTGAACATAGCACTGGCCATACTGGACCTGGCAACACAGGCACTATTGATTCTGCTGGCACTGCTTTTCTTTTTTAATCCACAGCTTATCTTCGAGAGGATAACCAACTATTGGCCCGCCCCGCAATACCTGCTTTTCGGCATAGCTATAGCATCAATTGCATTTACAGGGTTGGAGACCATATCTCAGATGGCGGAAGAGACCAAGAGGCCCGAGGTGCGCGCACCTCGGGCTCTGATTATTATGACCGTAGTTATACTGGTAGTATACACCGGCATTTCACTGGCCGCTTTCTCCACCATGACGCCGGCTGAACTGGCTGTCAAATGGTCCACTGATCCCATAGCTGGTATTGCCGACCAGATATCGCATGGCGTGGTTCCAACCGAGCTAACGGCCAAATTATTTAATATCGAGGCCTATAGGGTTGTTTTTACATGGGTCATTGGGTGGGTTCAAGCCTTTTTGCCCGTTCTGGTTGCCATACTGGTATCCACGATTTTGCTGATTGCCACCAATGCAGGATTGCTTGGTATCTCGAGGCTTGCCTTCTCGCTCAGCCGGTTTAAGCTGATACCCGAGATAATGGGCAAAGTGCATCCCAGGTTTAAGACGCCTTATTTTTCCCTGGTTCTTTTTACCAGTGTGGCTATTATGTTGCAGTCCCCGGGTTTCTTTGTCCACAATATGTATGCTAACCTGGGAGGGCTTTATGCTTTCGGTTCGATGATAGCTTTTGCTCTCGCACACGCTTCGATCCTGGCCCTGCGCATCAAACAACCGGATGCTGAAAGGCCCTTCAAATTAGGCTTGAATATCAAGATTAAAGGATATTTGCTACCTTTTACCGCCATTCTGGGACTGATAGGGACGGTGATAATCTGGGTTACGGTAGTGATTATGCAGCCCTATAGCCGCTGGGTCGGTTTTGCATGGATCGCAGTGGGAATTGTTATATATTGGTTCACACACAAGTATAAAAAGTCTGAGCCTGATATTGCCGAGGGGGCTATTGAAATGGTGTCAGGTTAATAATAAACTGGAATAACGATAATTGGCACACTATAATAGTGAATAGCACAGAGATTTGAAATAACCTTTATGGAAATAGATAAAATTCTGGTGGCAGCACGCGGCAACGGGGTTGACCAGGTAGCCGTAGAATTGGCTTGCAAGCTCGGGAAAAAAAGCAAGGCCAAAATATATATCGTTTACGTCATCGAAGTTAACCGCAGCCTACCTGTGGATGCTATAATTAAACCCGATATGGAACTTGCTGAAAAAGTTCTGCTGGAAGCCGAAGAGTACGCACAGGACAATGATTTCGAAGTGGATACAGAGATTATCCAGGCGCGTGAGGTTGGGCCGGCTATCATTGAAGTTGCAAGGCAAAACAGCGTGGATGTGATAATCATGGGAATCACCTATAAAAAACGGTTTGGCTCCTTCACCATGGGCAATGCTGTGCCACATGTTCTGGAAGAGGCGCCTTGCAGGGTACTGATATGCCGGGAACCGAAGCAATAAAGCAAAATAAAAGCAATATCGTGATCATGGGCTGCGGCCGCGTCGGCGGCAAATTGGCGGCCATGTTCGATGCTGCCGGCCATAAAGTGACCGTAGTAGATCTGGATGCCTACAGCTTCAGGAGGCTACCCCCGACCTTCAGTGGGACCGCGTTGATAGGCGACGGCACTGATGAGGACATGCTGCGCAAAGCAGGAATCGAGAATGCCAACGCATTCATCGCTTTGACCCAGGGTGATAACCGCAACGTAATGGCAGCACAGATAGCCAAGCATATTTTTGAAGTGCCACGTGTCATCTGCCGTATATATGACCCCTTGAGAAAAGATATTTATGAACAGCTTGGGTTAGAATCCATCAGCCCCACAGAAGTCTTTGCCGATTTACTCTTCCAGAGGTTATCTCAGAAAATATAACTATGCTTAAACCTCTTTATATCGTAATTGTAGGCGGGGGTAATATAGGTTATTACCTCAGCAAAGCCCTGCTCAGCCAGGGCCATGAAGTGCTCATTATTGAACGAGACATACGTACATGCGAACGTTTGGAAGATGAGCTTGGCAGTTGCTCCATGAGGGGAGACGGATGCGAGACGGCGGTCCTAACGGAAGCCGGGCTTAACCGGGCCAACGTACTGATAGCCACTACCAGCCATGATGAAGATAACCTGGCATCCTGTCAGGTTGCTAAACATCGATTCAAGGTACCCAGGACTATAGCGCTGGTCAACAACCCTATCAACGAGAAAATCTTCAAGAAGCTTGGCATCGACGCTACCATTTCCGTCACCAATACCATCCTGGAGCACGTCGAGCAGGAAATACCGGCGCATTCGCTGATCCACCTGCTTACCATGAGCGGTCAAATGGAAGAGGTGGTGGAGATGACCATTAACAGGGAATCTCCGGCCGTGGGGAAATCCATTGCTCACCTGAGGTTGCCGGCTGATACTACTATTGCCCTGCTTATGCGTGAAGGAGAGCGGCCCAGAATACCGGGAGTGGATGCTGTTCTCAAAGAAAACGACCGGGTTATCGTGCTCACTACTTTGGATAGCGAAAGAAACCTGGAGAAAGCCCTTATCGGCTGATACTCTCGTTATTTAGCGGCCCAAGATCAACCTTTAACAGCCGGATCCTTTAAGCCCGCTTTAAGCTTGGCATACATTGTATCCAGTCCCTCTGACAGCACCCGTGTATCCCCAAGAACTGTCATGAAGTTATGATCTCCATTCCATCTGGGTACAACGTGCGTATGTATATGCCCCTCGACGCCGGCGCCCGCCACCCTTCCCAGGTTCATGCCGATGTTAAATCCGGCAGGTTTAATCTGGGCGGTTAGCAGTCTCACGCAAAGTTTAACGAGTTCAACCTGTTCCCTGCCTTCTGCAACGTTCAGGTCCAGCACACTCCCTAGGTGCCGGTAGGGTGCTACCATCAAATGGCCGGGAGTATACGGATAAGCATTTAAAATTATGAAGTTCGCCTTGCCACGGTACAGGATGTAATTGACTTTATCCTTTTTTTCGGCGGGTTTATCACACAGTATGCAACCCTTTTCCTTATCGGTCTTCAATATATAAGCTGCGCGCCAGGGCGCCCATATTTTTTTCATTCCAGCTACCTCGAAACCTTAATTTTCCTATTGTAGCACGATTATTGACTTTACTGCTCAAGCTTGATATCTTTGTCTTAATCACCTATGGCCGAATCGGATATAACCTATTTTCCCAGGGGCAACGTCTCCGGGAGCTTCAAAAAAGAGGTTTCTGAGGTACTAAACGACCTTTACAAACGGTTTGGACAGCGTTCTCTCTACAAAGTCGAAGCCTACATTTTCGATACCGAAGATAACCTCAACAGCTTCCTGCGCGAAGAGAAGTTTAAACGTGGACTTTCCTTTAACACCATCGACGATGCCGAAGCATGCACATACGACGTGCTGCGCGGCTATCCGCGACTGCTGATATGCAGCGATCGCCTGGCAAGATACAGTAAGCGCGGAAGGGCCGGTGCCATCAGACACGAGGCTGCACACACCATCCTCCATGGCTCCCTGGAATACAACATCTTCCAAATACCCGAGGACTGCCGCCACACAGCCATGGTAAAAGGCATTGATAACGAAAAACTGGAAGAGGTCTTTTTTCAACTCTCCCTGGGAGTAAAAGACTACGAAGCAACCAGGCTGCTTATTGAATATGAATTTATTAATTGCCAGTTTGCTTACGCCTTGGAATGGATACAGCCCGTAGAAGACGACAGGACCGCCTGGAACATTTCAAAAACCAACAGGCAGACCCGTTTTGTCTACGAGAGTGCTCTCATGCGCCCCATCCTGTTCACCAACCCCCTGCTCTCTTTACCCAAATCTAAAAAAGTCCCGGACGAAGATCATGTTCAACTGGGTGCACGAATCGAGAACATGGTATCAATGCTGGGAGAGACCGAGGAAAACAAGGTGCTGCAAGTCGCCGGGTCGATAATAGATGCGCTTGTCGACGATACCCATAAAAATATCGACGCCGCCTTCCATCTGCTCATCAACCTCATTTAAAAATCACTTTTCAAGAGGCAGGGTGACGTGAAACTCCACAACTCTATCAAATTATCGGATAACCTTTATTGTTACATCTGGCAGGGGACGGGTAACAACTGCAATACCTGTGTCCTGACCGGTATCTTGAAAGGTGCTAAGCCCCACATCATCATCGATCCCGGACACATTATTAATGAAGCACGCGAGGATTGTTTGGGAAGCCTTGAAGCAGCTATGGCATCGAACGGTATCAACATTGAGGACACCGGTTTGATAATCAACACGCACAGCCATCCCGACCACTGCGAGGCCAACGATATTATCGCCCGGAAAAGCGGAGCTTCAATTACTATGTCAGAGGAAGAGAATACGTTCAGGCTCACTACCGGACTGCAGCTGTACGAGCTATTCGATATGGAACCTCCTCATTTCACTCCACTGTTCTATTTAAAGGAAGGAAGCCTGGACCTTGGCAAAGACGGATTTAAGGTCAGCGTCATACTTACACCCGGCCATTCTCCGGGGTCCGTATGTCTTTATCTTGAGAAAGAGAAGATATTGATTACAGGAGACGTCATATTTTATATGAGCGTGGGCAGGACCGATTTCCCCGGAGGGGACACCGCACTCCTTGAAAAAAGCATCCAGCGGCTGTCCCTTCTGGATGTGGAATACGTTGTCCCAGGCCACAACACAGAGCCCAACGGGGTAATTCGCGGCAAGCAGCAGGTTCAACGTAACTTCGAAGCGGTAAAGATGTTTTTCTAATGCCGGGGACAGAATGGAAATAGACGAGAAAATTAAATTTGTGATTGAGCACACTCAGGTGCTCAGGCCGCCTAAACAGCAGTTGGCCACCTTCGGCATCACAAATATTTATTACTATATGATCACGGAGCTTATGCAGGAGGTTAACGTTGTAAGGGAGGGCAGGGTGGTATCTGCAAGGCCTAAAATAGTGACGCCTTCGTACCTGATCAATTTGGAAGGCTTCAGCGGGTCGGCAAAACGGTATATCGAAATCATGTCTGAATACAATCCCCGTGAACCGGGAATTCTTTACACATACAAAAACGAAAATACAGAAATGAATGTTGTGTCACAACCGTTGCCCCAGGTGCTGGAAAAAATCAATCAGCGTATCGACAGCCGCAATGACCCGCTCAGCGCAGTCATCAAAGGTGTAGAGGAGATGTGGGACGTCTCCCTAATAAAATTCACCTTCGAGCTAACCAGGGATTCGGCACGGCATAATTTTTTAGAGTTATATGGACAGGGACGATTGGCTACCGATCAACAGGGAATACCTAAAGACGCACGGGAAACTATCGAAGAGCTTTTCGAAATGTGCAGGAAGGACCCTTCTTTCGCCCCCGAACTTGTAAGCGAACTCCGACGCTGGAACTTATGGCCGGAATATCAGGACCGTTTCCTGCAACTTTTCAAAAAACTATGATTTTGAGGATGTAAAATCCAGTTTTTTTATCAGGGAAATCAATTCTATTGACAATACAGGGAAAGAGTTATATATTACTCATGCGTACGTTCGGCAATGAGAGAGGAGTGTGATAAAAAGCCTTGATGTCCCCGAAGGGGCTTATTATTTGATATGCCGGTAAACAAAATGGAGGAGACGCATATGTCGGAAAAAAGGATGCTCATACTTGATGCGGAAACAGTACAGAAGATCGAAGAAAACCGCGGCGATATGAGCGTCTCCGAATTCATCAATTTCATTATAGACAGCCATTTTGAACGCATAAATAACACACGAAACGACGACTTTGTCTCCAGGGAGGAGCTGCACCAATTCGAAGAGGGCATCAGGGACCTTTTACGCAGCTTTCTGGAGTTTTTCCTTAGCTACGGACTGGAACTCGGCAAACAACCCGTCAACGGTGAACTTGATAAATTGAGCCTCAAGCTGCAGGGATTGAGCAAAACTATCAAAACCAGGAAATATTAGTCCTCTCTACCCCTATCTACTAATCTCTATCTGCTTTCTGCCTTCCTTTTCTATTATCCTTTATCCTTTGATTCCGATTCCTATATGAAACTTTAGTACTAGTACCCACCTAAATTCCCCCGAAACCTATTGACATCCATATCTGCCGCCCTGATAATGGGTTTTGCGACTAAATTAATAGATAAGGGAAAATCGTATTAGTAGTAATTCAAGATCTATAAAACACCGCTTCTTAGATATCCATCTGATACTGCGCAGGGGTCTCACACTATTGGCGTTGGCAGCAATTGGAGTAGGGATTTATCTGCTGCTGTCCTTTGTCGGCCAGTCGATTTTCAAAGTTGAGATAACCGACATAAGTCTGGCACTCAGCATTGGCACCGCCCTGTTAATCGCATATGCGATTTATCAGACGCGTAATTTCGCTGCCAAGCAAATCGACCGCCTCTTCTACCGTGATAGCTACCAGTACCGTCATGAGTTAAACGAATTTGCCAGGAAACGCATACGGGGATTGATCAGTCTGAATGAGCTGGGCACCGAATTGCTAACTCTGCTGTGCGGCGCCATCAAATGCAGGCAATCCTATCTACTGCTCCCCAGAGAGGATACAGGAGATTTTTATATACGTTTTGCAGTTCCTCTCAAAGAGGACAGGCCGTCACTTATCATTAAGAGAGATAGTCCCATCATGCAGTGGATGAGGACTAATAATAGCTATTTGTCTAAAGAAAGGCTGGAAGCAGCAAGTGAATTCAAATCCTTTTGGCTGGAGGAGAAAGAAAGCATATCCCATCTTGGCATTCAATTGTTCTTTCCCATCGTAAGCCGCCGCAGAATCATTGGCATCCTCGCACTCGGGGAAAAGATGGTCAAAGCTAAATATACCCGGGAGGATATAAGCCTGTCGGAAAGAGCTGTGAAGNNGTGGCTACCAGCCTCGAAAAGGAGTACCTGGCAGACCAGCTTACAAAACGGGAACAGGAACTTTCCATCATCAACAGGCTGGCGGGCGTTATATCATCCAGCCTCAATATACAGGAAGTATACGATGCCTTTGTGAAAGAGCTGAAGCAGGTCGTCGAGGCGGACTTTACGGCCATCGTATTGGTTGAGGGAAACGAAAAATACTTTTCAGCCTTGTCCACCGAGGTTGGCTCCGCCTGGCATACTGGCCAAAAAATACCCATGAGTGATACCGCCACAGAATGGGTGTTCCTCAATAAAAAACCCTATTATGAAAAGGATCTCTGTAAAAATAAGCAGTTCCGCAGCGGGGAAGAATTTATCAGCCGGGGCATCCAGTCCCTCTGTTACCTGCCGCTCATCAATAAAGGCGAAGTAATCGGTGTGCTCATTCTGGGAAGCAAGAAACCTGAGGCGTACAACGCCGGGCAGATAAATCTGCTCGAACGGCTTTCGGCACAGATCGCGGCGCCCATTGAAAACAGCAGGTTGTACGCCAAAGCCGAGGCTGTAGCACGTGTAGATGCTATCACCGGGCTTTTCAACCGCCGATACTTCGACGAACGTTTACGAGAGGAAATCATCCGCCGCACCGATTACGGGGACACGTTTTCCCTCATTCTGATCGATATGGACAATTTCAAGAAATACAACGATACTTTCGGCCATATGGCGGGAGACCGCATCCTTGTCCTGGCCGCCAGGATTATCGAAGGCTTGATAAGGTCCAGTGACGTCGCTTTCAGGTACGGAGGTGATGAGTTCGTTATTATCCTTCCAAATGCCTCAACTCTGGATGCGTTCAGTGTAGCGGAGCGCATCCGTGAAAAAATCGACTGTGAAATGTCCATAAAGCAACTGGACCTGTCGGTAAGCATTGGCGTTGCCTCGTGGCCCGGGGATGGGGCAACCCTGGATGAGCTTTGCTACGCCGCTGATATGGCACTGTATTATGCCAAGCATACAGGTCAAAACAGGACGTCCATCGCCTCTAAAACGCTTTTCTCTCTCAACGAGCCGGCCACGAACGTCAACAGCGAAGCCGATGTGCTGGCCACAATCTACGCCCTGGCAGCCACGCTCGAGGCCAGGGACAAGTATACTTATGGGCATTCCCGCAGAGTCAGCCGCTATGCCGTAGCGGCAGCCGAAGCCTTGAATTTGCCGCCCGAGCAGGTGGCAATTATCAGCGCCGCCTCCCTCCTGCATGATATCGGCAAGGTTGGCATTCCCGATAACGTCCTTAACAAGAGCGGGAAATTGCTGGACGAAGAATGGGAGCTTCTCAAACAGCATCCCAAGCTGTCTGCTACCATTGTCGGTCATATACCCAGCCTGAATGCCTGCCTGGCCGCCGTGCGTCATCACCATGAGAGATGGGACGGCAACGGGTATCCCAGCGGCCTAAAGGGCGAAGAAATTCCCATCGAGGCTCGCATACTGTGTGTGACTGACGCCTTTGAAGCCATGATCTCAGACAGGCCATACCGCGGCCCGCTGACTTTTAAAAAGGCCATCGCCGAGCTGGAAAATTGTTCCGGTACGCAGTTCGATCCCAACGTAGTGCGGGTTTTTATCCCCATAGCCTTGTCCACAGCCACGGACGACCTCGAGTTGGAAAGCCTGAAAAATTACCGCTGATCAGCCCGCGCCAGAACACATATATTCCTGGAAAAATACTTTAAGGGCCATCTGTAATTAGCTTCAGGATATGCTTTTAACACCTTAAATCCGGCGGACCTGAGCTGTAGTTCTATCTCGGGATACGTGTAAAGGTAATAATAGCGCAGTATTTCGCCCTCTTTAGTCTTCCAAGGCACCATGGTCTCCCGTCCCTTATTCCAGAAGGCCTTCTGCCAGCGGTTCCATACCGTGATAAATACCTGGCCGCCTGGCTTCATGACCCGTCTCAACTCCCTGAATGCTGCCTCCCTTTCCTTTTCGACTCGAATGTGATGGTAGGCGGCCACCGCTATAGTCCAATCAAATGCCCCGTCTTTAAAAGGCAGCCGGGCGGCATCACCCGCTACCAGGTTGGCGTCGAATCTAAACTTGGCGGCGTATTTGACCGCCAGGGCTATCATTTGCTCAGATGAGTCCAAACCCCAGAGTTCGAATTTGTCTTTAAAGGGCAGGAAATCGGGGCCGTGAGCGCAGCCTATATTCAGCAGCCGTCCGCTGCCCCATCGACCAGCCACCTCTTCCAGCTCGCTTTTAAAGCGGGTCCAATGCCTCAGGCGGTACCAGCTTTCCGCTATCTCGTCGTACGTGTTCAATCAGCCGTTTACCTTTGTGACCGTTTATGCAATTTGCTAAACTGTCAAAGTAGATCAAATATATCACAACGATTGCCATGAATCACGCCGTCAGGAAAATCTCGCGCACAATATCCGGTGTTACGCCCGTGGCCGTAATGGCCAAAGCGACGCATTGCCCCGGCTCCTGTGTGTTTTGCCCCACCTACGAACAGGCTCCTAAAAGCTATACGCCGGAATCACCGGCCGTACTGCGCGCCCTGGCCTGCGATTATGATGCTAAAAAACAGGTGGACCTGCGCCTTAAAGCCCTGTCGCAGATGGGACACCCCGCCAATAAGGTCGAGCTCATCATTATGGGAGGCACCTTTCCGGCTTGCCCGTCCGACTACCAGTATAGCTTCATCAAGGCCTGTTACGATGCCCTGAACGGCAGTGACTCCAGGGACCTTGAGGAAGCCAAAGCCATTAACGAAACGGCCGTGCACAGATGTACCGGCCTGTGCATTGAAACCCGGCCGGACTGGTGCGGAGAGGACGAAGTTAAGCGTATGCTGGAGTTCGGCACTACCCGCGTCGAACTGGGCGTTCAGACGCTGGATGACGACATATACCGCCTGGTGCGCAGGGGGCACACCGTGGCGGACGTAATCACGGCCACCCGGTTGCTGAAAAAATACGGATTAAAGGTCTACTACCACTGGATGCCCGGGCTGCCCGGTTCCACAATGGAGCACGACTTGGCCATGACGCGTGAGCTTTTTGAGAATGATTGCTTCAAACCCGACGGCCTGAAGCTTTACCCCACGCTGGTGGTAGCCGGCACGGAGCTTGAGAAGTGGTATAAGGAAGGTGCCTACTCACCTTATACTATGGATGAAACCGTCGAGCTTTTAACCGGTATGAAAAGCCTGGTGCCTAAATATGTGCGCATACCCCGCGTTATGCGTGATATACCCACCAAATTCATTGTAGCGGGATGCAAAGACCTGTCGCTGAGGTCGTCCGTCAGGAAGGCTATGAAGATAAAGAATTTGCAGTGTGCCTGCACGCGCTGCCGGGAGTATGGACACAGGCTTCGCGACGGCTGGAAAATAGGTAAACCGGCCCTGCAGAAATACGAATACACCGCATCCAACGGCAGGGAGATATTCCTGTCGTATGAAGACGAGGGCGGCACTCTCTTCGGCCTGCTGAGGTTGCGCATCAACACAGACGGGCAAGATATCTACCCTGCGATTGTACGGGAAATACATGTTTTCGGCTCTGAGGTGCCCATCGGAGGGCAGAGCGAACTCGCCGCCCAGCATAAGGGGCTGGGAGCAGAGTTGCTTAAGCAAGCCGAGCAGATCGCAAGGCAGGAATATTCGGCCGGAAAGATCGCCGTTATCAGCGGCGTGGGGGCCAGAGACTACTTCCGTATAGAATGCGGCTATGTCCTGGAAGGCCACTACATGGTCAAAACCCTGTAGCGTGGGCTAATAGAGGTGACAGGCCACAAAGTGCCCGGGGGCGACTTCCCGGTATGCCGGATCGACTTCAGGACAAATAGCAATCATGCGGTGGCACCTGGTGTGAAAATGACAGCCGCTGGGAGGATTGAGCGGCGACGGAACATCTCCCTTCAGTAAAATCTTTTCCTTATCGGCGGGACGCAGACTGGCAATCGCCGACAGCAGGGCCTCGGTATAAGGATGCAGCGGGTCCTTGAAAAACTCGTGCTTCTCGGCCATCTCGACGATCCTGCCCAAATACATTACAGCCACACGGTCCGATATATATTTTACGATCGACAGATCGTGGCTCACGAACAGGTAGGCCAGCCCATCCCTGTCCTTGATATCCATCATCAGATTCAATATCTGGGCCTGAACCGACACGTCCAGGGCGCTCACCGGCTCATCGGCTATGACCAGTTCCGGATCCATAGCCAGTGCCCTGGCAATGCCTATACGCTGCTTCTGGCCGCCGCTGAATTCATGCGGATACCTCTCATAAAACCCGGCCTCCAGCCCGACTTTCTCCATTAACGCCCCCACGCGCTCGGTGCGCTCACCCGCGCTCTTTATACCCTGTATGACCAGCGCCTCCTCGATGGACCCTCCCACGGTCATCCTGGGGTCAAGCGATGAATCCGGGTCCTGAAATACAATCTGAAGTTTGCCCCGCAATTTCCGCATATCCCCCTTGTTCAGCTTTACAACATCCATCCCATTAAAAAGGATCTCGCCGGAGGTCGGCTCTTCCAAACGCAAAATCGTCTTGCCCAGCGTGGTTTTGCCGCACCCGGATTCTCCCACCAGCCCCAGCACCTCCTTCTCGGCAATGGTCAGCGACACGCCGTCCACGGCTTTTATGTCGCCTACAGGCCTGGGTATCAGTCCCGAGGTCACCCGGTAATACTTTTTCAGCTCCTTTATTTCTAAAATCTGCTGGATTTTCATTATCTTTTACCCGTCACATTGGCGTCATAAAGGTGGCACGCCGCAATCTGTACACCGGATATGTTCAGCATCTCCGGTTCGACCGTGCGGCAAATATCCATAACGCTGGGGCACCTGGGATGGAAGGGACAGCCGGAGGGAATATCGATGGGATTAGGCGTATTGCCCGGTATGGACGGCAGCCTCTTCAGGTCCGCCGAAATATCCGGCAGGCAGCTTATTAAACCTATAGTGTATGGATGTGCCGGCTTATTCAAAATGTGTTCAACCGGCGCTATTTCCACGACTTTGCCGGCATAGACGACGGCCGCCCGATCGCCTATCTCACGCACCAGCGACAGGTCATGCGTGATGAAAATGATCGACATATTGCGCCTGGCTTTCAGCTCCTGGAGTATGTATATGATTTGTGCGCGTATGGTGACGTCCACGGCCGTTGTGGGCTCATCGGCGATCAATATCCTGGGGTCGCAGGAAAGGCCCATGGCTATCATAGCCCTCTGTTTCATACCGCCCGACATCTGGTGCGGATACATTTTGAGCGCTTCCGCCGCTTCCGGTATCTTCATCTCTTCAAGCAGCGCCGTGGCCTTCTGTCTTGAATTCCGATCATGGTGGGGCATATGGGTATTGATCTGTTCCTCGATCTGGTCGCCTATGGTGAAAACAGGGTTCAGCGCCGACTGTGCGTTCTGGAAGACCATGGCGATATCCTTTCCCCTGATGCTGCGCAGCAGCGGCATAGCGCAGGTGGTCAGATCAAGACCCTCATATAGAACTTTGCCTTCCACAATTTTGCCCGGAGGGCTGTCAAAGAGACGTAAGATCGAGAGCGCTGTAACGGATTTGCCGCAGCCCGATTCCCCCACCAGGCAGAGGCATTCGCCCTCATCGAGAGTAAAGCTCACGCCGTTTACGGCCTTGACTATGCCCCGGCGCGTATAGAACCAGGTCTTTAAGTCTTTCACCTCGAGTATCGTTTTAGCTGCCAAATTAATAAATTTCCCTTGTATTTAAATTTTAAACAGACGCCTTCGGGTCGAAGGCATCGCGTAAACCGTCGCCGAAGAAGTTGAATGACAATACCGTAAGGAATAGCATAATGCCGGGCTCGACCGCCACCCACCAGGCGGTATCCAGGCTGTGCTGGCCGGTATTCAGGATGGTTCCCCAGCTTGTGCTCATGGGATCGCCCATGCCTATGAAGCTCAGGGCCGCCTCCGCCATAATCACCCCCGGTATCGACAGTGTGGCCATGACTATGATCAGGCTAGCCACATTCGGAATGAGGTGATTGAATATAATCCTGTTATCGCTGGCGCCCAGCGCCTTGGAAGCTGTGATAAAATCCCTGGTCCTCAGCGACAGGGCTTCGCTGCGTATGAGCCGCGCCGCTCCCGTCCACCCCGTCAAGCCGATGACGATCACAATAATGGTCAGGCTCGGCCCGAATATAAACACGATGAGCACCAGCAGCAGGAAGAAGGGGAAGGTCATCATGACGTCGGTAAATCTCATCAGCAGGTTATCCGCCCAACCTCCCAGATAAGCGGACAGCACGCCCAGGAAGGTACCTAAAAATAGGGCGATCCCTGTTGCCAACAGCCCAACCAGTAGCGATATCCGCGAGCCCGATATCAGCATAGACAGCATATCGCGTCCCTTGCTGTCTGTGCCCAGTGGATGGTCGGGCCTGCCCGGATTGACCGTGGTTGCAAAGGTATTGGTCTTGATGTCGTAGATCGATTCCTGCGTGGAAAACCCCAGAGGCGGCAGATTTTTGATATCGAAGTCGACGTGTTGCGGGTCGGCGGCTAAGAAGGGCCCGAATATACCCAGGAGCGCCAGGAACACAATAAAACCCAGGCCGGCCAGCGACAGTTTATTCTTCTTGAGCCTGTCCCAGTAATATCTGACCAGCCGTCGGTTGATATAGACCGGCTTTTTGATCATGCCCCGGCGGCTTATCTTCTCTTCACTCATACCTTATCCTCGGATCCAGATACGTGTAAAGAAGGTCGGTTGCCAGGTTGATGAACAGCACCAGGAAAGTACCGATCAGCGTTACCGCCACCACTACTGCGTAGTCGTTGGCAAAGATAGCATTGAAGGAGACTTGTCCCAAGCCGGGTATACCGAACACGATCTCGGTAAGATAGGCGCCGCCGAAGACCACGCTGCCCAGGTCGAACATAATGATGGTGACCAGCGGCAAAATGGCGTTGCGCAGAACGTGTTTACCGATCACCGTCCTCTCCGGCAGGCCCTTGGCACGCGCTGTGGTCACGAATTCTTTGCGCAGGTTATCCAGCATGGCCGAGCGCGTATAGCGCACATAGCCCGCCAGCTCGCCTATGCCCAGCGCCATCACCGGCAATATCAACTGCTTGAGGTTCTCCAGCGACCAGATAGGATAGTTCGTATCGTAATAGGTCTTGAAAACACCCAGATAGACAGCGAAGACCAGAATCAGCATCAAGCCCAGCCAGAAACCGGGTATGGATATACCGATAAAAGAAAAAATGGAGGCAGCGTAATCGAATTTCGTATTCTGCTTAACTGCCGCCAGCATGCCCAAACCCACGCCCAGGATAATGGCAAAGATAGTTGCCAGCAAGATCAGTTGAAAGGAGTAAATCCAGTGGGAACCGATCAGTTCCAAGACGGGCATGGAAGCGCTGAACGACCACCCCCAGTTTCCCTGCAGCAGGTTCGCCATGTACGAAAAATATTGTTCAGTTATGGGCTTATTTAGCCCGTATCTGGCCTCGATAGCCTGCTTGACCGACTCCACATCCTGACCCCTGGCGGCTATGTTGAGTATATACCTGTCGACAGGGGAGGTGGGGCCCACACGCAGCAGGATAAACGTGATTGTGAGAATGCCCCAGGCAATAATGATGCTGTATATCAGCCGCTTGATTATGTAATTGCGCATAATTCCGTGCCCGGCGCAGCGCCAGCGTGGTTGGAGCAGTCAGCCTGTAAACAGGTTATTCGAAGCGCCACAGATAAGAATTATAGCCTATGTTAACGCCCGGCTCTATGCCCGTTACGTTTTTCTGAAAGCCCAAGTTGCTCCGCGTGTAGACCAGGAAATCGACCGGCTGCTCGTCCGAGATGATGCCGGCCAGCTCAGAGTACATTTTGGCCCGCTCCACCTTATCCAGTCCTTCCTTGGACCTGATCCTCCGGAACAGGTCATCTACCTTAGCATTGAAGAAACCGAAGGAATTGAGGCCGCCGTCGCTGGCATAGAATACGCTGGTGCCGGAAGGCGCCAGGGGGTCGGTATTATGCCCCATTAAAGTCATGTCCCATGCCTCGTCGCTAACCGCTTGAGGACCGTTATTATACCTGGGTTCCTGGTCGCTGCCGGGAACCTTGTTCATCATGTAGCTGCGCAGCAATGTGGGCCACTGCACCCATTTGACCTCAACATTGATGCCGATGTCCCCCAGTTCCTGCTTTATCAATAAAGAGAGCGACTCCACTACGTCGCTGCCGGGTGTGGTGACCAACAGCAGCTTAACAGGCTTGCCGTCTTTGCCCAACAGTACATCGTGGTCGCCGTCTTTGCCGTAGCTATAACCGGCTGCTTTAAGCATCTCGATGGCCTTGTCCTTGCTGTTCAATGGGGCTACCCCCAGTTTAAGCGAGGACTCGTCGTTAAACCAGGGTGAACTGGGTGGAATAAAGCTGAAGGCCGGCTCGGCAAAGCCCAGATATATTTTCTTGACGATGGGGTCCTTGTCCAGAGCCATGGAGATGGCCTGGCGGACCTGTTTATTGCGCAGGCCTTCCCAGCCGTTGGCACGTTCGTTATACGAGATGAGGTTATAACCCCTGGTCGGTATGGTGTAAACATTGATGCGCGGCATATTCTTGTATTTGGAAACGTTTTGTGGCTCTATGCCGCAAAAGCTGATATCGCCGGCCTCCAGGGCGGCCTGCATGACCGCCGATGTCCCGAATTGTTTTATCGTGTATTCCTGGAAGTAGGGAGCGCCGTTGTCCTTTCCCATGAAGTAGTCGGGGTTCCTCTCAAGCACGAACTTATCGTTTTTCAGCCACTCTTTGAATTTATAAGGGCCGAGGTTGCCCGTATATGAAAGATCATTGAATTCTTTGGCCTGCGTGAAGGCGTCGATGTTGCCTTCGTATTTGGCGGCTATGTACTTGGGGTAGGGAGTGAGGTTGTACAACGTATAAATGAATTCAGGCTGCACGGACTGCCGCGTGATGGTAAATGTAGTGTTGTCCACCACCTGCGGGGTGACGAAGACCTTCGTGCCCCCCACCTCCTCCTTCCAGTCATCCTTGTAGTTATAGTTCAGCCAGTCCGAGAACATCAGGTTCTTGAGCGTGTATACGTAGTCATCGGCGGTTACTTGCGAGCCGTTGCTCCATTTCAGGTCGTCCCGGATGGTCATTGTATACACCAGTCCGTCGGGTGACACATCGATATCTTTAGCCAGGCAGCGCAGGACGACGTTGAATTTATTGTCGTAGGTAGCTAGCGATTCAAGGGTATAGCCGACATAACCAAAGGACGAAGCATCCGCGGCCAGGATATAGTTGAGGGTTTCCGCCTCCCCTCCGGTCACGTCGCCCTCAATGAAGTTGCCTTTAGCTGACGGAGCAGCGCAGCCGCCTAGAGACACTATCAGTAAAATGGTGGCCGCTGTGATGGCCAGTCCTTTGTTCAGTCTGCCAGTAAGCAATTTTTACCTCTCGATACCAAATAAATTTTATTGAAAGTACCAGAACTGGAAGTTATACAGGATATTGGGGCCCGGTTCCACGCCTTTCACGTTGCCCTGGAAGGCATAGTTATCGCTGTAGAATACCAGGAAATCCACCGGCTGATCGTCCGACATGGTCTTGGACAGCTCGCTGTAAATCTGTTTGCGGCCCTCGGGGCTCAACCCCGCTGCCGAACCGGCCTTTTTAAAGAGCGCATCGACTTTATCGCTAAAGTATCCGAAAAGGTTAAACCTGCCGGTCGAGGAGAAGAAATCGCTGCTTCCCTCAAGGGCCAGCGGGTTGGCATGCGAAGAAAGAATGGCCAGGTCCCAGGGATGGTCTCCCATCGCCTTCGGCCCGTTATTGAAAGAGGGCTGCTCGTTTGAGCCTGGAACCTTATTCATAAGTCCGGCGAAGATCATATCGCGCGGGGAGAATTGGGGGGCGATATCCAGCCCGATGCTCAGTAAATTCTGCCTGATGAGGATGGCCAGGTTCTGCTCGAAATCGCTCTGCATGTCCACCGGGAAGATCAGCTTTATGGGATTGCCGTCCTTGTCCACGAACACCATCCTGCCACTTACCTCTTTTTGTTCGTAGCCGGCGCTCTTGATCAGGTCGATGGCCTTTTGCTGGTCCACTGCCGGGTTCATTCCATACTTATTTAATACGCTCTCATCATACCAGGGTGAGTAGGGCGGTATGAAGCTGAAAGCCGGGACGGCAAATCCCTGGTACATGACCTGTATGACCGCCGGTTTATCAATGACCATGGAGATGGCCTGCCTGACCCGGGCGTCCTTCAACCCGGCCCAGCCGTTGGCCCGCTGGTTGTAGGCTACATAAACGTAAAAGCCCGTTGGGATGGTATAGACGCTGGTATTACCCTGCGACCTGTAGGTGTTGGCGTCCTGGGGTTCTATATATGCAGAGGAGATTTTCCCTGCGGTCAGCGCATCGTTAATCAGCTGCTGCAGGCCGAAGGTCTTAATGACGTACTTTTCGAAGTAAGGGGCGCCGGTTTCTTTGCCCAGGTAGTAGTCAGGGTTACGCCTCACAACGAAGCCGTCAGAGGCATTCCAGGCCGTGGGGATATAGGCTCCCATATTGCCGGCATAATTCATATTGACGAATTCAGGCGCGGCGGTAAAATCATCTTTCTTGTTCTCGTAGTGTGCAGCGATGGCTTTGGGATAGGGCATCAGGTCATAAATGGTATAGATAAAATCGGCGTCGGCCGAGCGGCGTACAATTTTAAAGGAAGTGTCGCTCAAAGGCTCCGGGCTTACGGGATAGGTCTGGTTGTCCACTATTTCCTGCCACTTTGATTTGTCAGCACACTGCAGCCAGTCGGCCAGCATAATATTCTTCAGCGTATAAACATAATCATCGGCCGTGACCCTGCTCCCGTCCGACCATTTTAAATCGTTCCGGATGGTCACCGTATACACCAGGCCGTCGGACGAGATCTCGATGTCTTTGGCCAGGCAGCGCAATTGAAGCTTAAACTGGTTATCAAAGACAGCCAGCGGATCTACCATAAAGCCGGCATATCTTTTAGACGCTCCTCCGTCCGTGGCAATGATCCAGTTCAGCGTCTGAGCATCGCCGCCCAACTGCGCTTCGGTAAATGTGCTTTTAGCCGTATGCAATTGCTGCTGACCGGCGGTACAGGCCGGTAAAAGCATGGAAAAAATCGCAATGACGGCAGCCAGGTATATTATCTTTTTCATGGTTCTCCTCGAAGTGATTTATATATATAACGCCGCTTCCTCAATTTGGTTGTAAAAATAATTCATTCTTTGCGTCTGGCCCGGGGGCCGCCGAAGGCGTGCATCGTTCGCGTACCTGAAGGCCATTCGCCGGCATGCGGGACCCCTTTGGGTATCAAATACTCTTTTCCTGCAGCTACGGCTATCCTTTTTCCGTCAATTATCAGCGTATACAGACCCTCCACCACCACCATATATTCGTCATAGCCGTGGGTATGCTCCAACGATACGCCCGCCCGGGGGCACTCCCAGAAGACCATCTGGCTCCCATCGGCGCCGTCGAATACATAGCCTTCTATCCCTTTGCTCTGTGACGCGGAAGCGATGGCGTTGGCTGGATTCTTCATGAAGTCGGGAAAGTGGTCCAACCCAAAACCCTCTCAGACTGCGTTTTATTTTTCTCTCTAAAAACGCTATATACTATCATAAACTCATCTTCAAATGAAGCGTTCCTTGATGCCGGCGATGAGTTCATCCACCTTTTCCTCGGTATCGGCGCCCACACGTGTCAGCGCCTCGTCAACCCTCTGGTATTTCCCGGCGTTATAGATATCATTCAGGTCTTCATAGAGGCCGGCCCGCCTGCCCAGCCTGAAATTCAGCCTGTCCCTGAGCGGCATATTCAGGTACCTGTTGATAGCATCCAGGCATTTCTGTTTGGCCAGGGGAAAGCGGCCTTCCAGCTCGGGCAGCAAGTTCAACACATGGTCGCTTTTCAATTCTCCCGTGAAATCCAGCTTCTCGATAAATTCGCCGATCTCCCTGACGACTTCGTCCTCGCTCTGAAGGGCAAATTCGCCCTTTTCCAGCTTCGACCACAGCAGCATATTCTCGCTGACCTGCAGGGTGCGCAGGCGGATAAAGTCCGGGTTGATCTCGCTCAGCACGCGCGCCGATTGAGAGGCATGCTCATGGGACCACTGCCTCCCGCCCAGCCCCGGCATATAGTATTCGGAGAGCTCGATGCCGGCCTCCTTAATGTTCTTCCCCCCTTTGATATGGTCTTCAGCCGTGGTGCCTTTATCAACAAATGCAAGCACCGTATCCGAGCCGCTCTCCATGCCGATATGGATGCGCGAGAGCCCGGCTTCCCTGATCTCTCTGAGCTCGGCCGCGCCTTTCTTGGCGGCAGTCTTGGAACGGCAATAAGAGGTGACCCTTTCCAGCGACGGGAAGGACTCTTTAAGGGCATTCAGCACGTTCACCAGGTCGGGTGTTCTCATGATGATGCTGTTGGCATCCTGCAGGAAGGCCGACGTGCCGCCCGCCCACAGCCACAGAGCTACCTGCCTTACGCAATCCCTGGCTGTGACCT
Organism: Dehalococcoidia bacterium; assembly: GCA_003142375.1. Lineage (GTDB taxonomy): Bacteria > Chloroflexota > Dehalococcoidia > GIF9 > UBA5629 > UBA1162. The sequence goes on along the minus strand of PLME01000025.1, from coordinate 16,124 downwards.
GGTTGTAAATATAGGAGGCGACCTCTTTCAGCCGTCCGTCTTCTCCGCTTTTCGAGGCCAGCTCCATAATGCCGTCGACAATCGATCTGGCGGACTGTATATCTTTGATCACGTCTTCGGCCGGACGCAGCTCGAACTTTTCCCCTTTATATGTATGACAAAACTCACAGCGGTTCCAGGGACAGTTGCGCGTGGCCCTGATCAGGAGAGAATAAGCTTCGCTGGGCGGCCTGATTGGGCCGGTCTCAAAATAGTAGCTGTTGATTTTATCGTAATTCATGTTCCCATTATTTTAACCCCTATTTTAAGCCGGGGAAAATCCGTCGCTTAAACAGCGCCGAACCTGAAAATGCTACAATCTTGAAACATGAAGACACTAAAAGACGCTGTGCAGGTGGTCTCCTTCGATGTGGAAGGCACCATCGTCACCACGGATTTCAGCTACGCTATCTGGTTCGAGATGATACCGCAGCGCTATGCCCGGAGGTATAATCTCGATTTCGATGAGGCCACGCGCAGGATCCGCAAGGAATATGACGGCGTGGGCGACCAGCGCCTGGAATGGTACGATGTTCAATACTGGTTCACCCGCTTCGACCTCGGCCGGGCCGATATAGCCATGGAAGAGCTGCAAAACAGGGTCAACTACTATACGGACACAAAAGATGTTCTGGAAAAACTGGGCAAGAGATATAAATTGAGCGTGGCATCAGGCTCTCCCAGGCCTTTCTTAAAGCACCTTTTGCGCGATATCGAACACAATTTCAGCTCGGTTTTCTCCTCGACATCTGATTTTAAGAAGGTCAAAACGGCTGATTTTTACCGGGAAATCTGCAGCCGGTTGGGCGTGGAGGCCGGCCAGATTGTGCACATCGGGGATAATATGCAGTTCGATTTCCTGGAGCCTGCCAGCGTGGGCATTCAAGCCTTCCACCTGGACCGCGAGGGCAAGAGCAAAAACCCTGCCGCACTTCACAGCCTTACTCAATTGGCTGACCTTCTCGACGGCTGTTAGCTAAAAAGGAAGGCGTTCAGGAAGAATTAACATGTCATTGCGAGGAGCCGCAGGCGACATGGCAATCCTTCAGAATTAAGTCCAGCAAGCCTCCTTCGATCAAGGGATTGCTTCGCCCCGATTGCATTGGGGCTCGCAATGACACGCTATATGCGGGAAGGCGTTGAAGAGGGAACCTGTTCCCTCTTAGAAAAAAAGAATCCCCTCTCCTGGGAGAGGGGCAGGGGTGAGGGTATAATCTTGCCATTTGGCCCCCAAAAGCCTATTATTTAAGTTAGAGCAATTTACAAATAGCGTACCGGTCGTTTATAAATGACCGGTTTTTTGTTGAATACTCATCATGGGCGGAGTTAAGCGGGCGGCGTAGATAGTCCAACAAGGACTTACAAAAATCGTTAATAACATAGCCAGGAGGCTAATAGGCATGGAAATAAATCAATTCGCAGACACAAGCAAAGACCTTTACACGCAGATCAAGGTTGTCGAGAACCTGATAAAGGGCGATCAATTAAAAGAAGCGCGCAAGCTACTGCCAACAGCGGAAAAAGCCTGCAATAATCTGGAATCTCTGATGGCTGAAGATAACAAAATACAGAGGAATATAGTAAACAACCGCCGGCTGGAAATAACCTGGATCCATGATGCCATTCAGCAAAGTATGGCAAAAGCCAAGAGCAAAACCGCCAGAAAGCCAGCCTCCAAATCTAAATAGCGCTTACCGCTTAAGCCGCCCTCGCCCCTGATCGATCTTCCTTCTTTTTCGCAGCGTACTGTGCCCTGTGAGTCCTGGCCGAAGGACAACTGCACGATTTGCAGTTTTTTATGGTGATTTCACTGCGCGCATGGTTTACCAGGTGAAAGGTGAACTCACAGCTCTCGCCGTGAATATAAAGCCCGTTGCAAAAGCCTTTAGTTTTATCGAATATCATTTTTCTCCATCCTGTAATACTAGACCGGGGACATACATAAGCCCGAGACGGGCCTACATATGTCCCCGGTTCAATTTGTGTGTCTTTACTTACCTGCCGCTGTAGCTATGCGATTCGTAGCTTGATTCGCCGTTCTGTTGTTTCTTGGCTTTTCTGCAACCCGGACAGCGCTTGGGCTCGTTGGTAAAACCTTTTGTGGCGAAGAACTCTTGTTCTCCCGAAGTGAAGGTAAAGTTAGTCCCACAATCGGTGCACTTGAGCGATTTGTCTTGAAAACTCATCGGATGACCTCCTTAATAAATTTAGCCAGTATTCGGGCCATCCAATGCTTAATAGAAGTGGCGAGGTGTAAGAAGCTTGTAATAACCTAAACTTGAACTATATTGGAAGTATACACCCAATTGTAACTTATGTAAAGAAATCGTGTCGGTTGTTTAGCATCGTTCGGAGAGCGGTATTTATTTCCCAACTATTAATACCTCATACAGGCCATCACCATTTCTGTGATTTAGTCGATACGCATACTCCTTTTGCACAATTGAAACATCAGATTTATATTTTTTTAAAAGTCGCTCTATAGTGGATATCGGTGGATTCCCAGGCTGGCCATAGGAAACCACTATTATAGAGTTTTGAAAGAGCTGGAAAAGATGTTCAAAATTAGCTTCCAATGTAGTGGTTTTCCAATTGGAAATCTGATTTAAAAGGCGTTTATTTTTAGTCGACCAATCTATCTTAGATGGCCAATTCTCATAATTAACTAATCCCTCAAGGAAATGGTAGCTAGCATAATAATCCACATTATGACTATTAGTAAGTCTTGCATAGGGAGGATCGAAATACACTAAGTCGTACACCAATCCTTTACAGTCCATTATATCTTGGCATAAAGCGGTATGCTTTTTCCCATTCGAAAAAACCTTCTTTTTAAGTTCTTCGACAAATCGAATGAATAAAATATCAAAATCCATATCCCATGTTGTTTTATTGCCAAAACTTCGTTCTGTATTCGCAGTTCTTAGATAAAGATTTTTTCTGTGAAAAAGATTAAATGGCCGTTTACACAGACATGCTTGAAATAAAGCATGATATGCTAAAGCCTTCTTAGTCTGTAAATGGTGTTCATCATACAAATTTGCCAACATTTTAATGTTGTACAGAATTACATCCAACCATTTATTTTCCGCGTTTGTATAATAAATATCTTTAAATGTATCTCGAATAAATGTCGGGTAATGATAACCATTCTCATGTAGAAGAAAATTTATGTCTCTGTCATCCAGGGTTAATGTATCATTTACTACGACTGCAAGACCCGTTTGATAGTTCGATGATAAAATATCATTGAATGTAACGGATTTTCCCATTAATTTAAATAGATAGCTTACGCTTGCAGTCCCCCCAAATCCATCCAATACATTTTCAAATTCAAGTCCTCTCAAATTATCGTATAGCCATGGAAGAATTTTTCTCTTACTCCCCTGATATCTTGTGGTTGGCACTCTTTCAATAATATGGTTTGGCATGTCGCCAGTCGGCTCCTTCATCTTATGACCCAATTTCCTGTAATATTTTTTGATAGTCTGTTTTTATGGATGTTTTCAGAATCCTTTCTTTTTCTGTCCTTCGTAACCCACGAAATTCGTTTATAAAACCTAAAGCTAAAAGGACCTGAGTACATTCCTGAACGGCTTTAAAATTACTTGACCATTTTTTAAACTGATCTATCTTATATTTGGGAGAAAATTCATTTGATCTGATCTGGAAAGAAGGCTTGCCACTGTGCACATAATCTGAGAGTGTGCTATAAATCCGTCCTACTACGCCACCTCCAGTAAATAATTTGCGTTCAGACGTACATTTTTGATCGAATTTTTTTATCGATTCCAATTCCTCAAAATATTTATATCCGTCTCCCCATACATCTCTTTTCCCCATGCCACTTCTATACCACTTATTACCATTGGACCACCAGTTAAATTCAACACGATGTGTAGCAAAATAAATTAGACGAAGGTTTGTTTCCAATTGTGATCTTAGGCACATGTTCGCGTATTTATAAAGGCCATAGCATGAAAAATGGATTGATATGTATCCATCCATGAACATCTCAGGTATCATTATTTTTGACACTTCCACTCTTTGGAGCCTATCAGACCAAATATCGAATATATTCATTGTTTGGATCATATTTTCTAGTTCATCACCGTGCTTAGTTAATGTTTCCAAAAAGGATTTACTACGCCATCCATTTTCGCTATTGTACATGACCTTTACATCCTCAGGAAGACCGGACGTGGGGTCCTTTTTCATAATTAACTCCTTCTATATAAGGCTGCTATAGAATAAATTAGAAACTTGGATTTCTCATACGTTGGTATAGTTAGATTTTCGGTGGCTGAATCAAATTGATATTTGCTGCCCATTTGCGGCATTAATACTCTTATACATTCTGTTTTCTCAGTCGGATTGCTTATCTCGGTGGGAAACTGGGATACATTTAAACCATCCCAGCCTGAAACATGTATCTTGTCGGACTGTTGTGTTACCTTAAGACGATCTAAAGAGCTTGAATTTATTAATGTTGTATATAGTAATACAAATTTAGTTAAATCATTTGCATCTTGTAAACGAATCGTATCTTCTACACTATTTATTTCCTCTTCGATTCTTCCTTTTTCATCAATCGGATCCTGGGAGCAGAAATCTAAGTTAATGATATCGAACGGAAATTCACTTCTAATATCAAATGTTGGCATAGAAACGCATGATTCATATCGTGCGGTGCCACTTATTTTTATTGGAGATATTTCGGTTTCAAGTCTTAGTTTCTTAATATGCGCATAAGTCCACGCTATAATATATTTTCGTTGAGTATAGCCTTTTTTCTCGAATTCGATTATTTCCTGGTAATTTCTATCGCTAGTAAGCGTTAAAATTTTTAGATTCTTTCCTTTACCACTATGTCCAAGCATCTTGCCCCAATTTTCCAACGCTGGAAGCCAAAGCTTTTCCAATAGGCGGGGTTTAAATTGACTCAAATCTCCATACATATATTCAACCCACTAATGTATGTTCCAAAAGAAGGTTGAGTTTCCGAAGAAGATCTTTACCACCCCGTTTTTCTTTAACGATTAGAAGCATACCAAGAGAAAGTCTTTTGATAATTTCCCCACTTAGTCTGCTTCCAAAGATAGGATGCGCTTTATTAAAAATTACAACTTTATTATCGTCCGATAATTGGCATATTGAATAGGCAACTTTGAGATAAGGCCATTCATCATATTTAACCCTGAATTTATGATCGTTCATTTCCAGAGTTTCGATCATATCCGGATGTTCTTCATAAATTAAAATAGTCTTATTTTCCGTTTTGACTTGTACCGGCAATTCTTTTCCTGAAACGCGCTTTTTATCTGTGATTACCTTATAATCTTTTACTTTTGACAAAGCGCGAACAAGTTTTTCATTCTGTGACGCAATTTCGTTACTCCCCCTTTTAAATAGCGGCGCTTTTAGAAGTCTTAGCCTCTCAGGGGCAAAATGAATGACATGTGCTTCTCGCAATTCTCTTATTACCTGATCACCATCCTTCATGTCTAGTAATGATTCATATATTTCCTTATCTTCTGATGCCCATTTTTCCAAATTATCATTCCAGACATTCAACTTTTTTCTAAAAAAATCATGGATATCCGCTATATCCTGCGTAAAAGAAAAACTATCTCGATCTATCATGAGAGCGGAAGTTAATCCTTGGGAGATCTGCACTTCGCCACAAAGATAATTGAGTTTGCCCGGTACTTTGCCTGTAAATTTCGTAACGTCAAAATCTGTAGGTAATCCCACAGCCACATTTCTTAGCCTAATTTGAAGACCCCTTGCTTCTTCTGGTTCAATAGGTGCCATCGAAGTCATAATTACATACCGAATGGCTACTTCACCAAATAGTTTATTATCCATTTCTAAAATAGTTGCTCTTTCAGGCACATTCCTAAAGACTTGTTCCCCATCTATATATAATTTCATTGGGGTGGCCGGATCATGAAAATAATTTGATAATTGCGCTTTATCTGGTGGATATTCAATTGGCGCATATTGCGCAAGTGTCCATTTAAATTTCTCAAACCCACTAAATTTATCCAAACTCGACTTGCCTTTAGGTTTTAATTGGCTAAATTCATTGATAATATGAGGTTTTATTTTTTCCAAAACGATTATTGTTTCACCTACTTCAAGAGGCAAGTCACTTGGATACATCCTATAAGGGACCTTAGCATCTTCAATGACGCGAAGAGTGCCTTCAGGTTCAAAAAACCAATTAGTATCGATATCAAGTTCAATAATTTGGTTTTGGTCTCTTTGCTTTGTAATAACCTGAAGCTTATTGCAGTATGGAAATACTGCCAAACATCCGATGCCGAAGGCCCCAATTCTCTTTCGGCCCAATTCATCGATTTCTTCGCTATTTGGCGTGCGGTAACCAATGGTAAGGAATTTTTCACTTATTTCATTTATACCCATCCCTTTACCATCATCTCTTACAATAATCCTGCTATTTTCTAAGTCCAATTTGATTTTAACTTCTTCAGCATCTGCATCATATGCGTTTGAAATCAGCTCCTTTACTGCTCGAGCGAAATTGCGATATAGGCCTATACTAAGGTGGGGCACAATTTCTTTCGAAACTTTTATCGGTAGAGTACCTGATGTACGCGTCTGTTTTTCCATATTTCTCACCTACGCCTAAAAAGTAATCCTAGAAATGCGATAATCCATGTTATTTATTCCCTATCTTAATATTTAGCCTAATGTTGCACAAGTACTGACGCAATGTAACAAGAAATGTTTAGCTTTATGGAGTAATATCAAAGCTGTTTTTATAAAGTCCTCCAGGCATAAGGAAGGACTTAGTTTTTTTGAAAAAACTAATTTCCCAAACCCCCACCCTCTCCACCTCGGCACGTAGCAGCAAATATTCAATCTCTTCAATATGAAAAAGCTTAGGACCGAGCACCGGTGCGACGGCAGTGCCCCACCGCAATAAGACGTACCCACCGTAATCGTTTTGGTAGGATCACTACCAAGACTTACTGCACCGTCACAGTCACAGCCGCCGTTACGGAGCCGTTACCATTAATGGCGGTCAGGGTGTAAATGGTGGTCTTGGTAGGGAATACTTCCGGCTGTTGAAATGGCCGCGGGGCGCCGATTTCCGGATCGATAGAAACCGACGTTGCTCCCGTAACGCTGTACTGCAGGATCGAGGACTGCCCCACACCAATAGTGCTCGGGTTGGCGGTAAAACTATTTACGACCGGCAGTGCCCCCGTCGTACCGCCCACCGTAATCGTAGCTGAAGCTGTCGTATTGCCGTTGCCATTGGTGGCGATGAGGACGTAGGTGGTTGTTGCAGCCGGGGATTCCGCCTGTGTCCCAGTGGCTTCTACAATACCGATGCCGTGATCGATAGAAATAGATGTCGCTCCAGTTACATTCCACTGCAAAGTTGAAGACAGCCCCGCGGTGATATTGCTCGGGCTTGTCGTAAAGGTTACGACCGGCTTTGCGGTGGTTGCTGAAGGCAGTGTGATAGTAGCAGGCGCAGTGACGGAGCCATTGCTGTTGGTGGCTGTAAGCGTGTACGTCGTAGTCGTGTAAGGGTGCACCACCCGCGTACCTGAGGCAGACACAGGGCCGACGCCCGGGCTGATGGAAATAGTCTTTGCCCCTGCGATATCCCACTGCAAGGTAGACGTTTCCCCGGTTACAATCTCGCTTGGGTCAGCTGTAAAACTGTTGATGGTCGGCGGACCTGCCTGCCCAACCGTAACCGACACCGATTTGGAAACGGAACCAGCGGCGTTGGAAGCACTGATGGTATAGACGGTGGTAGCAGACAATGTAACCGGCCTGGTCCCCGCTACATCAACCTTGCCTATGCCCTGGTCTATGCTGACCGCCGTAGCTCCTGTGATATTCCACTGTAAAGTCGCAGACTGCCCGGCGGTAACCGTGGCGGGGGTTGCCGTGTAAACAACTATGACCGGCGGACTGGCCGCTACCACCGCAACCGAGGCTGTCTTGGTGACAACGCCGGCAGCGTTGAGGGCGGTTATGGTATAGGTGGTGGATTGAGTCGGCTGCAGGTCCATGGTCCCCGCAACATCCACCTGGCCGATGCCCGGGTCTATCATGACCGAGGTAGCCCCCGTCACATTCCACAGCAGGGTTGTCGTCCCGCCGGTGGTAACGGAAAGGGGACTGACGCTAAAGGCCAAAATAACCGGAGGGGCCGTCGGCGCGGACTGACCCTGAGTACAGCCCGCAATGAGAACCACTAGTAATGACAGAAAAAGAAAAATAAACCTTTTCATCCTGCTTATCCCCCCGGAATATATTGCCGGCAGCATCGAGCCGGCCGTATTATTTTAGCTTGCATCCGCCTTAAACTTCTCATATACTTATATACCTTAAAACATCATTGCGTCAAATACACTATATATAAGTATACAAATTTCAAACCGGGCTAAATACGCAACGAGGAGCTGTAACATGAAAATCGGCAAAATATCTAAAAACACCCTCTGGCTGGCCTGTTCGGCCATATTAATCTCTATCCTGCTGGCCTCTTCCATTTTTGCAGCCTGCGCCCAGCCTGCCAACTTTGCAACTGAGACCGTCAGGCCGGAGGACGTCGGCCTTTCGTCCGAAAAGCTGGACCAGATCGGCGCCACGCTAAATGCCGACATAGCCGACGGCAAAATCAACGGCGCCGTGCTCCTGGTGGCTCGCAACGGTAAAACTGCCTATCTTAAGAGCTATGGAACACGGGACGCCGATAACAAAGTGCCGATGACCAGCGATTCCATATTCCGCATCTTCTCCATGACCAAGTCCCTCACTGCCGTGTCGATCGCCATGCTGGTGGAGGAAGGCAAATTGTCCCTGACCGATCCGGTCTCCAAATACCTGCCGTCCTTTAAAAATATGAAAGTGGCACAGGTCACCACGGATAAAAACGGCAATGATACGGTTACCCTGGTCGAATCCAGCAGGGAGATCACTATCAAAGACCTTGCCACCCACACTTCGGGATTGGGCTACTGGTTCCTAACACCAACGGTTATCCAGAATATCTACCTGGAGGCCGGCATGGCCGACCTTGAAGGATACACCAATGCCGAGGTCTGTGAAAAAATAGCGAAGCTCCCGCTGATGGAAAATCCGGGGACCCTTTACAGGTATGGGATGAACTATGATGTGCTGGGCCGGGTAGTCGAGGTCGTATCCGGCATGACGCTCGATAAATTCTTTACCGAACGTATTTACAAACCGCTGAAAATGAAAGATTCCGGGTTCCAGGTCGCAGCCGGTAATGAGGGCCGCCTGGTTTATTTGGACCCCACCTGGGCCCTCTATATGGACCCGACCAGCCCGGACAGGAAATACTGGAGCGGAGGCGGAGGCTCAACATCGACAGCCACAGATTATGCGCGCTTTGCCCAGATGCTGCTCAACGGCGGCGAGCTTGACGGCGTGCGCCTGCTCAAGCCGGAATCCGTAGCCCTCATAACTTCGGACCAACTGGGACCGCTGGGCAACCGCAAGGATTCCGCCTATGTGCCCGGCCGCGGCTATGGAGTGGGTTTCGATTTTTATGTCCGCGTGGATGACCCGGCTTCAAATGCCCCGGGAAGCGTCGGCGCGTTCAATAAGGACGGCATTGCCGGGACCAGTTACTGAGTCGATCCCAAGCAAAACCTGCTTGCGGTCTTTATGATCAGCTCCACCTCTCTCGGGCAGTATTACCGCTATTCAATGGGGCCTGCGATTTACCAGGCCGTCATTAAATAGCCTTATTCACGAAAATGCACTGGGATAACGAATACAAGCAGCAAAAGCATGTCTGGGGAAAAGGCCCCAGCGAGCTGGCCGTTTTTACGGTCGACTTTTTTAAGCAGCATCCGCTGCCGGCCGAAACCCCGCGCATTATCGATTTGGGCTGCGGGTACGGCCGCGATGTGTTCTATATGGCCCAAAATATGCGCTGCAGTATACTCGGCATCGATAAATCACCGGAGGCGATCCGCATGGCCGAAGACGGCCGCCCCAAAAAGTCGAAGAGTGAGATCAAGTTTGAACGGCAGGACTTCCTGGCGCTTCCCACCGGCAATAAATACGATGCCGTATTTACCTCCAATATCTATCACCTGCTCAGGCCGGATGAGAGGATAAAATTCAGGGAAATAATCAACTCAATACTGAACCCCCGGGGTATGCTGTTCATGAGCGTAATGTCGGTGCGCGACCCGCAGCATTACGGCATTGGCACCCCCGTGGCGGGCGAAAGCAACTCGTTCGTCGACAAGGTCTATCTTCACCTGTGTGCAGAAGAGGAGCTGCGTGAGGATTTCGGCTTCTTGAGCTTCAAGGAATTGCAGGAAAACCCCTACGACGAGCCCCGCGCCAACGGCGAAACCCATCACCACATGATATGGCTGCTGGCCGGGGAAAAATCCTCTTAACATTTAGTATAATTGGGCTCCAGTTATTTATTGGAGGAGGCTAGCATGAAGAGACGCTCCCTGCTGACGGCACTTCTGGTCTGTTTGTCCGTCCTGGCTGCACTATCCGGATGCATCACCGTTAACATACCCCATAAATCGACAAGTGCGCCTTCAACGACCACGACGGTACCGCAGACACCGAGTGCCACGCCCGCCACAACCCCGGTTAACCCCGGCGCACGGCCCGTTATTACCTCTTTCTCGGCCGCCCCGTCCGCCGTCAATATCGGCGTTGCTTCCACACTGAGCTGGAGCGTCTCCGGCGCCGACGCCGTCAGCATCGACCACGGGGTCGGCAGCGTGGCTTTATCCGGCAGCAGGACCGTGCTCCCAGCTACCACCACCGTCTATACGCTGACGGCCACCAACTCCACCGGCAGCAATATGGCCGCCACCCAGATTGTGGTAGCGACGGCATCGCCTTCGCCCACACCCTACAATCCAACCCCCTCCCCTTCGTATTACAACCTGCCGGTAATAAACTATTTCACCGCCAACCCCTCCAGCATTGCCACAGGCACGTATTCCTCCCTTTCCTGGAGCGTATCCAATGCCACCAGCGTGACCATTACGCCTTCGATAGGCCCCGTAGCCTCATCCGGCAGCCTGGCCGTACAACCGTCGCAGACCATGACATTTACCCTCATGGCCACAGGCCCGGGTGGAAATACCTCAGCCACGACGACTCTCACCGTCTCCGACCAGCAGCAGCAACTGACCGCCAACTATACCGGCACCTGGTTGCTCACCACCACGCGCGGCTGGGAAGGCAGGATGTTCCTGCAACAGGTCGGGAATGCAGTGACCGGCTCCTATGAGTACCAGCACGGGCACATCACGGGCATGGTCTCAGGCCTCGCGCTGACCGGCACCTGGTCCGAGGAGCCTACCTACGCGCCGCCCGACGACCTGGGGTCCTTCACGGTAACCATGTCGCCCGACGGCAGTTACTGGTCAGGCACCTGGCAATATTCCCCTTCCAGCACCTATAGCGGCGGCAGGTTCGAAGCCTATAGACAATAAACCCGGCTCCTTCGCATTTTGACCGGCCCCCTTCGTCTTGCTATAATACGGCAATAGGTTTCCGTAATATTATGCCGTACGATACTCAGGACGTAGAGAGAAAGACTTATTCCATCCTCAGGGTTCTGGCCGATTCACCCGAGCCCCTGGGTTCAATAGTTATTGCGCGCAAGCTGCAGGACCTGGGCGTGGACCTGGGCGAGAGGGCCATCCGCTACCACTTCAAGCTGCTGGACGAGCAGGGGCTGACCCGGCTGGCCGGCAGGCGCGACGGCAGGGAAATCACGGAACTGGGGCTTAAAGAGCTTAAGCAGGGGCTGGTCAAGGACAAGGTGGGCCTTGCCATATCAAGGATCGAGCTGCTGGCCTTTCGCACCACCTTCGATATAGATAAACGGTCGGGGCTCGTCCCCGTCAATATCTCGTTCATCAAAAAGCAGGACTTCCAGAAAGCCCTGCGTATCATGGAGCCGGTCTTCTCCTCAGGGCTGTGCGTCAGCAACCTGGTCAAAAAGGCCAGGGGCGGCGAGAGCATCGGCGACATAGTTGTCCCCGAGGGCAAGATGGCCCTGGCAACCGTGTGCAGCATCGTGGTCAACAGCACCCTTCACCGGGCGGGAGTATCTCTGAACTCGAAGTTCGCCGGGCTGCTGCAGATCGAGAACCGCAAGCCGCGGCGCTTCGTGGAGATTATCCACTACGCCGGATGCTCCCTCGATCCGTCGGAGGTCTTCATACGCGCCAGGATGACATCCGTTTCTCAGGCGGTTAAAACGGGCAGCGGCAATATCCTGGCCAACTATCGCGAAATACCGGCCCTCTGCCGGCCCATGGCTCAAACCGTCATATCCAGGCTGGCCGGCGCCAAACTGAACGGCACCCTGCTGGTGGGACATGTCAGCGAGCCGGTGTGCGAAATCCCCATGGAACTGAACAGGGTAGGTATGGTCCTCATCGGGGGCCTCAATCCCATAGCCGTGCTGGAAGAGTCCGGCATCGAGGTCGAGGCGCACGCCATGAGCACCGTGGTCGATTACAATGATCTTACTGAATTCGAGGAGCTCCTGAATAATAATAGACTGGTTTCAGCAGCCACCGGACGGGCTGATAACCGCAAAGTCTTTTAAAGGCAAGTATTATGAATAATCACGGTTTGAAAATCGACCTGTTCTGCTGTTCGACGAGCTTCGACCCCGACGAACTGGCACGCGGCTACAGCCGCCGTGAGGACCGGCTTAAGGTCATCCCCCTGCCCTGCTCGGGCAAGGTGGATATCCTCTATCTGACCAAGGCCTTCGAAACGGGAGCCGACGGCGTGGCCGTGGTGACCTGCAAGGAAGGCGAGTGCCAGTACCTGGAGGGCAACCTGCGGGCCAGGAAAAGGGTGGAGGCCGTGGACTCGCTACTGGAGGAGACCGGCCTGGGCAAGGGACGCATGGTCATCATCCATATGGGCGAGGGCGGCGTCAAACAAGTCCTCAAGGAAGTGGAAGATTTCCGCTCCGGAATTAAGGCTGCACCCCGGGGAGAATACGGTATCGATGAGTCAGAGTTGGATAAAGAATAATGAATGCCAAGATAAGGAAAGAATGAGATGAAACCTGACAGCAAACTGGCAAGCAAGATAGAGGGCAGGGATTTTATTATCACGGCTGAATACGTGCCGCCCGCAGGTACCAGCGCGGCTGCCGTGGAAGCCGGCGCCGCTTACCTGCGCGACGGCCTGACCGCCGCCAATGCAGCCGACAACGTCAACGGCATCGCCATGTCCAGCCTGGCAGCATCGCTGGCGCTGATGAAGGCCGGCGTGGAACCGGTCTACCAGCTTGTCACGCGGGACCGCAACCGCATCGCCCTGGAGTCTGACCTGCTGGGTGCGGCCTCGCTGGGCATTAAGAACGTGCTCTGCCTGACAGGCTATCACCAGACGCTGATGGGCTGTCCCGATTCCGCCAATTGCTTCGATATCGACTCCATCCAGCTCATCGCCGCCGTAAAGAAGATGAACGAAGGTTCGCTGATCGACGGCAGGAAAATCGAAGGCCAGTTCTCGATGCTGATCGGGGCCGTGGCCAACCCCTCCCTCAAGCCGCTGGACCTGAATATGATACGCCTCAGGAAGAAGATAGCGGCCGGGGCAAACTTCATCCAGACTCAGGCGGTCTTCGATGTGGAGGCCTTCAAGGTCTGGCTGGAAGCAGCCCGCAAGGAAGGGCTGACGGAAAGGGCCGCCATTCTGGCGGGAGTATGGCCTCTGACCGGCGCCGCCGAAGCAAAATTGTTAGTTAAAAACTATACCGACATCGATATCCCCGCCGAGGTGATCGCACGCCTGGAGAAGGCCGGCGACGCCGAGGCGCAGATAAAGGAAGGCCTGGCCATTTGCGCCGAGATAGTCAAGAAGCTTAAAGGCCTGCCCGGACTGAGGGGCATCCACATCATGTCCCCCGCCAACGAGGCCGCCGTGCCGCAGGTCATCGCGGCCTTAAAGTAAATAAGGGAATTTGAACTATGCCTGACAAATATCATATTAAAACGCAACCCGTGCCGGCCCGCCGCCCCCGCATCGGCAAATGCGGCGTGGTGGACTGGCGGGAAGACTGCGCCAGGTGCCATAACTGCGTAAAGAAGGCCTGCGTCTTCGACCGCTACAGGCAGGAAGCGGACTATATCCGCGGCCTGACCGAGATGGACGCCTTCTTCTTCCAGTGCATGGGATGCTTCTCCTGCGTGCAGCAGTGCACTAAGGGGCTGCTGGCCCTGTCGGCCAACCCCGTCTACGAACGGCTGGGCAACAGGTACTGGACCCCTGCCATCATCGAGACCACCTGGTCGCAGGCTGAGACCGCCAAGATCCCCGTCTCTGGTGCAGGCTACCGTGGTAAGTTCTCCGGCCCCGGCTTCGACTCCATGTGGACGGACATGTCGGAGATCGTCCGCCCTACCCGCGACGGCATACACGGACGTGAATATATCAGCACCGCCGTAGATATCGGCAGGAAGCTCTCCGTCCTGAATTTCAGCAAAGACGGGCAGCTAAAAATGCCGCCTCTGGTTGATATACCCATGCCCATGATGATCGACATGCTGCCCAAAGAGTACAGCCTGCCGCAACTCCTGCCCGTTTTCAAGGCCGCGGCGGCCGCCACCGGCATCGTCATGATCGCCGATTCGAAGGATATCGGCCTGCTGGGCAACGACCTGCAGCAGTACCTCCCCAATATCGCATTTTATTTCAGCAGCGGTGCGCCGCTGCTGCGCAAAGATATATTGCAGAAGATCAGGCTGGCCGAGATCAGCGATGACGACAAGATCGACCAGCGAATTAAAGAGCTCAAGAACATCAATCCCAATATGGTTGTCGCCGTACGTGTCAAACTGGATGCAGCGGGCGTCAAGCGTGCCGTCGAGCTGGCCCACCGGCCGCATATCGAGGCCATCCACGTGGTGGCGGACATGAACGGCGACGAGATCGGCGCTAAAAACCCCAGGTTCGTCAAGGACATGGTGCGCCAGATACATAACCCCCTGGTATCCGACGGTATCCGCAACGAGGTCACCATCATAGCGGGCGGCGGCATTGCCCTGGCCGAGCATATGGCCAAGCAGCTCCTCTGCGGCGCCGATGCTGTAACCATCAACCTGCCGTTGCTGATCGGTCTGGAATGCCATCTCTGCCATGTTTGCGACGTTTCACGTTGTCCCGCCAAACTTAATGAGTTGGACGAGAAATACGCCGTAGGGCGCATGATCAACCTGATCGCAGCCTGGCACGACCAGCTTATCGAGGTCATGGGCGCTATGGGCATTCGTGATGCGCGAAGGCTGCGCGGCGAAGTAGGCCGCGCCCTGTTCTTTGAAGAGCTCGAGGAGGCAACCTTTGGCAAAATCTTTGGTTCCCGAAAAAATAGATAACGAAAACCTGCCGCCCAATACGGTAAAAACGCTCGTCCCGCAGGTGAAGGTGGAGCGCGTGATCAAAACCGCGCCGCCCCGCTATCGCAACGAGCTTGCCAAGTATATTATCCGCCGCAGCGCCGACTGCATCATGTGCGGCAAATGCGTCGAGGTCTGCCCGCAGGGCGTGCATATCATGAAAGAGGGCTATAAGTATTTTGCCGCCCCGCACCAGCATACCTGCCTCGGCCCGGCCTGTCAGAAGACCGACCACTACTGCGTGGACCTCTGTCCGCAGAAGGCCCTGCGCATGGTCGAGAACCCCATGATGAAGCTGTTGGGCGATTACCGTTGGCCGGCCGACCTGATACTGGCCACCTGGAAGATGGCCGAGACCGGCGAACCGCCCTCACCCGATTACGGATATGATTACGAATGCGGCGCCTCCGAGGGAGGCTTCGACCGCTTAAGGTTCAAGTTCCCGGAGAAGCCGCCGGTAGAGCTGAGCGCAGACGAGATCGACACCAGCCTGGAGCTGAACAGGCGCAACGACGGCCGGCCTCAGATCAGGCTGGACGTGCCCTGGTACGGCGGCGGGATGTCTTTCGGCTCAGTGAGCAACGTCACCCAGCTCTCCAAGGCCCGCGCCGCAACGGCCTTCAACACCTTCACCTGCACGGGCGAGGGCGG
>PLME01000007.1 GCA_003142375.1 Dehalococcoidia bacterium | reverse complement strand
GCGCTCTCCCAATTGAGCTACAGGCCCGTAAGACCATATATTATACTAATGGCTACTGCCCGTTAACAACCGGGCCTATTTATAGCCCTTGCCGATGCTCCAGGCCTTGCCCACGTTCTTGCCGATGCTCCAGTAGGTATTATCTCCCATCGAGAAGATGAGCGGGTTCAGTTTGGCCATATCCGGCATTTTACCGTCCATATATTTGTCTTCGCAATAGCTTGCCACAATTTCGCCTATATAGGCGGTATCCACTCCCAGGGCGACCTTCTGTACCAGCTTGCATTCCATATTGAGCCTGCATTCCTCGATCATGGGCGCCGTCTCAAGCTTGCCGTAGAAGACCTTGAACAGGCCCGACTTATCCACCTTATGCCCGGATACCACGCCGCAGTAGTCGGTCGCTTCCACCATCTCGACCGAAGGCAGGTTGATGCTGAAAACACCGTTTTCTTCCATGCCCCTGGAGGTAAAGTGCATCTTGCTAAGGCCCAGCGCTACTATGGGCGGGTTGATATTCAATATGCCGCAGAAGGCGGCAGGCATAAAATTGACCCTGCCCTCATGCTTGGCGCCTACCAGCACAATCGGCATCGGGTAAAGGTGGCAGGCATTCATGATCTCTTTCTTGGCCATTTGTCTTACTCCTTGGTTGCCGTCCACTGATTATAATGCACCCTTTCCGGCTTGAACCTGTCTTCTTTGCGCAGCTTTTCATCGGAGTATCCGATGGAGACCAGTGACACGGGAACGATTTGAGAAGGAATATTAAGCAGCTTTCTCATACCGTTCATACGCTCCTTAACGGGATAGATCCCCAACCAGACCGCCCCCAATCCCAGTGCATGAGCCGCCAGCAGAATATTCTGCGTGGCGGCCGAGCAATCCAGCATACCGCGGCCTTTGATTATTTCCAGTCCGGGGTCCTCACAGACCAGAATAGCCAGCGCAGCTTCTTTAAGCATATGGGAATAGGGATGGAAAGACGGTACCTGTTCCAGCAGACGGCGCTCTTTAATCACCACGAAGTGCCAGGGCTGCTCATTGGCGGCCGAGGGCGCTGCCATGCCGGCTTGAAGCAACCGGTCTACGAGCTCATCGGTGACCGGTTGCGCGGTATACTTGCGTATACTGTGGCGTGTCATGATAGCTTCTATAGCATCCACGACCTCTCACCATCCTGCAGGATTTATATCCTGCGCTGCATTTTATCGATCCATCTCACTATGAGAACAATTATAGCTATGACAACCACAGCCAAAACGTAGGGCCAGATCAACTGGTAGAGAGGAGTGGGCGGCAGTTGGGTATAGCCCGTCAACTGGATTTTGAGTTTGTTGTCCAGCCCGCGGGTGATGTAGATGCCTGATTCAACCCTCTTATTATCCTTCTCGATGATCAACTTGTACTGACCAAAAAAGCCGCGGAAATTTGCTGTGCCGCTATTTCCGGTATAAGCGTTGCCGCGCGACCACCAATCATCACGTATAAGCTTGAGCAACCTGTCATAGGCTGGCTTTTTGCTCATATCCGCACGCAGCAGGCCGGATGGCGCTCCCTGTGCAGCGCCCTTATCGGAAAAGTTCCACCATGTTATGGCCTGCACCGAAGGGTTGCTGAAAAGCATCGTGTAGAATTTCTCGGCATAGTCTGCTTGCGCAAGCTCGCCTTCAGGCGTGCTGGGCCAGCTTCCGGATTGCTTCCCACCGGTTCCAAGGTCGGTCCTGGGGCTGCCGCTCAGTATCGTTACCTCGGTAAAATGTATGGGAACATTGAGGTCTTTGAAGCGCTCGCAGATATCCCATACCTGATAAAAGGGCCAATTGCCGCGCAGCATATCCGTCTCTATGCCAATAGCATCATAGCTGCCGTGCTGCCGCAGAATACCTTCCAGGATGTCCCTGAAATCCTGGTCGGTGCGGAAATCGTTTATTACCAGGTTTGCCTTGGGGCATGCCGACCTGGCCCAGCTAAGCGCATCGGAGCAGACAACGGCCGATGTGCGGGAGTTCATCCAGTTTCCCACAGAGGTATTGGCACGGGGACCCAATGTCGGCTCATTTACTACGTCCCAATAGTCAACCAATCCGCAGAAACCACCGGTGATGTCCTTGACACGTTTCTCCTGGCTGGCCTGCATGTCGTTTACAGCCGGAGGCGCCCAGGCCGGCACGGCATCAGCGGATATAAGGGGTGACCCTTTAGAAACTATATCCCTCTTCCTGGCCCAGTCCGCCATGGCCCTCAGGGCCTGCTCAGCGGTCTGGCCAGGCTTGGGCTCATAAACATCCCAGTAGAAGGGCAGGGTGCCGTAGTTAAAAAGCGCTGTATAAGCATTGGCCCAATCCTGGTCGATGCCATTCGGCCCGTTGGATGGTTCGCCAAGTGGAGATAGATTGGAGCCGAAGAGGAAGTCGTGGCTCTGCTGCTCGAAATATACCCGGGCATCCCTGACAGGCGTGCCGCTGTCATCCACGATCGTGATGGCAGCATCACCCTTGCGGATATTCTCGATGCGGTCCTTGGCACCCTGCATTATGAACCACTCACGAACGTTGTTGTAAGCCCGAGTTAATGTTGCGCCCAGGTCGGCGCCACTCCCTCCCTGCTGACAGGCGATGGAGGGCAAAATCAGTGTAACCGTCAATAAAGCCAGTGCTATAAACTGAAAATATTTCCGATACATATTCTCCCTGCGTCCGAAACTATATTTTGTATATTCTAACACAGGCGCGAAATTGCTTACCTATAGCGACGCCTTTTGCGGGGCCTGCTCGCGCATGCTATACTTGCAATAGTTCGCAAGTATGCAACTTTAGCAAGATCATAAAGCACAGATTTTTTTATATTTAAAGGCGGAAAAATGGAAACGGATAAACCTATTCTTGAATTGCAGGCCGAGATGCTGGGTGTGCTCTCCAACCCCAAGCGGCTCGGTATATTGAAAGTATTGGGTAAAAAGGAAAAAACGGTTGGAGAGATCGCTTCGCAGGTGGGTATAGAGATGCAAAACGCATCTCAACATCTGCGCATCATGAAAGCTCACGGCATTGTCCTATCGCGCCGAGACGGTCAGGCCGTCTATTACAGGCTGGCAACCCCGATCATCGCAGAATGCTGCGAGCTTGTGCGGCAGGCCATAATGGAAAACCTGGAGAACAGGAGGAACCTGCTTACAAGGGGTTGAACAGCGCCAGTTTAGTACCGCACGTCACTAAATATTTAAATATCAATAATAGAAACAACCAACTGAATCAGGGAGCGGAGGATTAAATGAGTAAGCTTCATTCATCGCAAAAAGCGTTCTTGCAGGGCCAGTTCGGCAACAGGGTTAATTTCAACAAGACGGAACGCATTTTATACGGGCACGACATAGCAGCTATGCCCAATATCATTAAGCCTTTCATCGGGGACACGGTGCCCGAGGCAGTTGTCCAGCCCGTCTCCGAAGACGAATTGGTGGATATTGTGCGTTGGGCGGCCAAGAACAGGATTCCGCTGACGCCACGCGGTAAGGCCTCCTCAGGCTATGGAGGGGTCATACCGCTGAAAAAGGGCATCGTAGTCGACTTTTACCGCATGAACCGCGTGCTCGACATAGACCCGGCCTCTAACACAGCTCGTGTTCAGGCCGGCGTTATCTGGGAAAAGCTCGACAGGGAGCTTGCTAAAAAAGGGCTTACGCTGCGTCTTTATCCCACCAGCTACCCTTCATCCACCGCAGGCGGCTGGTTCGCCCAGGGAGGGGCAGGCATTGGCTCTTTTGAAGCCGGGTGGTTCAGGGACAACGTGGTTAAGGCCAGGGTCGTACTGCCGGATGGGAGCGTGAAGGAGTTCAGCGGCGATGAGCTAGACCTGATCTCCGATGCCGAGGGAACTACCGGCTTCATCAGCGAGTTGACGGTTAAGGTACAGCCCAACGATGAAATGCAGGTTGTTTCCATAGGCTGCGCCGATGCCCGTGATCTGCAAAAATTCGTTCAGTCGCTAATAGATGAAAATCTGCCCGTATGGTCTATATTATTTATCAATCCCAAGATGGCCGAGCTGAAGAACCGATCGCCCCTGCTGATGCACTACGGCCATCCGGCCGAAGAGCGCGTGCTTCTGCCGGCATCGTACATTGCAACGCTTACTTTCCGCAAAAAAGACGCCAAATCGATCACCGA